>NZ_JBEOXR010000088.1:0-21136 GCF_040296665.1 Streptomyces sp. NPDC002057
CCTGGAACGCTCGGGGGTCGCCGCCCGCCTCGGCGAGGGAGGGATCGTGCCCGCCACACCGCAGCCGGGCCCCTCCGCTTCGCCCTTATGTCCCCCTCACTTATCCCCGCCGAACGGTGGGCCGGGTCCCCCGTACGGCAGAATGACCGTGCCCACAAGGCCCGCGAGCGAGGGAAAAGGCGACATGACGAAGGCAGCGGTGGACGAGGCCGCGTCCGGCCGGCACGAGGACGGCACGATCGGGGCGAGCAGGGCCTTCGCCTGGCTCCTCGTGATCACCGGAGCGGCCGGGGTGCTCGCCGCCTGGGTCATCACGATCGACAAGTTCAAGCTCCTGGAGGACCCCGACTTCGTCCCGGGGTGCAGCCTCAACCCGATCGTCTCCTGCGGCAACATCATGAAGAGCGAGCAGGCCTCGGTCTTCGGCTTCCCGAACCCGATGCTCGGCCTCGTCACGTACGCCATGGTGATCGCCATCGGGGTGGCCCTGCTCGCCGGCGCCCGCTACCGCCGCTGGTACTGGCTCGGCCTCAACGCCGGCACCCTCCTCGGCGTCGGTTTCTGCACCTGGCTCATGTACCAGTCGCTGTACGAGATCAACTCGCTCTGCCTCTGGTGCTGCCTGGCCTGGGTCGCCACCATCGTCATGTTCTGGTACGTGACCTCGCACAACGTCCGCCACGGCGTCATCCCCGCCCCCCGCGGCCTCAGGACCTTCTTCGACGAGTTCACCTGGATCCTCCCCGTCCTGCACATCGGGATCATCGGCATGCTGATCCTGACCCGCTGGTGGGACTTCTGGACGAGCTGACCGGCCCGGACGGCGTTGTCGGTGCGGTGACCTAGGCTTCATGACTGTGGAGCCCGACCTCTTTACCGCAGCAGCCGAAGACCGCCAGGAGAAGGACCCCGCCAGCAGCCCGCTGGCCGTCCGGATGCGCCCGCGCACCCTCGACGAGGTGGTGGGCCAGCAGCACCTGCTCAAGCCCGGATCGCCCCTGCGCCGGCTCGTCGGCGAGGGGGACGGCGGCCCCGCCGGAGCCTCCTCGGTGATCCTCTGGGGCCCGCCGGGCATCGGGAAGACCACCCTGGCGTACGTCGTCTCCAAGGCCACCAACAAGCGGTTCGTGGAGCTGTCGGCGATCACCGCGGGCGTCAAGGAGGTCCGGGCCGTCATCGACGGCGCCCGGCGCGCGGTCGGCGGCTACGGCAAGGAGACCGTCCTCTTCCTCGACGAGATCCACCGCTTCTCCAAGGCCCAGCAGGACTCACTGCTGCCCGCCGTGGAGAACCGCTGGGTGACGCTGATCGCCGCCACCACCGAGAACCCCTACTTCTCGATCATCTCCCCGCTCCTCTCCCGCTCGCTGCTCCTCACCCTGGAGCCGCTCACCGACGAGGACCTGAGCGCTCTGATGGCGCGGGCCCTCACCGGCGAGCGCGGTCTCGGCGGGGCGGTGACCCTGCCGGAGGACGCCGAGGCCCATCTCCTCCGTGTCGCCGGCGGCGACGCCCGGCGCGCGCTGACCGCCCTGGAGGCGGCCGCCGGCGCCGCGATCGCCAAGGGTGAGCCGGAGATCACGCTCCAGACGGTCGAGGAGACCGTCGACCGGGCGGCCGTGAAGTACGACCGCGACGGCGACCAGCACTACGACGTGGCCAGCGCGCTCATCAAGTCGATCCGCGGCTCCGACGTGGACGCGGCCCTGCACTACCTGGCGCGGATGATCGAGGCGGGGGAGGACCCGCGGTTCATCGCCCGCCGCCTGATGATCTCCGCGAGCGAGGACATCGGCCTCGCCGACCCGAACGCGCTGCCGATCGCGGTCGCGGCCGCCCAGGCCGTCGCGATGATCGGTTTCCCCGAGGCGGCGCTCACCCTGAGCCACGCGACCATCGCCCTGGCCCTGGCCCCGAAGTCGAACGCGGCGACGACGGCGATCGGCGCCGCCCTGGCGGACGTGCGCAACGGCCTCGCGGGTTCGGTCCCCGCCCACCTGCGGGACGGCCACTACAAGGGCGCGGCCAAACTGGGCCACGCCCAGGGCTACGTCTACCCGCACGACGTACCGGGCGGCATCGCGGCCCAGCAGTACGCGCCGGACACGATCCACGGCCGCCACTACTACGAGCCGACGCGCTACGGAGCGGAGGCGAGGTACGCGGACGTGGTGGAGCGGGTGCGAGCCCGGCTGAAGGGCGACGAGTAGGCGCCCGCCGGCGGTGGGCCCGTTCGGCGGGGCGGAACGGGTGGGCGCGGTCCACCCGCGCGGCGCCCGTGCTCCGGACCCGCACCCCGGACCCCGGACCTCTAGCCTCGCCCCATGATCCGTAGAGCGGGAGTGCTCCTCCTGGCGTTGACCGTCGTCGCGTGCGCACCCGGTCGGGCGGAGGAGCCCGCGCCCACCCCCTCGTCCGCCCTTCCCCTCGTCACCCCCGGCTTCCCGCCCACCCCCGCCGAGGCGCGGACGCGGCTCGCGGCCCTGAAGGTGGCCCGGGGCGTGAACTGGCAGATGTACGAGCGGGCGGAGTTCGGGGACGGCTGGTCCGACGAGACCGACGCCCCCGGTGGGCGCAACGGCTGTGACACCCGGGACGACGTGCTGCGCCGGGACCTCGACGACGTACGGCTCGGTGACCGGAACCCGTGCGTGGTCCTGTCCGGCGTGCTGCACGACCCGTACACCGGGGAGGAGTTGCCCTACTCGTACCGCAGGGCCTCCCGGATCCAGACCGATCACGTCGTCGCCCTCGGCGCGGCCTGGCGTGCGGGTGCCTGGGCGTGGACGCCGGAGCGGCGGCTGGCGTACGCCAACGACCTGGACGTGCTGCTCGCCACCGACAAGGCGACGAACTACGAGAAGAGCAGCAGGACCCCGGACAAGTGGCGGCCGCCACGGACGGCGTACGGGTGCGAGTACGGCCGGCGCTGGACCGGGATCAAGGCGAAGTACGGGCTCACGGTCTCGCCGCCGGAGAAGAAGGCGCTGGAGGAGCTGCTCGCCGCCTGCCGGTGACGGGTCGCGCCGGGGCCTCAGGCGCGGGCGGCCTCGAAGAGCCGGTGCATCTCGCGGCGGAGTCCGGAGATCTCCCGTACCGGCTCGGGGAAGTCGAAGCGGGCGTCGAAGCAGTCCCCGGGGCCGGAGCTGAAGCGGACCCGCAGACCGAAGCGGTCGAGGGCGAGCGGGGCGACGTCACGGCTGGGGACGAGGGAGGCCGAGCGCTCGCCGAGCAGGGCGGTCAGCTCGCGCAGCCGGTCCCCGTGGGCCGTGTGCAGATGCTGGAGGAGTTCCGTCTCGTGGGTGTGCAGCGGGTCGGGGGAGGCGGCGGCGAACTCCTCGGCGTCGATCTCGCCGGTGCCCCAGAGGTCGTCCACGCGGGCCTCGCCGACCTCGAGGCGCAGCATCGTCCGTCCGGGACCGGCCACACCGGGGAGCGAGGTGAGCCAGCCGCTGACCCAGGCGCGGCCCCGGATACGGTGGGGGACGGAGACGGGGGCGACGTCGGTGAGTTCGAGAACGACCGGCAGCTCGTCGTCCTGGGCGTGCGTGGCGGCCCGTACGGGCGGCGCGTCGGCCGGGTAGAGCAGGAAGATCTCGCCCTCGGGCCCGACCGCCCGCGCCTCGGGCGCGAGCAGCTCGGGCCGGTGGCCCTCACCCCCCGGAATCAGCAGCACTCCGGAGCATGTACTCTGTACGAGAGTTCGTGTGCGCTCGGCTGCTGACGGCATCCGCGCGATTTCAAGCCCGCTGGGACGCGGCTGACCATGAGCTGATCGGACCTCCGTCGTATCGATGCCATCCAGGGCTTCATCCGTGGATTGGGCGTCGTTCTTTGTGTTGCCGTCCGTGATGCGTGTGGTGTTCCCCGGGCGAGACATGCGATCTCCTTGAGTAAGGTGAGCCTAACCTAACCTACAACGGAGGTCTGGAGAACGTGCCTAACCAGTCGCGTCCCAAGGTCAAGAAGTCGCGTGCGCTCGGTATCGCGCTGACCCCGAAGGCTGTCAAGTACTTCGAGGCCCGCCCCTACCCGCCGGGCGAGCACGGCCGTGGCCGCAAGCAGAACTCGGACTACAAGGTCCGTCTGCTCGAGAAGCAGCGTCTGCGCGCCCAGTACGACATCAGCGAGCGCCAGATGGCCCGCGCCTACGACCGTGCCAAGAAGGCCGAGGGCAAGACGGGCGAGGCGCTGGTCGTCGAGCTCGAGCGTCGCCTCGACGCCCTGGTCCTGCGTTCGGGCATCGCCCGCACCATCTACCAGGCCCGTCAGATGGTCGTCCACGGCCACATCCAGGTCAACGGTGGCAAGGTCGACAAGCCGTCGTTCCGCGTCCGTCCCGACGACGTCGTGATGGTCCGCGAGCGCAGCCGCACCAAGCCGCTGTTCGAGGTCGCCCGTGAGGGTGGCTTCGCCGCCGACGGTGAGACCCCGCGCTACCTGCAGGTCAACCTGAAGGCCCTGGCCTTCCGCCTCGACCGCGACCCGAACCGCAAGGAAATCCCGGTCATCTGCGACGAGCAGCTGGTCGTCGAGTACTACGCCCGCTGATCCCAGCTCCGGCGAAGTACCACCCCCGCGGTGTTCAGCCCGCCGCTTCCCCGCCCTTTCCGGTGGGGGAGCCGGCGGGCTTCCGCGTTCCCGGGAGAGCGGTCGACCCGGCCCTGCGGAAGGGCCGCGGCGCGGACGCCGCGGCCGGGCCGTCGACGGCCGGATCCCGACGGGCCGCGAGCGCCCGCTCCACGACCTCCGCCGCCGAGAGCCCCTGGCCCTCCCGGAAGGCGGCGCCGTACGCCGCCGCCCCCAGCGCCTCCTCCGCCCGCTGCCGGCACAGCGTCCTCGGCGCGTCGAACGCCTCCGAGCCGAAGAGCCGGACCCCCACCGTCTCCCACACCGGCACCGCCGCCCCCTGGAGGACCGCCGCCTCCGCCGCGTGGCCCTCGCTGACCGTCACCAGGGCCAGCAGCTCGACCGCCAGGACGAGGCCCACCAGATCGCGGAAGGTGTGGTTGATGGACACGCACTCGGTGAGCAGCTCCCGCGCCTCCGCGTACGCGCCCCGGGTCCACGCCGAGTACGCCAGGACGTAGAGGGCGTACGCCCGGGCCCACAGCTCGCCCCGCTCCTCGCAGATCTCCCGCACCTCCCGGCAGAGGGCGACCGCCCCCTCCAGATCGCCCCGGAAGGCCCGCGCCAGGGCCACCTCGATCTGCCCCATCAGCACGTTGCTGTTCAGCTCACCGAGCTCGCGGTAGGCGTCGAGCGCCCGCCCGATCAGCTCCTCGGCCCTCGGCATGTCGTCCGTGAGCAGCGCGAGACAGCCCATCCGGTGCGTCGCGTACGCCTCCGCCAGCGCGTTGTGCGAGGACCTGGCCCGCTCCCCGCACTCGTGCAGCGCCGCCACCGCCGCCGTACCGTCCCCCTGGAGGACGGCCACGTAACCGAGCACCCACAGCGCCTTCAGCCGCGCCTCCTCGTGCCCCGACTCCAGGGTGAGCGACCGCTCCAGCCAGTGCCGGCCCTCGGACAGACGCCCGCAGCCCACCCACGCGAACCAGAGCGTGCCCGCCAGGTGCTGGGCGAGATGGGTGTCCTCCGGGACCTCCAGACAGAGGTCGAGAGCGGCCCGCAGGTGCGGCAGCGCCACCTCCGTCAGGGCCGCCACCTCCGCCTGGCGCGGGCTGAACCACTCCAGCTCGCACCAGGTGGCCAGGCCCATGTACCAGTCGCGGTGCCGCCGCCGCATCCGCTCGGTGTCGTCGAGCGCCGCCAGCCACTCGGCCCCGTACGCGGCGACCGTGTCGAGCATCCGGTACGCGGGACCCACGGGGGTGTCCTCCCGGGTGAGCAGCGACTGGGCGAGCAGCCCGCCGAGCAGATCCAGGACCCGCTCCGGCGGCAGCTCCGGTCCCCCGCACACGTACTCCACCGCCTCCAGGTCGAAGGGGCCGGGGAAGACGGAGAGCCGCGCCCAGAGGAGCCGCTCCTCCGGGGTGCACAGCTCGTGGCTCCAGCCGATGGCGGTGCGCAGCGTCCGGTGCCGGGGGAGCGCCCCGCGCGCGCCGTCGGCGAGGAGCCGGAAGCGGTCGTCGAGGCGGCACAGCATCTGCCGGACGGAGAGGAGCGGGAGGCGGCCGGCCGCGAGTTCGAGGGCCAGTGGAATCCCGTCGAGCCGCCGGCACAGCTCCCGTACGGCGTCCTCCCCGGCCGGAGGGGCCGGCGCGCCCGCCTCCGCCGCCCGTTCCGCGAGCAGGGTCATCGCGTCCTCCACGCCCAGCGGCGCCAGCCGGAGGACGGCCTCGCCCGCCACCCGCAGCGGCCGCCGTCCGGCCGCCAGGACGGTGAGCCCGGGGGCGCGCTCCAGGAGTTCCCGGACCAGCGGCGCGCACTGCTCGACCAGGTGCTCGAAACCGTCGACGACCAGCAGCGTCCGCCGCTCCGCGAGGTGCTCCAGAAGCACCTCGCGCGGGGTCCTCGGGGTGTGGTCGGTCAGGCCGAGCGCCTCGGCCAGGGCGTACTCGATGAGGTGGGCGTCGCGCAGCGGCGCGAGCTCGACGAGCCGGATCCCGTCGACGTAGCGTTTCTCCACGCCCGCGGCGGCCCGCAGCGCCAGCCGGGTCTTGCCGACCCCGCCCACGCCCACGACCGTGACCAGGCGGGACGCGTCGAGGAGCGCCGTCAGCGCGGCCTGCTCGGCGACCCGTCCGACGAACCGGTTCAGCTCCGCCGGGAGATTGCTCCGTCGCATGGGACACGGAGCGTACTCACCCCCGCGCTCTCCGTACAATCGGTTCCCGTAACTCCCGTCCTGCGGGCGGTAATGCGGTACGGCGGGAGAGCCCGGGCGCGATAGGCTCGGGGGACGACTTTCAACAGATCCGACGACAGCAGAGAGCGGTGCAGCGTGACCGGTGGAGAGGTTGCCGGGATCCTGGTGGCCGTCTTCTGGGCGATCCTGGTCTCCTTTCTCGCCGTGGTGCTGGTGAGGCTGGCCCAGACGCTCAGGGCGACCACCAAGATGGTGGCGGACGTGACCGAGCAGGCCGTTCCCCTGCTCGCCGACGCCTCCGCGACCGTCCGCTCGGCGCAGACCCAGCTCGACCGGGTCGACGCCATCGCCTCGGACGTCCAGGAGGTCACCTCCAACGCCTCCGCGCTCTCCTCCACGGTCGCCTCCACCTTCGGAGGCCCGCTCGTCAAGGTCGCCGCCTTCGGCTACGGGGTGCGCAAGGCGCTCGGCCGGGGCGGGGACGGCGAGGACGCGCCGCGGGCCACCTCGCGCCGTACCGTGGTCGTCGGCCGTACCGTGCCGTCCTCGCGACGCCGGAAGCAGAAGGGCTGACCGCGATGTTCCGCCGTACGTTCTGGTTCACGGCCGGCGCAGCCGCCGGCGTGTGGGCCACCGCCAAGGTCAACCGGAAGCTGAAGCAGCTGACCCCCGAGAGCCTCGCGGCCCAGGCCGCGAACAAGGCGATCGACGCCGGCCACCGCCTCAAGGACTTCGCCCTCGACGTGAGGGTGGGCATGGTCCGGCGGGAGGCCGAACTGGAGGAGGCGCTCGGCCTGGACGCACCCGACCCGGGCCATGAGCTTCCGGAGCCGCGCCGCAGGACCGCGCTCGGCACCGCCCCGTACCCGACCACGCATTCAATTCCCACGATCTCGTACAACCGGAATGAGGACCACTGATGGAGTCGGCTGAAATCCGCCGCCGCTGGCTGAGCTTCTTCGAGGAGCGCGGGCACACCGTCGTCCCTTCGGCGTCGCTCATCGCGGACGACCCGACTCTGCTGCTCGTCCCCGCCGGCATGGTGCCCTTCAAGCCCTACTTCCTGGGCGAGGTCAAGCCGCCCTTCTCGCGCGCCTCCAGTGTGCAGAAGTGTGTCCGTACGCCGGACATCGAAGAGGTCGGCAAGACCACCCGCCACGGCACGTTCTTCCAGATGTGCGGCAACTTCTCCTTCGGCGACTACTTCAAGGAAGGCGCCATCAAGCTCGCCTGGGAGCTGCTGACCTCCTCGGTCGAGCACGGCGGCTACGGGCTGGAGCCGGAGAAGCTCTGGATCACCGTCTACCAGGAGGACGACGAGGCCGAGCAGATCTGGCGCGACGTCGTCGGCGTCCCCGCCGAGCGGATCCAGCGCCTCGGCAAGAAGGACAACTACTGGTCGATGGGCGTCCCCGGACCCTGCGGCCCCTGCTCCGAGATCAACTACGACCGCGGCCCCGATTTCGGCGTCGAGGGCGGCCCGGCCGTCAACGACGAGCGGTACGTGGAGATCTGGAACCTGGTCTTCATGCAGTACGAGCGCGGTGAGGGCACGGGCAAGGACGACTTCCCGATCCTCGGCGAGCTCCCGTCGAAGAACATCGACACGGGCCTCGGCCTGGAGCGCCTGGCGATGATCCTCCAGGGCGTCCAGAACATGTACGAGACGGACACCCTCCAGGTCGTCATCGACAAGGCCACCGAACTCACCGGCGTCGCCTACGGCAAGGCCCACGACAGCGACGTCTCGCTGCGCGTCGTCGCCGACCACATGCGCACGTCCGTCATGCTCATCGGCGACGGCGTCACCCCCGGCAACGAGGGCCGCGGCTACGTCCTGCGCCGCATCATGCGCCGCGCCGTCCGCAACATGCGCCTGCTCGGCGCCACCGGTCCGGTGGTCCAGGAGCTCGTCGACACCGTGATCGACACGATGGGCGAGCAGTACCCGGAGCTCGTCACCGACCGCAAGCGCATCGAGACCGTCGCCCTCGCCGAAGAGGCCGCCTTCCTGAAGGCCCTCAAGGGCGGCACCAACATCCTCGACACCGCCGTCACCGAGACCAAGGCCTCCGGCGGCACGATCCTCTCCGGCGACAAGGCGTTCCTGCTCCACGACACCTGGGGCTTCCCGATCGACCTCACCCTGGAGATGGCCGCCGAGCAGGGCCTCGCCGTGGACGAGGACGGCTTCCGCCGCCTGATGACGGAGCAGCGGGACCGCGCCAAGGCCGACGCCAGGGCCAAGAAGACCGGCCACGCCGACGTCACCTCGTACCGGGAGATCGCCGACACCAGCGGCGCCACCCAGTTCACCGGCTACACCAACACCGAGGGCGAGACCACGGTCGTCGGTCTCCTCGTCAACGGCGTTCCCGCGCCGGCCGCCTCCGAGGGCGACGACGTCGAGGTCGTCCTCGACCGCACCCCCTTCTACGCCGAGGGCGGCGGCCAGATCGCCGACCAGGGCCGGATCAAGCTGCACAGCGGCGCCGTCATCGAGGTCCGCGACGTCCAGCAGCCGGTCCCGGGCGTCTCCGTGCACAAGGGCTCCGTGCAGGTCGGCGAGGTGACCGTGGGCGCCACCGCCTACGCCACCATCGACGTGCGCCGCCGCCGGGCCATCGCCCGTGCCCACTCGGCCACCCACCTCACCCACCAGGCGCTGCGCGACGCCCTCGGCCCGACGGCCGCCCAGGCCGGTTCCGAGAACCAGCCCGGCCGCTTCCGCTTCGACTTCGGTTCGCCGAACGCCGTGCCCGGCGCGGTCCTCACCGACGTCGAGCAGAAGATCAACGAGGTCCTCTCGCGCGAGCTGGAGGTCCACGCCGAGGTCATGCCGATCGACGAGGCTAAGCGCCAGGGCGCCATCGCCGAGTTCGGCGAGAAGTACGGCGAGCAGGTCCGCGTCGTCACCATCGGCGACTTCTCCAAGGAGCTGTGCGGCGGTACGCACGTCCACAACACCGCGCAGCTGGGTCTGGTGAAGCTGCTCGGCGAGTCCTCCATCGGCTCCGGCGTGCGTCGCATCGAGGCCCTCGTCGGCGTCGACGCGTACAACTTCCTCGCCAGGGAGCACACGGTCGTCGCCCAGCTCCAGGAGCTGGTCAAGGGCCGCCCGGAGGAGCTGCCGGAGAAGATCTCCTCCATGCTCGGCAAGCTGAAGGACGCCGAGAAGGAGATCGAGAAGTTCCGCGCGGAGAAGGTCCTCCAGGCCGCCGCCGGGCTCGTCGACTCCGCCCAGGACATCCGCGGCGTCGCCCTGGTGACCGGTCAGGTCCCGGACGGCACCGGCGCCGACGACCTGCGCAGGCTCGTCCTCGACGTGCGCGGGCGCATCTCGGGCGGCCGCCCGGCCGTCGTCGCCCTGTTCACCACGGCCAACGGCAAGCCGCTGACCGTCATCGCCACCAACGAGGCCGCCCGCGAGCGCGGTCTCAAGGCCGGCGAGCTGGTCCGCACCGCCGCCAAGACCCTCGGTGGCGGTGGCGGCGGCAAGCCGGACGTCGCCCAGGGCGGCGGCCAGAACCCGGAGGCCGTCGGCGAGGCCATCGCCGCCGTCGAGCGCCTCGTGGTGGAGACCGCGTGACGATGCGCCGCGGCCGCCGTATCGCGGTGGACGTCGGGGACGCCCGGATCGGGGTCGCCTCGTGCGACCCCGACGGGGTCCTCGCGACGCCGGTGGAGACCGTGCCGGGGCGTGACGTCCCGGCCGCCCACCGGCGGCTCCGCCAGATCGTCGAGGAGTACGAGCCGATCGAGGTCGTCGTGGGTCTGCCCCGCTCGCTCAGCGGGCGGGAGGGCCCGGCCGCGACGAAGGTCCGTGCCTTCGCCGGGGAGATGGCCAAGGGCATCGCCCCGGTGCCGGTCCGGCTGGTCGACGAGCGGATGACCACGGTCACCGCGACCCAGGGGCTGCGGGCCTCCGGGGTGAAGGCGAAGAAGGGGCGGTCCGTCATCGACCAGGCCGCCGCTGTGATCATCCTTCAGAACGCTCTTGAGTCCGAACGGGTATCAGGTAATCCGCCCGGTGAGGGCGTCGAAGTGGTCATCTGATCGCGATACGGTAACGTTCCGCGCGATGCGGCGGTGTTCGAACAGCTGCCGCACTACGTAGAGGCGGATCGTCCGGAAGCCTCGCGGCTGTTTTGGGGATCGATGACTGAGTATGGCCGGAGCCCAGGCTCCGAACCGTGGCACCCCGGGGACCCGCTCTACGGGGACCAGGGGTGGGAGGGCCAGCAGCAGTACCCGCATCCGCAGCAGCCGAACCAGTACGGCCAGGGCGGTCACGGTTACGAGGACTCGTACGGCCAGGGAGGCCAGGGCTACGAGGCCGACCCGTACCAGCAGCATGCTCAGCAGCAGTACCAGCAGCAGCCGCAGGGGTACGTCGACCCGCAGCAGTACCAGCAGCAGGCGCAGCAGCACCAGCAGCAGGCGCAGCAGCACCAGCAGCAGGCGCAGCACCAGCCTCAGCAGTACCAGCAGTCGTACGAACAGCAGCAGTACGGGACGGGGTACCCGGGCGGTTACGACACGCCCGGGAACCTCGGACAGCAGTACGACGGCAACTGGGAGACGGGCCAGGCGGCCATGCCGTACGGCACGCCCCCGGCCGATCCGTACGGCGGTCAGAACCCGGACCTCTACGGCACCCCCGAGGCCTACCCCCCGCCCCAGCCCCCCGGCCGCCGGCAGAACCCGCCGGAGCCGGTCGTCGACTGGGAGCCGGAGGAAGAGGCGCGTCCCGAGCCGGAGGAGGAGAAGCACCCCTTCTTCACCGGTGACGACGAGCCGGACGACGGTGACGAGGAGGAGCCCGGTCGCGGCGGCCGAAGCCCCCGCGGCGGCGATCGCGAACGCCGGAGCAAGGCGAAGAAGCGCAAAGGCAAGAACGGCGCGGCCTGCCTGGTCGTCGCGGTCGTCCTGGTCGGCGGCGTCGGCGGCATCGGGTACTTCGGCTACCAGTTCTGGCAGGGCCAGTTCGGCGCGGCCGAGGACTACGTGGGCAGCGGCAGCGGGGACATCCAGATCGAGATCCCCAAGGGCGCGTACGGCAACGAGATCGGCAACATCCTGAAGAAGGCGGGCGTCGTCAAGAGCGTCGACGCCTTCGTCTCGGCGCAGCTGCAGAACCCGAAGGGCAACTCCATCCAGGCGGGCGTCTACACGCTCAAGAAGGAGATGTCGGCGGAGAGCGCGGTCACGCTGATGCTCGACCCGGCCAGCCAGAGCAACTTCGTCATCCCCGAGGGCCGGCGCAACGTCTGGGTCTACGAGCAGATCGACAAGAAGCTCGGCCTCGAAGCCGGTACGACGAAGGGCATCGCCAAGACCCGGGCCGGCGAGCTCGGCCTCCCGGAATGGGCGGTGAACCACAAGAACGTGAAGGACCCGCTGGAGGGCTTCCTCTTCCCGGCGAGCTACCCGGTGGCCAAGGGCAGCAAGCCCGAGGACGCGCTCCGCAAGATGGTCGGCCGCGCGAACCAGGAGTACGCCAAGCTCGACCTGGAGGCCAAGGCGCAGGAGCTCGGGGTCGACAGCCCCTGGGAGATCGTCACGATCGCCAGCCTCGTCCAGGCGGAGGGCACGTCGCACGACGACTTCCGCAAGATGGGAGAGGTCGTCTACAACCGGCTCAAGCCGTCGAACCCGCAGACCTTCGGCGGGCTCGAGTTCGACTCGACGTACAACTACATCAAGAACCAGAGCAAGCTGGACCTCTCGCTCGCGGAGGTCCGGAAGTACAACAGCCCGTACAACACGTACTTCGTCAAGGGTCTGCCGCCCGGTCCGATCGGCAACCCCGGACTGGAGGCGCTCCAGGGCGCGCTCAACCCGACGAACGACGGGTGGTACTACTTCATCTCGCTCGACGGCAAGACCTCCAAGTTCACGAGGACGAACGCCGAGCACCAGAAGCTCGTCGACCAGTTCAACGAGTCGAGGAAGAACTGATGGCGTCACCACGCCGCGCGGCGGTCCTGGGATCGCCGATCGCCCACTCGCTCTCCCCGGTCCTGCACCGGGCCGCGTACGCCGAACTCGGCCTCGACGGCTGGTCGTACGACCGCTTCGAGGTCGACGAGGCCGGGCTCGCCGGCTTCGTCGGCGAACTGGACGGCACCTGGGCCGGGCTCTCGCTGACCATGCCGCTCAAGCGGGCGATCATCCCGCTGCTCGACGAGATCAGCGAGACGGCCGCCTCCGTCGAGGCGGTGAACACCGTCGTCCTCCGCGAGGACGGGCGACGGGTCGGCGACAACACGGACATCCCCGGCATGATCGCGGCCCTGCGCGAGCGGGGCGTCGAGAAGGTGGACTCGGCGGCGATCCTCGGCGCCGGAGCCACCGCCTCCTCCGCGCTCGCCGCGCTGGCCCGGATCTGCGCCGGGCCCGTCACCGCGTACGTACGGAGCGAGGCGCGCGCCGAGGAGATGCGGGGCTGGGGCGAGCGGCTCGGGGTGGACGTCCGTACCGCGGCCTGGGACGACGCGGCGGAGGCGTTCACCGCCCCGCTGGTCGTCGCGACCACCCCGGCCGGTACGACGAACGCCCTGGCGAGCGCCGTGCCGGACACCGCGGGGACCCTCTTCGACGTCCTGTACGACCCCTGGCCGACGGCGCTCGCCGCGGCCTGGTCCGAGCGCGGCGGAAAGGTGGTCGGCGGCCTCGACCTCCTCGTCCACCAGGCCGTCCTCCAGGTCGAGCAGATGACCGGCGTCCCCAGGGCGCCGCTGGCCGCGATGCGCGCGGCGGGGGAGCGGGCGCTGGCCGCCCGGTAGGGAACGGACGGCGCCGGGGACCGACCGGCGCCGCAGGGGGAGAGCACGGGGGACATGAGCGGGGAACTGGTGTTGGCGTCCAAGTGGGACGCCGCTTTCGACGTGGTGCGATTTCTCTGGGTGGGGTTCTTCAGCGACCTGCCCGCATGGGCGCGGTACACCGTGCTGGGACTTTTCGGATCGACCGTCGTGTACGGCTTCGTCTCCTGGCTGCGGAAGCGTTCCGCCCACGCCCCGGAGGACGAGGAGCCCCTCCAGGAGGGGGAGCGGACCCTCCCGGAGGGCGGGACGCGCGTCCGATAGCTGGACCGGCGACCAAGTGGACGCCCCGGACGTGGGAGGATCGGGGATGGCGGGCCAGGGCCGCGCACCCGGCCGCGCCGTCGCAGTGCCCAGGCGCGAGCATGAGGAGCATCGTTGAGCAGGTTGCGTTGGCTGACCGCTGGGGAATCCCACGGACCCGCGCTGGTCGCGACGTTGGAGGGTCTTCCCGCCGGCGTCCCGGTCACCACAGAGCTGGTGGCGGACCACCTCGCGCGGCGACGCCTCGGCTATGGGCGTGGCGCCCGGATGAAGTTCGAGCAGGACGAGATCACCTTCCTGGGCGGAGTCCGCCACGGACTCTCCCTCGGCTCCCCGATCGCCGTCATGGTCGGCAACACCGAGTGGCCCAAGTGGGAGAAGGTCATGTCGGCCGACCCGGTCGACCCCGCCGAGCTCAAGGAGACGGGCCGCAACGCCCCCCTGACCCGGCCCCGGCCCGGCCACGCCGACCTCGCCGGCATGCAGAAGTACGGCTTCGACGAGGCACGGCCGATCCTTGAGCGCGCCAGCGCCCGGGAGACCGCCGCCCGTGTCGCGCTCGGCGCCGTCGCCCGCTCCTTCATCAAGGAGGCCGCGGGCATCGAGATCGTGTCGCACGTCGTCGAGCTGGCCGCCGCCAAGGCGCCGTACGGCGTCTACCCGACCCCCGCCGACGTCGAGAGGCTCGACGCCGACCCGGTCCGCTGCCTCGACGCCGACGCGTCGAAGGCGATGGTCGCGGAGATCGACCAGGCCCACAAGGACGGCGACACCCTCGGCGGAGTCGTCGAGGTCCTGGCCTACGGCGTCCCCGTCGGCCTCGGTTCGCACGTCCACTGGGACCGGCGTCTCGACGCCCGGCTCGCCGCGGCCCTCATGGGCATCCAGGCCATCAAGGGAGTCGAGGTCGGCGACGGCTTCGACCTGGCCCGCGTGCCCGGCTCGAAGGCCCACGACGAGATCGTCCGCACCGAGGACGGCATCAAGCGCACCTCCGGCCGCTCCGGCGGCACCGAGGGCGGCCTGACCACCGGCGAGCTGCTGCGCGTCCGCGCCGCGATGAAGCCCATCGCGACCGTCCCGCGCGCCCTCGCCACCATCGACGTCGCCACCGGCGAGGCCGCGGCCGCCCACCACCAGCGTTCCGACGTGTGCGCCGTCCCCGCCGCCGGCATCGTCGCCGAGGCCATGGTCGCGCTCGTCCTCGCGGACGCCGTCGTCGAGAAGTTCGGCGGCGACAGCGTCCCCGAGACCCGCCGCAACGTGCGGTCGTACCTCGACAACCTGTCCATCCGGTGACCGCCGGGCCACTGGTCGTCCTCGTCGGACCCATGGGCTCCGGCAAGTCCACGGTGGGCGCGCTCCTGGCCGAACGGCTCGGCGCGCCCTACCGGGACACCGACGCCGACATCGTCGCCGCCGAGGGACGCGAGATCTCCGACATCTTCGTCGAGGACGGCGAGGAGCACTTCCGCGCCCTCGAACGGGACGCGGTCGCCGCGGCCGTCGCCGGACACGAGGGCGTCCTCGCCCTCGGCGGCGGCGCGATCCTCGACGCCGGCACCCGCGCCCTCCTCGCCGGGCTGCCCGTCGCGTACCTCTCGATGGACGTCGAGGAGGCGGTCCGGCGCGTCGGCCTGAACACCGCGCGGCCGCTGCTCGCCGTCAACCCGCGCCGCCAGTGGCGCGAGCTGATGGAGGCGCGCCGCCATCTGTACACCGAAGTCGCGCGGGCCGTCGTCACGACCGACGACCGCACCCCCGAAGAGGTCGCGGACGCGGTCCTCTCGGCACTGGATCTGAAGAAGGACGCATGACGACGGACCAGGAAGTCACCCGCATCCCTGTCGCGGGCAGCGCGGGCACGGATCCGTACGAGGTGCTGGTCGGCCGGCAGCTGCTCGGCGAGCTCCCGGCCCTGATCGGCAACCAGGCCAAGCGGGTCGCCGTGATCCACCCGGAGGCGCTCGCCGACACGGGTGAGGCGCTCCGCGCCGACCTCGCGGACCAGGGCTACGAGGCGGTCGCCATCCAGGTGCCGAACGCCGAGGAGGCGAAGACCGTCGAGGTCGCCGCCTACTGCTGGAAGGCGCTCGGCCAGACCGGCTTCACGCGCAGCGACGTCGTCGTCGGTGTGGGTGGCGGCGCCACCACCGACCTGGCCGGCTTCGTGGCCGCGACCTGGCTGCGGGGCGTCCGCTGGATCGCCGTGCCGACCACGGTCCTGGCCATGGTCGACGCGGCCGTCGGCGGCAAGACGGGCATCAACACCGCCGAGGGCAAGAACCTCGTCGGCGCCTTCCACCCGCCCGCCGGGGTCCTCTGCGACCTGGCCGCCCTCGACTCGCTGCCGGTCAACGACTACGTCAGCGGTCTCGCGGAGATCATCAAGGCCGGCTTCATCGTCGACCCGGTGATCCTCGACCTCATCGAGGCGGACCCGCAGGCCGCCCGCACCCCGGCCGGCCCGCACACCGCCGAGCTGCTCGTCCGCTCGATCCAGGTCAAGGCCGAGGTCGTCTCCGGCGACCTCAAGGAGTCCGGCCGCCGGGAGATCCTCAACTACGGCCACACCCTCGCCCACGCCATCGAGAAGAACGAGCGGTACAAGTGGCGTCACGGCGCCGCCGTCTCCGTCGGCATGGTCTTCGCCGCCGAACTCGGCCGCCTGGCCGGGCGCCTCGACGACGCCACCGCCGACCGGCACCGCGCCGTCCTGGAGTCCGTCGGGCTGCCGCTCACCTACCGCGGCGACCAGTGGCCGAAGCTCCTGGAGACCATGCGGGTCGACAAGAAGTCCCGCGGCGACCTGCTCCGCTTCATCGTGCTCGACGGCATCGGCAGGCCGACCGTCCTGGAGGGCCCCGACCCGGCGGTCCTGATCGCCGCGTACGGCGAGGTGTCGGCGTGAGCGAGCCGCGTCCGGTTCTGGTGCTCAACGGCCCCAACCTCGGCCGGCTCGGCTCCCGCGAGCCCGACATCTACGGCGCCACCTCCTACAAGGGGCTCGTCGAGTCCTGCCGCACCCTCGGCGCGGAGCTCGGCTTCGACGTCGAGGTGCGGGAGACCAACGACGAGGGCGAGATGATCCGCTGGCTCCACGAGGCGGCCGACCGTTCGGTCCCCGTGATCATCAACCCGGGTGCGTTCACCCACTACTCGTACGGGATGCGGGACGCGGCCGCGCAGCGGACGGCCCCGCTGATCGAGGTGCACATCTCGAACCCCTACGGCCGGGAGGAGTTCCGGCACACCTCGGTCGTCGCGGCCGTGGCGACCGGGACGGTCGCCGGGTTCGGGATCGGTTCCTACCGGCTGGCCCTGCGGGCGCTCGCCGAGGAACTGGCCGGCTGAGAGGGCACCAGGCCGGCCGGGCACCAGGGGGAGTCCCCGGCCGTTCCCCGTGTGGGGGCCGGGGGCGGTAACGTTCCGGCGCACCGGATACATCAGGCGTACGAGCGTACGAGACGGAGTGGCACCGGATGCAGCACGCAGTGGGGGGTCCGCTGCCACCGCCCGAGCGATCGGGCCAGGCGCCCGGCCAGAGCACTGCCCAGGGCTCCGGCCCGGGGCAGGGGCCCGGCGTCGGGCAGGGACCGGGCCCCGGGGTCGCGCAGAGCCCGGGCGTCGGGCAGAGCCCTGGCCCCGGACTCGGGCAGGGACCCGGAGCCGGACAGGGTTCCGGCCTCGGGCAGGGACCCGTTCCCGGATCCGGTCCTGGTCAGGGCTCCGGCCTCGGGCAGGGACCCGTTCCGGTGTCCGGGGGCGGCCCCGGTGCCGGACCCGAGACCGTCCCCGGTGCGGGGAGCGGTGTCCAGGGCGGGAGTCCGCCCGTTCCGCCGCCTCCGCCGGGCACCCCGTACCCCGGGCCGCCCGCCGGGCCCCGGCTCGGTGTGCACCCGACCGTCCAGGCCGGCGGCCCCGGGCCGTCGCACGCCGCGCCGTCGCACGCCTCGCCGCCCCCGCGTACCGCTCCTCCGCAGGCCTCGCCCCCCGCGGGGCCCGGGGCGGCCGGCTGGGGCGCCCCCGGAGCGGCGCCGCAGCGTTCCGGCGGGCCGCAGCACCCGGGCGGCTCCCACTACCCCGGCGTGGCTCCCCAGCGAGGCGACCTCACCGGCCAGGTACCGCTGCCGCCCGTCGCCGCGCCGCTCGCGCCGCCGGTGGAGCACGGCCTCGGTACCGGCGCGGCCACCCTCGCCGTCCTCCTCATCGGCCCGGCGGGGGCCGGGAAGACGACCGTGGCCCGGCACTGGGCCCAGCGCCGCCGGGTGCCCACCGCGCACATCAGCCTCGACGACGTCCGCGAGTGGGTCTGCTCCGGTTTCGCCGACCCTCAGTCCGGGTGGAACGAGCACTCCGAGGCGCAGTACCGGCTCGCCCGCCGCACCTGCGGCTTCGCCGCGCGCAACTTCCTCGCCAACGGCATCTCCTGCATCGTCGACGACGCCGTCTTCCCCGACCGGCCCGTCGTCGGCCTGGGCGGCTGGAAGCGCCATGTCGGCCCCGGCCTCCTGCCGGTGGTGCTCCTGCCCGGCCTGGAGGTCGTCCTGGAGCGGAACGCCGAGCGCAGCGGCAACCGGCGCCTCTCGGACGAGGAGGTCGCCGCCATCCACGGACGCATGGCCGGCTGGTACGGCTCCGGCCTGCCGATCATCGACAACTCCACGTACGACGTCGAGACCACCGCCCGGGTCCTCGACGACATCCTCGCCCGGGCGATCGCCAGCCCGCCCACCTGGTGACCTCCGGGGCTGCCGGGCCGGTCCCCGGACCGGCGCGGGGCCCCGGCCGGGAGGGCGGGCCCCCTGCCTCGGGCGGCCGCGCAGAACAGGCCGCCGCGGCGCGCTGCTCGTAGGCTCGGAGCATGTCAGAGGTGTATGCGGACCGCCGTGTACGGCTGCGCGATCGCTGCGCGGCCGCGGGCAGCCCGGCGGCCCTGGTCTCCCGCCCCGCCAACGTCCGCTATCTCGCGGGTGGCTCGCCCCCCGGCGCGGTCCTCCTCGTCGGGCCCGAGCCGGACGCGGACGTCCTGCTCTGCGCGGTCGCGCCCAGCGGTGAACCGGCCGACGGACGGCTCGACGAACTCCTCCGCCGGCAGGTCCTCCCCGTGGGGGGCGCGGATCCGGCCGTCGCCGCCGTCGACCTCGCCCGCCGGGCGGGCGCCGACGCGCTCGCCGTCGAGGAGCACGATCTGACGGTGGCCCGTCACCGGGCCATGGGCTCCGTCGCGCCCGGACTGCGTCTCGCCGACCTCGCCTGCGCCGTCGAGCAGCTCAGGATCGTCAAGGACGAGGACGAGATCGCCTGTCTGCGCATCGCCGCCGAGATCGCCGACCAGGCGCTCGGCGAGCTCCTGGAGTCGATCCTGGTGGGGCGGACCGAGCGCCACCTCGCGTTGGAACTGGAGCGGCGCCTCGTCGACCACGGCGCCGACGGCGCCGCCTTCCCCACCTCGGTGGCCACCGGCCCGCACTCCGGACGGCGTGGCCACCGGCCGACCGACCGCCGGGTCGAGGAGGGTGATTTCCTCTCCGTCTGTCTCGGCGCCGACTACCGCGGCTACCGGTGCGAGATCGGTCGCACCTTCGTCATAGGGACGGCCCCGGCCGACTGGCAGATCGAGCTGTACGAGCTCGTCTTCGCCGCTCAGCGGGCCGGACGGGAGTCCCTGGTACCGGGCGCGGAGTACCGGGACGTGGACCGGGCGGCCCGCCAGATCCTGGACGCGGCGGGGCACGCGGAGGCCGCCGTACCCCTCACCGGGCACGGGGTGGGGCTCGAAATCGACGAGGACCCGCAGCTCTCACCCTCGGCCATGGGTAAACTGGACGCTTGTGTGCCGGTCACCGTCGAACCGGGGGTCCACCTCCCGGGCCGGGGCGGGGTCCGGATCGATGACACGCTCGTCGTGCGCCAGGAGGCGGACGGCGGACCCGAGCTACTCACCATCACGACCAAGGAGCTGCTCGCGCTGTGAGGCGCGTACGCCTCCACGGTCCCACGTCAGTCCAGGAGATTTCGCAACCGTGGCTTCCACGAACGACCTCAAGAACGGCATGGTGCTCAAGCTCGACGGCGGCCAGCTCTGGTCCGTCGTCGAGTTCCAGCACGTCAAGCCCGGCAAGGGCCCGGCCTTCGTGCGCACCAAGCTGAAGAGCGTGCTCTCCGGCAAGGTCGTCGACAAGACGTTCAACGCCGGCACCAAGGTCGAGACGGCCACCATCGACCGCCGCGACATGCAGTTCTCCTACATGGACGGCGACTACTTCGTCTTCATGGACGAGGAGACCTACGACCAGCTGATGGTCGACCGCAAGTCGGTCGGCGACGCCGCCAACTTCCTGATCGAGGGCTTCACCGCCTCGGTCGCCCAGCACGAGGGCGAGGTGCTCTACGTCGAGCTCCCGGCCGCCGTCGAGCTGGTCATCAAGCACACCGACCCGGGCGTCCAGGGCGACCGCTCCACCGGCGGCACCAAGCCCGCCACGCTGGAGACCGGCCACGAGATCCAGGTCCCGCTCTTCATCAGCACCGGCGAGAAGGTCAAGGTCGACACCCGCACCAGCGACTACCTCGGCCGGGTGAACAAGTAACCGTGGCCGCTCGGAGCAAGGCGCGCAAGCGCGCCTTCCAGATCCTCTTCGAGGCGGACCAGCGTGGTGCCTCCGTCCAGGAGGTCCTCGCGGACCAGGTCCGGCACGCGCGGTCGGACGACCGTCAGCCGCCGGTCAACGATTTCACCATGCAGCTGGTCGAGGGATACGCCGCCCACGTGGCGCGGATCGACGAGCTCATCGCGACCTACGCGGTGGACTGGGACCTCGACCGGATGCCCGTCGCCGACCGGAACATCGTGCGCCTCGGCGCGTACGAGCTGATCTGGGAGGACGGCACGCCGGACGCGGTCGCGATCGACGAGGCGGTGCAGCTCGCCAAGGAGTTCTCCACGGACGAGTCCCCGACCTTCGTCAACGGTCTGCTGGCGCGCTTCAAGGACTTGAAGCCGCGTCTGCGCCGGGACGCCGACGCCTGAGTCGGTAGACGTCACCGGCAGTCGAAGGGGCCCGCAGCACTCGTGCTGCGGGCCCCTTCGGCGTACCTCCGGCTCCCGGTGGTCCCCCGGCCGCACGGCCCTCGTACCGCCGGCCGTACAGCCGTTCGGCCCGGCTGCGGAAAAGCGCCCGGGGGGGCGTCCGGGCGGTGGTGGCGGCCCCGGCGGCCCTGGTCGTGGGGGGCGGGCTGACGGGGGGGGTCCAGAACGCAAGAGCACACCGCA
>NZ_JBEOXR010000089.1:0-20294 GCF_040296665.1 Streptomyces sp. NPDC002057
GATGCCGGGGTAGTTCATCGTGTCGGAGATGATGTTGTTCTCGATGGTGTTGCCGAAGCCGCCGTAGACCGCGATGCCGTTGGCCCGCCAGGGCAACTGGATGGTGTTGTTGCGGAAGTGGTTGTTGGAGCCGATGTCCACCGAGGTGTCCTTGACGTACTTGGACGCCCAGACCGCCAGCGCGTCGTCACCGTTGTTACGGAAGGACGAGTTGAAGACGGTGGAGTTACGGGTGCCGTTGGCGAAGTTGATGCCGTCGGCGTAGGTGTTGCGGATCCGCATGCCCGAGAACTCGACCCCGTCACCCGGCCCCCACAGCTCGGGGATGTTGGTGTAGTCGCGGCCGGCCCAGACGCCGACGTTGGCGTGCTCGATCCAGACGTTGCTGATCTTGGTGTTCTTGCCGAAGCGGCCGTTGAGGCCGACGCCGCCTTCCTCGGTGCCGTTGTTGCCCCGGATCGTGCCGGAGCCGAAGATGGCGATGTCGGAGATCTGGGTGTTGTGGTCGATGTCGAAGCCGAAGTTGCCCTCGTGCGGGTGGTTGATGCCGCCCGCCTGGTGCGGCGGGGTGAGGGTGTAGAGCTGGGAGTGCCACATGCCCGCACCCCGGATCGTCACGTCCCTGATGCCGACGGTGTTGTAGATACCCCGGTTCAGCGGGTCGTCGGTGAGGATCTTCTGCTCCTGGCGCCACTGGCCCGCCGGGATCCACACGCAGGAGATCTCGCCCTTCTGGTCGGCGGTCACCGCACGCTGGAGCGCGTCGGTGTCGTCGATGCCGTCGTTCGGCACCGCGCCGTAGTTCGTGATCGACACGCAGCCGGCCGGCTGGGCGGTCGGGGGCGCCACCTGCTCCAGGTCGATGAGGTCGATGATGTAGAAGGAGGCCGAGTCCCCCGCATCACGCTGCAGCCGGAACTTGGTCCCGGCCGGGTAGCTCTGGGCCAGCAGCGCGTGGGACTCGTCGAACAGCCGGCGCGCGTCGGCACCCGGCGCGTTCGTCAGGCCCTCGGGGTCATCGGTCGTCCCGTACAGCCAGCTGTGCTTCGACGTCAGGTTCAGCTTGCGGACGAAGACGTCGTTGGCGTAGAGGCTGATCGTGGCTTCGGCGCCGCCACCGGACGAGGCGTCCGGGATGGAGTTGCGCACCACGATGGAGTTGGACGCGTTGGTGGAGGTGAACTCGACGAACTCACCCGTGGAGTTGAGACGCACCGACTTGCGGCCGGAGGACTCGGTGGCGAAGTTGGTGTGCCCGAAGGTCCGCTTCTGGTCGGCCGTGAGCAGGGTGCCCTGGTAGCGGGCGTCCTCCGCCTCGTACTCCGTGTACGGAACGGCCGCGCCCCGGCCGACGACGAGCGACCGGGAGAAGACGTTGTTGGTCTCGTTCGTCTCCGCCACGGTCGCGGTGGCATCAGCCGTCGCGGTGAGGGTGACTCCCCCGCTCACGGCGGTCCAGGTGCCCGTGAGCGGCACCTGGACCGACTGGCCGGCGGCGACCGCGGGGGTCGTCCCGTTCAGCGTGGTGGTTCCGGCGGCCAGCCGCGTGACGGACCCGGCGGCGACACCCGTGGTGCCCCTGTTCTGGACCGTGGCGGTGAAGGCGACCTGCGCGCCGATGGCCGGAGCGGCCGGGTTCGGCGTGATCGCGGTGACCGTGAGGTCGGGGCCGGGTGCCTGACCGACGACCAGCTTGGAAGAGCCGGTCCGGCTGTTGTTGGTGTCGTCCTGCTCGACAACGGTGTTCGCCGGGTCGACGACGGCGGACACCGTGTAGTTGCCCATCGCCTTCTTGCCGACCGCGACCTTGACGGTCGTGGACGCACCTGCCGCGAGCGCACCCACCTGCGCGGAGCCGGCCACGGCACCTTCGAGGCTCACCTGGACCGACGTCGCCGGCGAGGCGGCGGTGCCGGCGTTGCGGACGGTCGCGCTGACCTCGACGGAGTCCGTCTCCGAGGGGGAGGAAGGGGTCCATACGAGGTCGGTGACCGTGAGGTCCGGGTTCGGGGCGGCGGTACCCACCACCTGGAACTCGGCGACCTGCGCCCCGGGAGCACCGCTGTTGCTGAAGAACTTCAGCTGGACATCGGCGTACCGGCCGGTGACCGGGATGGTGATGGTGTTTCCGCCCGAGGAGGGGCTGAACTGGTAGTCGGCGCGGGCCTTGAGGGAGATGAACCCGGTGGCCGACTGCTCACGCCCGAGCACCTCGATGGCCTGCGTCCGCGGACCCCACGCCTGGTCCGGGTTGAGCCGGATCTTGACCGCCTCGACCTGGGCGTTGGCGCCGAGTTTCGCCGTCAGGGTGGCGGGGAAGCCGGCCGACTCCCAGTAGGTGGCGGCGTTGTCGTCGTTCGCGTTGGCGGCCACGTACGACTGGGTGACGGAGGAGGCCTCGATCGGCTTGTTCCTCGCCAGGTTGGTGCCGGTCGGCTCCGGCTCGACCGGGCCGCCCCCGCCGTCCTCGCCGAAGATCTCCAGCTCGGAGAGCTGCGCCGCGTTCCATCCGGTGTTCGCCGCCACCTGTACGCGGATGAAGCGGGCCGTGGTCGCGGTGACGGGGATGCTGACGGTGTTGGCGTTGGCCGGGTCGAAGGTGCGCGCGCCCGATCCCGAGAGCGTCGCGAACGAGGATCCGTCCGTGCTGCCCAGCACGCTCAGGGTCTGGACCCGCGCGCCCCAGGAAGCGGGAAGCTTCAGCGCGACCCGGTCGACTTCGGTGCTCGCCCCCAGGTCGACCTGTACCCACTGCGGAAGCGCCCCGTTGGGACCCTCCCAGTAGGACGCCTGGCTTCCGTCCGTCACATTGCCGGCGACGTAGCTGCCGTTCGCGCCGCCCGCGCTGGCGGGCTTGCCCAGGGCCAGGTTGGGGCCCTCCGCGGCATGGGCGGGAGCGGGGAGCATCCCCACCCCTATCAGGCCCGCCATCACCGAACCGACGATCACTCGTCGGCCCTGGTATCTCGATCGCATGAAGAGTCCTCTTGATTCCTCACCCGAGCGGCCGACCGTGACGCGCCCTGCCGGCGGCGCGAACAGCACCGGGTGAGGAGGGCTGGCCTGGGGGGCGGAAGCACGGGATGAACGTCGACAGAGTCCTCGCACGGCACCTTCCATGCTCAGAGACGGAACATGTGAGTGCTAGCGAGTCTTTTTGAGCTTTTCAGTCAATCTTTTGCGATGACCAGGTGACAGGTTTCCGCCAGGTCACCACTTTGTCAACGGGCATGACAGGACTGCCCAGTTGGAGGCCTCCCTGCCGTCGACGAGGGCCCCGGACAAGTCGGACGACGGAGGCGATTCACCGGACGCCGGGCAACTCGCACGTCGGCGCGCAGCTCGACACACTCGGGAACCTGGCCGGCCGCCGGGACCAAAAAGGTATGAATGGACGGCCTATGGAATTGATCGCCGCCTTCGTGGCGGTTCGCCCACCGTGCGTAGCCTCGTCGCCGTCATTCGCGGCAGGAACGGAGCGCGGTGGCTCCGCCGGGCGTCAGGGGGCACAGCGGCACGGCGCGGCAGCCGGTCGCGGACCACGCCCCCGCGAATGTTCTGGAAACGGCGTCGCCGTGGAGACGGGGCGACACGGGGTGCACGTCTCCGCCGGTAGGTCGCCGGCAGCACCACGGCGACCATCCGAGGATCCGCATCAGAGGGGAGTGCCGGACTCGGCCCCGCGACGGTTCAGGCGTGCAGTGGCGGGGCGGTCGAGCCGCGGACCACCAGCTCGGGCTCGAAGAGAAGCTCACCGGCGTGAGCCTGCGCGCCCTGGATCTGGGCACACAGCAGGTCCACGGCGGCGCGCCCCATGGCCTCGATCGGCTGCCGCACGGTCGACAACGGCGGCTCGGTGCAGTTCATGAAGGCGGAGTCGTCGAATCCGAGCACGGACACATCGGCCGGAACCGCGAAGCCACGTCGGCGGGCGGCCCTGATGGCGCCGAGAGCCAAGGGGTCGCTCGCACAGATGACGGCCGTCACCCCACGGTCCCAGAGACGCCCGGCAGCCAGCTGCCCGCCCTCCAGGGAGAACATCGAGCGCTCGACGAAATCCTCCGGCAGCACCGTCCCCACCGCGGCCGCGGCTACGCGCGCCGCAGCCAGCTTCCGGCGCGAGGGAATGTGGTCCTCGGGTCCGAGGACCAGCCCGATGCGCTCATGCCCCAGAGAGGAGAGATGCCGCCAGGCCTGCTCGACGGCCGCCATGTCGTCACAGGAGACGCACGGGAAGTCCAGGCCCTCGATGGGTGCGTTGACGAGCACGACGGGAATCTTCCGGTCCGCCAGCTGCCGGTAGTGCTCGTGCGGGGCATCGGCCTGGGCGAAGAGGCCGCCGGCGAAGATGACGCCGGACACCTGCTGCTGCAGGAGCAGGTCCACGTAGTCGGCTTCCGATACGCCGCCCTTGGTCTGGGTACAGAGCACGGGCGTCAGCCCCTGCTGTGCCAGCGAACCACCGATGACCTCGGCGAAGGCGGGGAAGATGGGGTTCTGCAGCTCGGGCAGGACGAGCCCCACCAGACGGGCCCGCTCGCCTCTGAGCTGCGTGGGACGCTCGTACCCCAGGACGTCCAGGGCGGTGAGTACGGACTGGCGGGTCACCTCGGAAACCCCGGGCTTGCCGTTGAGAACCCGGCTGACCGTGGCTTCGCTGACTCCCACCTTTTTCGCTACCTGAGCAAGTCGTCGCGTCACGAACGCAACCGTAGCGCAAGAACAGTAAAGAAGTTTCAAGTTTCTGCTGACATTCTCTCACTGTATGCAAACGCGGGTGGGGAGGTTCCCAGTCTCGGGCGCTCACCGTGACCGGCGAAGGCCTGGCCGAAGCCCGGGGGAGGCGAGAAGCATGGTGTGAGGGGTCGACGGAAGCAGGTAACGTCTTTGGCATGTTCTTCCAGCCGCCGATTTACGAGTGAGAGCGTGATGGGCCCCTGCTGACGTCGCTCGGCGTCGCCGCGCCCATCCCCCACCGATGAATCCGTCGATCACTTCACATCATTCCCGGGAGAACCCATGACCGTGAGCAAGAACATCAACAACCCCGTGGGCCAGGGCGGCGGACAGCGCAAGAGGCTGTCCCGCGCCGAACGTCAGAACAACGGTCCCCACCGCAACCTCGACCGCCAGGGCGCCGCCGACCAGAAGGCGGAGCTGGTGCGCAAGATGCGCGAGAAGGCAGGCGCAGCCGAGGCCGCCGGGCAGACGGGCGACGACACCGCACAGAGCTGACGCCGTGCGGCCCCAGGGCCGCACCGCACAGAGCAGGGCTCGGACCGCGACGCGCGGTCCGAGCCCTGCTGCCGTCTCGCGGCTCTCCTGCCGTCTCGCGGCTCCTCTGCCGTCTCGCGGCTCTCCTGCCGCACCGGGCGCCGCTGGTACCGCCCTGTTCTCGGCCGTCCCCCCACGACAGCGCCCGGACCGCTGGACGAGGCGAGCCACGGGGCCATCCGGCCCTGCGTGCGCGTGCCCGGCTCCCGGGGACGTGCCCGGCTCCCGGGGGCGTGGTCATGTCGATCATGCGAACTACGCGCGTCGACCTGCCCGTTCGCTGTTGACGACCCTCATCGTCTCGGCGAGACTCCTGCCTCATGCAGCCCTCGCGTGACCCCTCGGTCACCCTCGTTCAGCGGCGACACGTGGACCTCGTCCGTGTCGCGAGCGCTGTCTGTCGCTGCCGCTGACGGCTGCCCGTCCACTCACCTCGTATTTCCATGCTCCTCGGTTCGCCCCGCACGGCAGGACTCCGGAGGCATGTCCGCACGTCCTGCTGGAGGTCTGTATGTCCACACCCCTGTCCCGCCGCGCCCTGGGCGGGGTCGCCGCCGGTGCCGCTGCCGCGGCTGCCCTCGGCGTCACCGCGCCCGCCGCTCAGGCGAGCCCGACGGCCGACCCGCAGGAGCGTCCCTTCCGTGCCGCGCACCCCCGTCGCCATTCCCGACGGCCCAACATCCTCTTCATCCTGGGCGACGACCTCGGCTGGGCCGACCTCTCCTCCTACGGCTCCCCGCACATACGCACCCCGCACCTGGACCGTCTCGCCCGGGAGGGCGTCAGATTCACCGACGCCTACTCCGGGTCCGCGACCTGCTCCCCCACCCGGTTCAGTCTCTACACGGGCCGGTACCCGGGACGTACGAAGGGAGGGCTGGCCGAGCCGATCGCCGACAAGTCCGTCGGCCTGGAACCCACCCACCCGACGCTCGCCTCGCTCCTGCGGGACTCCGGCTACGCCACGGCCCTGATCGGCAAGTGGCACTGCGGCTACCTGCCCGACTACTCCCCCACCCGATCCGGATGGGACGAGTTCTTCGGCAACTTCGGCGGGGCCCTGGAGTACTACTCCAAGCTCGGTCTCGGCGGCGAGTACGACCTCTACGAGGGCGACGCCGAGTACAAGGATCTGCGCTACTACACGCGGATACTCACCGAGCGGGCGAGCGAGTACGTCAGCCGTGACCACGACAAGCCCTGGCTGCTCAACCTGAACTTCACCACCCCGCACTGGCCCTGGATCGCCGACGGCGACACGGAGGCCAGCGCGGAGATCGTCCGTCGCATCAAGGCCGGCGACCGGTCCGCGCTCTGGCACCAGGACGGCGGCTCCATCGAGAAGTACAAGGAGATGGTCGAGGACCTCGACCGCTCGATCGGGCAGGTCCTGAAGGCGCTGAAGCGCTCCGGCCAGGACCAGGACACCCTCGTCTTCTTCGCCAGCGACAACGGCGGCGAACGCTTCTCCTACAACTGGCCGCTCGCGGGCAACAAGGGCTCACTCCAGGAGGGCGGCATCCGCGTTCCCTCCATCCTGCGCTGGCCCGCCCGGGTCGACGGAGGCCAGGTCAGCGACCTGCCGGTGTTCACTCCCGACTGGACGGCGACCCTGCTCGACCTGGCAGGTGCCCGCCCCCATCCGGCGTACCCCCTCGACGGCACCAGCCTCGCCGGGCATCTGCTGCGCGGCACCGAGCCGCCGGAGCGCGACCTCTTCTGGCGGGTGCGGGGCGAACGGGCACTGCGCCGCGGCGACTGGAAGTACTACCGCGGCAAGTCCGGTCGCGACCAGCTCTTCGACCTCTCCGAGGACGCCCGCGAGCAAGCCGACCGGGCGCCCCTCGAACCGGCCCGGCTCGCCGAACTGCGGGCCGCGTGGGAGCGGATCGACGCCGGGCTGCTCCGCTACTGAGCCACGACGACCGTGTCATGAGAGCCGGGGGGGGGCAGGGGTGATGCCCATGGTGTCCTCACGGGCTCCCTTCTGAGCCGTCGGGGCCGCGCGGGCGTGGAGGCGCGCGGTGGTTCAGGCGGCGGCTACTCGTAGGCCGCGAGGGCGTGGAGAGGCGCGGCGGTTCAGGCGGCGGCTACTCGTATCCCCTGCCCTTCCCGCTCCGAGAGGACGGCAGGGGCACCTCCCCGCCCGCGGTGCTTCCTGGCGGTCCGCCCGGGCCCGAGGCCGTGCTCTCGTCGTCCCTCCACCCTGTCAGGGCGATGTCGGTCCTGGACGAGGCGTTCAGCTTCCGCATGATGCGTGCCACGTGGTGTTCCACGGTCCGGGTGGAGAGCACCAGGCTCTCGGCGATGTCCCGGTTGGCACGCCCCTGGACGACGAGGCGGGCGACCTCCTGTTCGCGCGGGGACAACTGGTCGCCGTAGCCGATGCGGCCGCGGCGGTGGGTGGTGACGATGGCGTGGCGGCGCAGGAGTCGTTGGCAGCGGGCCACGTCCCAGCGGGCACCCAGCCGGCGGTACACCTCGACCACGTCCTGGATACCGCCCGCCGCCGACTCTCCGTGCAGGCCGAGCAGGCAGCGTCCGCGGGCCTCCGCGGCCCGTGCGGCGTCGAGGGGCCGGCCGAGCTGCCGCCAGCGCGTCTCGGCGTCCGTCAGCAGTCGGACCGCCTCGTCCGGCCGGTCCGCGGCCTGGGCGAGCAGGGCCTCGCACATGGCCAGGGCGGTGCGTGGGGCGGGCGCGTCGCGGTCCTCGGTCCCGGCCGCGAAGTCGTCGACGAGTCGCCGGGCCCGCGATGTCTGGCCGCTCCCGTGGAGGGCTTCGACCGCGACGGGCAGCACCTCGCCGGCCCACACCCAGCCGCCGGTGCGCTCCAGCCGGTGCAGGACCTGCTCGACGGCGTCGCAGGCCTGTCCGGGCCGTCCGGCTTCGAGGTGGACGCGGGCGGTGGCCGCGGCCGAGGCGGTGAGGATGAACCCCGTGTCGTAGCGAGTGGTACGGGCGGCCTCCGCGAGGTCGTGGCGGGCCCGGGGAACATCGCCGAGCACGTGCAACGCGGTCAGGCCGCGGACGAGCATCGCCTCGGCGGTCAGGTCGGGTATCTCCTGGTAGAGCCGGGTGGTGTGGTCGGCGGCGGTGTGCAGGTCGTGCCAGTGGCCCGCGTGCCAGGCGAGCACGAGCCCTGCGGTCTGGACGAGCCCTTCGAGGTACGGGCTGCTGGAGTCGGCGAGCCCTTCGACGGCCCGGTCGAGGAAGTCCCGCGCCCGGGCACCGTAACCGAGGGCGCTGGACGCGTGCGCCAGGTTGGTCCAGCCCCGGGCGTGGTGCGCCGCCTCCATCGCGGAGCCGGCCGGACCGCGCAGGGCTTCCGCGGCGTGCCAGGCCCGCGGGTCCCCCAGCAGCATCAACGCGGTGGCCCGGTTGGCGGCGATGGCGGCGCGGCCCACCGGATCGGTGACCCTCTCGACGAGCGTCTCAGCGCGATCCAGCCAGCTCTGGTGCCGGCCGACGGGCCATCCCTGGATGGAGGGAATGGCGGCGACCGCCATGGCGCGGGCCGCGGTCTGCGGGTCGGACGCCTCCAGGTCCGGGATGGCGCGGGCGACCTCGTTGAGGCTGTCCAGCGCCCCTCCGCTCTGGTTGCGCAGGACAACACTCAGGTGCAGGCGGATCTCACCGCGCAGACGCGGTGGCGGGTCGTCCTCGTCCAGGACCGTCCGCACGGCGGCCACCACGTGTTCGCCGGCGCGCGCCAGTTGCGCCGTGCGCGCCAGCTTCGCGGCGGTTCGGATCCGTCCCCCGGCACGCGGATCCTCGGCGACGGCCCGGGTGTAGAGGCTGGTCGCGGTGGCGTAGTCGCCGGAGGCGGCGGCCCGGTCGGCAGCCGCGACAAGGCAGCGCAGGCCGTCGCGTACCCGTCCGGCGGCCGTGTACAGCCGGGCGAGGTCGGTCAGCGGCAGCGGCCCGTCGCCGTTCCGGTGCAGGACGCGGGCGGCACGCAGGCTCAACCGGGCCAGGTCGTGCCCCGGTACCCGCTCCAGCGCGGCCCGGCGATCCAGCGGATGCCGGAAGGCGGGGCCGGGTCCCTCGGTCCGCAGTACGGACTGTCTTCCGCACACGTCCACGGCCGCCTCTGCCCGTCCGGGTGCGACGTCCGCCACGTCGGCCAGGAGGTCGACGGGCACGGGACGGCCGAGGACCGCCGCCGCGGCGACCATCCGGCGAGCGTCCCCGCTGAGCGGTGCACACCGCCGGGCCAGCTCACGCCGCACGCGAACGGGCACCCCCGTCTCCCGTACGGCTGTGAGCAACGCCCCGGTGGGCGTGGCGTCCGACCCGCCCGCCCTCAGCAGCTCGCCGGCCTCCTCCAGCAGTGCGACGGCGGCCCCGGGCAGTCCTCCCGACAGCTCGTGAACGAGCGCCGCGAGGTCCCGGCGTTCGTCCGTCCCTACCGACCGGCGGCCGCCGAGCCACCGCCGGACGCACTCGTCCGTCTCCTCCGGCGTCCAGGGCCGTAGGCCGACCTCCTCGAACCGAGTCCCTGCCGCCCCACGGACACCCAGGACGGGCAGCCCCGGTGCGGAGTCCTCCGTGACGACGAGCCGCAGTCCGGTCGGCATCGCTCCCGCGAGGTGGTGGAGCAGGCGGACGGTCGCCGGGTCCGCGTGATGGATCTCCTCCAGGACCAGCACGGTGTCACCGAGCGATGCCAGCAACGCCCTGATCGCGCGGGGTAGCAGTCCGCGTCGCACCTCCGCGTCGCCCGCCGCCACGGGTGGGCGCGGCAACCGGTCGGCCAGCTCGGGTACGACGAGTCCCACGACACCCGTTACCGGGGGGAACGGCCGGACGGGGAGACCGGGGCGGTACGGCAGTCCGGCCAGGGCATCGGTCACGGCACCCAGCGGCACCACGTTCACGTCGTCGTCGCTGTCGCTGTCGCTGTCGCTGTCGCTGGCACTGGCACTGGCACTGGCACTGGCACTGGCACTGGCACTGGCACTGGCACTGGCACTGGGGAGTGTCTCGCGCTGGTCGGCCGACGGTTCCCCGTGCAGGCCGACGCCGGGGCTCGTCGCACGCAGGAGGGCCGACTGTACGTCGTTCACGCTGCCGCCGAAGCACGTCCCGCGCAAGTGGGTCCACTCCGCGAACTCCCGCCCGCCGAGCACCTCGTCCACGAGCCGCGACGTTCCCGTCCCGGCTTCCCCGCGTACCACCGTGAGGCTCTGCCCCCTGCGGAGCGCTTCCCGCAGGCGTCGGGCCTCCTCGTGCCGTCCGACGAAACCGCCCACGCCGGCCGCCTCTTCGCTGTGGCCCGTATCGAAAGGGTGTCTCTGCACGGCTCCGCCTTTCACCGCCGCCTCACTCGGAGGGTCCGCCGGACGTCGCGGTGGCCCTTCGGCCGGAACCCCTGGCCGACGAGCGGCGATCCGCCCGAGCCGGCCTCGGGGCAGCCGTTGAGCAGGTGGTCTACCTGGAGAAGGGCCGAAGTCGCAATAGGGGACGGCCACCTACTGATTGCGCCGGACGCCTGGTGGGTGCCGGAGGGGCGTGGCGCGGGCTCCCGGGTGCTCCGGGTGCTCCGGGTGCTCCGGGTGCTCCGGGTGCTCCGGGTGACAGTCGGCGGGCGGCAAGATCCCCACCCCCGCATCCCTCCCCCACCGCCCCCGCCTCGCTGCTCTTTGGGTAGCGGTACGGATTGCTGCGTTCCTCCCCTGTGACCGAAGCTCTGGGCGGTCCGGTGACGCCGTCCCCGTACGCCACGGTTCCCCAGCCGGTGGACGTACGGGGTGGCAGCACCCCACGCGGTCGTTCGGCGTGACCGGACCCGTGTCGTCCGGAGCCGACTCCGGACGACATACGACGCACGACGCACGACGCACAACCCCGTCCCGTCCCGCCGTGGTGGGCGCCGACACCCGAAGGCGGCCACCCGAGCACCCACGGCCGACCTTGTCATGATCCGAACAGATCTGACCTGACCGGCCGGCCGGCGGCGACCCTCCGGACGCGCGCCGCCCCACCCCGGCGGCGCGTGTCCGGAGTCCCCGAAGCGACGGATGCCGCCCTCCGGACCCGAGCCAGGTCCGGACACCTCTCAAGGGAGTACACAGACATGGAGTTCGAAGCGCGCGCCGTCCGGCGCCTGCTCGCCGTCAGTACCAGTGCCGCCCTGCTGGCCGTGGCCGCCTCCACCGCGTCCGCCACCGCCGTACCCACGCCGCCGGGCGGCGGCGAAGGCCGTATCGTCGGCGCCGACCGCCCCGGCGCCGTCGAAGGCTCCTACATCGTGACCTTCAAGGACTCGGTCGCCCGGGCCGACGTGCCCGCCTCCGCGAAGGCGCTGGCCCAGCGGCACGCGGGCAGTCTGCGCTACACGTACACCGCCGCGCTGCGCGGCTTCGCGGTGCGGATGAGCGAGAGCGAGGCGCGGCAACTGGCCGGCGACCCGTCGGTGGCCCGCGTGGAAGCCGACGCGGCGGCGTACGCGGTCGGCACCCAGCCCAGCCCGCCCTCCTGGGGCCTGGACCGCGTCGACCAGCGCAACCTTCCCGTGGACAAGAGCTACACCTACGGCACCACGGCCTCCAACGTGAACGCCTACATCGTCGACACCGGCATCCGCATGAGCCACGGCGACTTCGGCAGCCGCGCCGTCAGCGGGTACGACTTCATCGACAACGACTCCAACGCCTCCGACTGCCAGGGACACGGCACGCACGTCGCAGGCACCGTCGGCGGCAGCTCGTACGGCGTCGCCAAGGGGGTCAAGCTGATCGGCGTTCGCGTCCTGAACTGCCAGGGCACCTCCGGTGACACCTGGGCCCCGGTCCTCGCGGGCATCGACTGGGTCACCAAGAACGCGGTCAAGCCGGCTGTGGCCAACATGAGCATCGGCGGAGGCAAGACCCAGTCCGTGAACGACGCGGTCGCCGCCTCCATAGCCTCCGGAGTCACGTGGGTCGTCGCGGCCGGCAACAACAACGCCGACTCGTGTTCCTACTCGCCGTCCTCCACCCCGTCCGCCATCACCGTCGGCGCCACCAACAGCCGGGACGCCCGCGCCACCGGCTGGTCAAACGGTCAGGGCTCCAACTACGGCACCTGCCTGGACGTCTTCGCCCCCGGCGACAGCATCGTCTCCACCTCCAACTCCGGTGACTCCGCCTCCCAGTCGATGAGCGGCACCTCCATGGCCGCGCCGCACGTCGCCGGCGCCGCCGCCCTCCTGCTCTCCGCCAACCCGACCTGGACCCCTGCCCAGGTCCGCGACAAGCTGGTCGCCGACGCGACTCCCGACAAGGTCACCGACCCCCGCACCGGCTCCCCGAACAAGCTCTTGTACACGGGTACCGGTGACACCACCCCGCCGCCCACCGGCTCGAAGTTCGAGAACACCGACGACTACCAGATCCGTGACAACGCCACCGTGGAGTCACCCGTCACGGTCACCGGAATCACGGGCAACGCCCCCTCGAACCTCGCCGTCACCGTCGACATCCGCCACACCTTCCGCGGCGACGTCAAGGTGGAACTGGTCGCCCCCGACGGCGGCGTGTTCCTCCTGAAGAACTACAACTCCGCCGACGGCGCGGACCACATCCAGGGCACGTTCACCGTCGACGCCTCCGGCAAGGCCGCCAACGGCGCCTGGAAGCTCCGCGCCACCGACAACTGGGTCAACGACACCGGCTACATCAACGCCTGGTCGCTTCAGTTCTGACCCCGCCCCTCCCACCTCGCGCACCCGGCCCCCCGTCCTGGGGTGCGGCTCCGCCCCCGGCAGCGTTCGTCGGGGGCGGAGCCGGTCCCGTCGTGCGCGAGCTCCACGACGCGGTGACGGTGACGGACCGTAGATTGACCTGATGAGCAGAGACATACGCGTTTCCTTCATCGGTGACTCGTTCGTCCAGGGGATCGGCGACCCGGAACACCGTGGCTGGGTCGGCAGAGTTCTCCAGGCAACCGCCCATGAGGTGACGGCTTTCAATCTCGGCATACGGCGGAACACCTCCGACGACGTCCTGCGTCGCTGCTGGCAGGAGGTGGAGCCCCGGACGCTGCCGGGCGCCGACAACCGACTGGTCGTCTCCTTCGGAAGCAACGACACCGTGGAGGAGGACGGCGGGGTCCGCGTCGACCCGGCTCGCTGCCTGGACAACCTGGCGTCGATCCTCGACGAGAGCGAGCGGCGGGCGGTGACCGCGCTGGTGGTCGGCCCTCCCCCGGTCGTCGGCGCCGGTGAGGGCCATCTGCGGCGGGCCCTGGAACTCGCCGAGGAGATGGCCGCGACCTGCCGTCGGCGTCAGGTGCCGTTCATCGCCACGACCCGGGCGCTCGCCGAAGACGCCACCTGGGCCGGGGAGGCGCTGGCCGGCGACGGCGCCCATCCCGGCAGCGGCGGCTACACCAAACTGGCTGACCTCGTCCTCACGGACCTGTGGCACGACTGGATCACTGACCCGCGCCGCTGACCAGGACACGGCTCTCACGGGTTGCTCTTCCGATACTCCACGGCCAAGGCCTCCGCCACGATGTGTGTGGTGGCGGACCCCGACGGCGGCCGACACCGGGCGGCGAGGACCAGGGCGGAAGACGCCCTGCTGATCAGGGAATTCCACAGCTGTAGCGTGCGGACCATGACGATGGAGACGCACACGGTACGAGACGTCTGGGCGCGCACGTTGCTCGTGGACGCGGGTGTGGATCCGAGCGAACTGCGGCTGGACGTGCCCGAGCAGGTGGACCGTGGCATCGCCCTCGCCATGAGCGGTTTCGACTCGAACCGCTCCGAGCTGGTCGCGGGCGCGGTCTCCATCGCCTGGGAGATCATGCGGCGGTGGCGTACGCCCCGGCCGGAGTTGGTCGCCGGCTTGGTCCGGGTCCTGGAATCCAGCGAGTTCCATGCCAGGGGCGACGCGGCGATGGTGTTGGCGCGGCTCGTGTCGCCGGACTCCACACAGGACGTCACGTCGGCCGTCCCCGCGCTCATCGCGGCCGCCGACGATTCCTTCGACCGGGTTGCCGGGCCGGCGGCGCTGGCTCTGGCCCGTCTCGGCCGTCCGGAGGTTCTGGACCCGGTGCACCGTTGGCTGGCGTCGAGCAGCGGGCTCCCGTTCTTCCAGGTGACGTCACTCGGGGAGGTCCTCCACCCGCTGGTGGGACGCGCCGACGCGCTGCTCCCCGGAATACGTCGCACACTCCTCGACTCGGCCGACACGGAGGGCCTCCGTCCGGTCCTCACGACACTGGCCGCGTGGGGCCCCGCCGCGAGCGAGACGGTTCCTGAGCTCGTGTCGGCCCTCGCCACCCGCAACGTCCGGTGGGCCTGCGACACGCTCGGCGGTATCGGCCCGGCGGCGGCGCCCGCGGCGAGCACCCTCGAAAGTCTCCTCCGCGGCATCACGCGACCACCGCGTCACGACGGCAGCGCTCCGTTGCCGCACGGCGTACGAAGATGGCACGGCGCGCGGAACGCGGCGTGGGCCCATTGGCGGATCACCGGTGAATCACGGCTCTTCCTGGCGTTCCTGGAGGACGCGGCATCCCGGGGCTTGGGGTACGCCAGCCTCAGCCGCTTGGCGGAGCTGGGGCCAGAGGCGACGCGATTCGCGACTGCGGTCCGGCCCTTGCTGGAATCCCCCGGCCCGTGGACCCGGGTCCAGGCCGCCCATGCCTGGTGGCGGATCACCGGCGACCCGGACGCCGCCGTCCCGGTCCTCCTGGCCGCGCTGGAGCCCCTGAGGTCGGGCGACGCCGACGAGCCCTGCATCGCGGCAGTCCGGTACATCGCCCGGATCGGCGCCCCCGCCCTCGCCGCCGCACCTCTGCTCGAAGCCACGCTGACGTCCGACCGCCGCTTCCCGGAAGACGTCCGCTCTGCGGCGCGTACGGCGCTGGCGACCTTCGGCGACGGCCGCCGGATTCGATGAACTCCTTCTGGGGCGCGCAGAAAGGCGTCCGGCGCTCACCGCCCGCCCCCTGGATGTGACCTGCGTCACTCAGGCAAGATTCTTTGCTCAATCCGGCTTCTGCCACCCCTGGGGAGTAGGACAACCCCTTTGAGGAGGAGCACATGGAAAGCAGGCCGCTCCAGGAGCCGGTAGAGCTTGGGACCCGTCCGGCGGTCCTCTGCTTCGGCGTCTCCCCTGACGACGAGTCGCGCAACGCCGCGGATCTGGGCCGCGAGCTCCTGGCCGCCGGCACGTGCCCGGTCGTCGCCATCCCTGACACCGCCGAGCTGCGGCGGCTGCTGCCCGACGACGACGTCGTCGTTCTCTACTACCAGGGCCATGGCGACCCCGCGCCCGGGCGCGAGCTCACCATCTTCGGATCTCGCGGCAGCCTGAAGCGCCAGGACCTGCTGCGGGCCTACCCGCGGCCCCGGTCGTGGACCGTGTTCTCCGCCCAGGAACTCTGCCGCCCTCTGCCGGCGGCCGTCCTCGCGGTCGCGACGACCGTGCCGATCCTCGTCAGGACGAGCGCCGAGTACCGGGCGGCGATCACCGCCGCTCGCGCGTGGCTGGAGGGGGACGCGACGGCGCCGGCGAGGTTCGCCACCGAATGGCTCGGCATGTCCGTCACGAAGGCCAACCACTGCTCCGAGGCGGTTGCCACCGCGTTGATGGACGACTGGTGGTCGGCCGCAGCATCGTGGAGCGGTGAGAGGGTCATCAAGGAGATCAAGCGTCGTACCACCACCGCCCGCCTCGCTCTGCGGCCGCTGTGGGAGCGCCAGGCACGCGGCGAGACGGTGATGATGCTGGGCCACCGGATCAAAGCCGGCGACAGCGTCCTGACGATGGAGGAGCTCGTCGCCGACCCGTCCGGGTCGGCCGAGGACCAGGCGCTTCCCCGCCTGGCCGCCCTCGACGCCCCATGTGTCTCGGTCGTCCTGACCGGCCTGGACGAGCGGGAGGCCGAGGTCGCCCTGGCGTACGCGATCAACGCCGGGATCGACTGGACGCAGGCAGCCCTGCGCACCGGTGTTCCGGAGAGCTACGGCACCAGGGTCGCCAGGAAGCTGGCCAGGCTCGGCAGACGGCACCGGGAACGGGCCCGTGGCATCACCACCCACACCGGATCCGCCCGGTGCCCCCATGGCCTCTTCGCCGACGAGGGAGGGCAGCTCTGATGCAGACGCTGACCGACGATCAGACGCACGGCCTGCACGCCGCGCTGGAGACCGCGGCGCGCGAACACGCCCGCACCCGGCTGGTCGCCAAGGCGGCCCGCAGCAACCTGCGACAGGCCCGCCGACGGCACCGCCGGGCGATGACACGCTCGCTGCTGCGCCGTACGAGTCCCCGGATCCGTACCGTGGCGACGTACGGCTTCGCCCTCTGTGCCCTGGTCTTCTTCGTCCTGGGCTCGCATCTGTACTGCACCCACCAGCCGGGCAGCGGTGACAGCTTCAAGGGTGCGGGCGCGGCCGCGGCCATCACCGCCGCACTGCGCCGCCGTCCCGAGGACCGTCCGGCCGACAGCGTGCTGAACAGACCGACCAACCGCTGAACGGGGACTGGGGAAGCGTCACCCCCCGCCCCCCGCCCCACGCCGCCGAGGCCGGTCCCGTCCCCAGGAAGGACGGGACCGGCCTTCGTGGTGTCCTGCGGGAGCCGGACCGGCTGCGGAGACTCCTTGGGCTGGTCGACTGCGGGAGCCGCGGCAGCCCGCCCGCGCGGGGTCGTGGCGTGCCCGGCCACCCCGGGATGCGCGGATCCCTGACCGGGCATGAGCCGCCACGTCAGACAGCGGCGGTGGCTCCTGCCTCCGGGAGCAGTCCGGGCATTCCCCCCGTCAGCACGACCACCCCGACCACCTCGCCGGCCTCGCAGCGGCCGACCCAGACGGGATAGGTACCGTCCCCCGTCGTCGCGAAGGCCGCCAGCTCGCCGCCGGAGGCCCGGTCCCGGGCGCGCAGCAGGTACATGGAGTCGCTGATGTCCTCGTAGACGTCCGGGTCCAGGTACCGGTCTGCCTGCATCAGGCTCTCGAAGAGCACGAGGAGCGGATCCCAGGCACCGGCATCGGCGAAGCAACCGGTGGCGCCGTCGGTGTCGAATCCGGAGATCTGGTTCTCGAAGAACAGCCGGAGGTCGTCGTCGGACCTGAGCACCATCTCCCAGGACACGGCGGGATCCTCCCTGACGAGCAGTCGGACGGCCGTGGTGTCGGTCCGCGTGACCTCTCTCCCCTCCCATTCGCAGTGGTACGTATGGCGGGCCAGCGCCTCCTCCAGTACGTACGCTCCGGGCGGGACGGGGACCGTGATGTGCGGCCCGTCTCCGTGGTCGATGTCCGGGCCGGAGACGGCCAGCAGCCCGCTGGGCACGTTCAGCACGCCGATGCGCCGTGGCTCCACGACCGTCATCCGGGGGTGGTACCCGTCGGTCACACACACCCCTGGCCGGAACAGCTCACCGATCAGCCCGGCTTGTGCGGGGCGGGGCGGACGCCAGCAGGTGGCGGGCGTCAGGTCGCCACCGTCATCGGCCGCCGCGGCGGCCTCGGCGATCTCGAAGACCGGCGGCTCCGTCAGCCCGTGGAGCCGAGACCAAAGAAGCGGCCACTCTCCGAAGACAGGCCGGTGCGTCCATCGCTCGTCGTCACCGAGCGTGGGCACGGTGATGTGAGCGCCTCCGTGCCTGCCCTTGGGCTCCTCGGTCCGCCGCCCCCTCCCGTCCGGGAAGAGCTCCACGGTGATGCGCGGGCACGCCTCGTCGAACTCCGCCATCTCAGGTCCGGTGTAGTACCACCCGGCGGAGTACCGGTGCAGGAGCCGCGTCGGGTCGTCCAGCAGCCGCAGGTCCAGTTCGTGGGTACGGCGGCCCTGCGCGTCGTAGACCCACAGCCCGGCATAGTGGTCCCGCCAGGAGACGAACCGCACCTCCAACGGAGCCTCGCGGCCCGCCGTCCGGTACACCACGACGTACGGAAGCCCGTCGGCATCCCGTTCACGGGCCTCCTCCATGGATATCGGCCGCCAGGGGACACGAGTCTCCAGATCCCACGCCTGCGCGTACCCCACCTCGATCACCATTGCCCGCTCCCCGCTCGCGTACGTGACGAGCCGCAACATAGCCGCCGCCTGTGACAACGACCGCACCGGACCGCGCGCGGGGGCTACACCAGCCCAGGCGGTCTCATGCCGCAGACCGAACGAACACGACTGGAGAGTTCAGCTCATGGCCGCGCCCTGCGAGGAACCGGGCAGGCCGAGCCGACACCCGGCCGGGCTGCCGGGCTGCCGGGCGATGCACGCGCAGGGGTCAACTGACGTGCAGGGCCCTTCCCTCGCGCTCTGTGTCGACCGATGTGACTGATCCACCCTGAAGTCGGTCGCGCAGCGGGCCATAGGCTGCGGCCCATGGAATCGTTGATCACGGCCGTCCGCGAGCAGCACGAAGCAGCCCGGTTCCTCGCATGGCCGGGTGACTTCGAGCTGGACCGAGGCGACCACGTCGAGGACGTTCACCTCGCCTCGGGCGCTGCGCTCGAGGGGTTGGCCGGCGACGGTGCCGGGGGCACGTACTTCTTCTGCGGCGACGGTGGAGAGGAACGTCCGATCCTCTATGCCGACTCCGAAGGGGGCGCCGCTCTGGTGGCGATCGGGCTGCCCGAGCTCCTGCGGCTGCTCCTGGTCGCTCCGTGGTGGCGCGACTGTCGGGACTTCACCGACGAGGAGAGTCGCGGGCTTGCGACCGAGTACCTGGAGGACATGCCGGACCTCGCCGCCCGGAGAGACCGCGCCGCCGTGGCCCTCGGCCTCGACCTCCCTGACCCTGCAGATGCCTTGGCCCGCTTGCGGGAGATGGCCGTTCGGGCCGGAGAGGGCTTCGTGCTCGTCTTCAAGCCCGAGGGTCACCCCTACGAGCCTCTCATCAGGAACTGAGACGCACCAGGAGAGCGGGAACCTAAGTGTGGTGGGGGCATTTCCTGGGCCCGGTGGTGGTGGAAGTGGCCGGGGAGGCGACCTCACGTACCGCGTCGCCACAGATCGCTACCCTGGCGCGACCGCGATGCAGAGGGCAGGGCGGGAAGAAGAGCGCAACGGGCCGCCGGAACACTGGCCTTCACGGATCGGGTCTGTCGTGTCCGATGACGTCGGTCTGGTGGCGCTCGGGCCGGCCGACTGCGGGAGTCGTCTGCCAAGACGTCGCCGTACGTGGCTACCGTCTGCCGCGTCGCATCACGGGGTGCGCTGTAGTCGGCCTGCGCCACCGACCGCGTGCCTGCGCCGACGAACGCCCGCCCGCCGTGCACCTCGGGGCTGGAGCCGGGAGCCGAGGTGGTGCGAGCGCGACCGGCTGTCCCTCTCGGATCGTCTTCCCTGAGCAGTTTTCGACTGATCACCACACAAGGTTCGGGCTGTCGGTGGTGGGATGAATCCATGCGACCCGAACACTGTGTGACCCGGAACCACATCGACGTGTGGAATGAACGTGTGCTGCCGTCGGGCCCGGAACGAATAAGGTTCCGGACGGTACTGCGGGGCTCACTCCTGCCGATCCTCGTCTGGACCGGCGGCGCGTCCCTCGCGTCCTTCGGCTACGGCCCTGTCGCCGCGATGGTCCTCGTCGGGCTCTTCACGTTGTTGTTCGTCGTGGGGTTCGGGCTCCGCCGCAGAGCAAGGCACTCGGTTCGGTGCAGCGTCTACGGTGCGCTGGGAGGAGTGCTCGACAAGTCCCTGGCAGGGTTCTGAGACGTTGCCACGGCTCAATCCAGTGCGGGCCCGTCGCAGTGGCCGCATGCGGCGAGGTGTGCCGTGTGGGCGCTCGCGATGGTGTCGACGTCGGCGGCGTTCTCCGTTGAGGAGGCGGAGGCGAGGGCATGGAGTGGTACCTGGGCGCCGTCTTCGAGGACGAGGCCGGGAGTGCCTGTTCGGAAGGGTCGGATGCCCTGGGTGGCGGGGCTGACCTCGCGGATCTTGCACCACGGGATGGTCCGGGACCGGCCCAGGCCGCGCTCCGTGATGGCCCGGCGCAGTTCCCATGGACAGCGCCCTCTGCCACCTCCCAGGCAACTACAGGCCCCGGGGGCGCGGGCGCGGGCCGGGC
>NZ_JBEOXR010000090.1:0-19617 GCF_040296665.1 Streptomyces sp. NPDC002057
GGGCCCCCCCCCGGCCCGCGCCCCCTCCCCCCTGGTCCCCCGGGGGTGCGTGGTGCCGGGGGCGCGGCCTCGCCCCCGCGGGGGGGGGGGGGGACCCCCCTGGCGCGCCCCCCCCCCTCCGTGTTTCTCACGGCGGACCGGCCCCGCGCACACCGCGGCCCGCGAGGGGAGTTCCCCTCGCGGGCCGCGGTCGGTGTCAGGGCCTGTGGCGGTGGGTCAGTCCTGGAGGGCGATCAGGCTCGCCGGTCGCAGGTCGGTCCAGTGGGACTCCACGTAGGCCAGGCAGCCCTCGCGGGTGTCCTCGCCGAAGACGGTCCGCCACCCGGCGGGGACCTCCGCGAAGGAGGGCCACAGCGAGTGCTGGTTCTCGTCGTTGACCAGAACCAGGAAGCGGCCCTGCGGGTCCTCGAAGGGGTTGGTGCTCATGCGTTGTCACTCCTCTTGTGGGTCACGCCGAACAGCTGGGACAGGGGCTGTCCGGAGTCGTCTGTCACGGTGCGCAGCAGGGTGGTGAGTTCTTCGGCGAGCCGGCGGGCCTTGGCGGCGCCGAGTCGCTCCGTGGCGTGGATCAGACCGCAGTGGACGGGTCCGTCGCCCCGGGGCTCGTAGAAGCTGAGGGTCAGCTCCGCGCGGGTCGAGCCGGTCGGCACGGCGATCAGGTCCCCGACGCCGCCCTCCAGGCGTTCCAGGTCCGCCTGCTCGTGGTGGATCACCATCACCTGGGGGCCCTCCGGTCGCAGGCCGGCCGTGCGGACGACCTCGTCGAAGGGGACGTCCTGCCGGTCGAGGGCGCTCAGGGTGGTCTCCCGCACGCGGGTCAGGAGCTCCGCGAAGGTCGGGTCGCCGGCCGTGTCGGTGCGCAGCAGGACCGTGTTGAAGAAGCAGCCGACGAGGTCCGCGAGCTGGTCGTCGCCGCGCCCGGCGACCATGGTGCCGATGGGCAGGTCGGTGCCCGCGCCGTGGGCGGTGAGCAGGGACGCGAGGGCCGCGTGCAGCACCATGAACATGCTGGTGCCGGTGGCCTGCGCGAGCCGGTCGACGTCGGCGTGCAGCCGCTCGTCGAGGACGAACTCGACGATTCCCGCGGCCTGCCGGCCGTCCGGGGCGGCGCCGGGGGCCGGGGCCTCCGCCGGCAGGGCGAGCTCGCGCGGTGCGCCTTCGAGCGTCCGCCGCCAGTAGGCCAGCTGCCGGCCGCCCCGGCTGTCCGGGTCGGTGAGGTCGCCGAGGACCTCGCGCGCCCAGAGGGCGTAGTCGGTGTAGTCGACGGGGAGGGGCTGCCAGTCGGGGGCCCGCCCCGCCGTACGCGCACCGTACGCGGTGGTCAGGTCGCGGAAGAGCGGGACCACGGACCATTCGTCGACGGCGAGGTAGTGCAGGGTGAGCAGGACCGCCTGGGTGCCGTCGGCGCCGGTGAGCAGCCGGGCCCGCAGCGGGGCCTCCTGCTCCAGGTCCGGTGCCGAGGCGGCGAGTTCGGCGAGGCGGGCGTCGAGGTCGGCGCACTCCTCCACGGCCAGGGCGGGGGCCTCCACGGCGCGGCGGGTCAGGGTCCCCTCGTGGTCGGCGAAGGCGGTGCGGAGCGGTTCGTGGCGGGTGGTGACGTCGGTGAGCGCCGTGGCGAGCGCTCCGGCGTCGAGGCCGCCGGGCGAGCGCAGGACGAGCGCGTGGTCGAAGCCGGGGCTCCGCCGGTACGCCTGCCACTGCCACCGCTGTACGGGGGCCACCGGAAGGTCCGCGGGGTCGGTGGCCGGGTGCTCCGCCGGGCGCAGCGCGGGGCGTGCGGCGGAGGCGCCGTCGAGCTTGCCCGCGATGCCGGCGACGGTCAGCGCGTCGAAGACGTCGCGGATGCTCAGTTCGACGCCGAACTCGGCGCGGATGCGTCCGAGGAGGCGCATGGAGGCCATGGAGTGGCCGCCGAGGGCGAAGAAGCTGTCGTGGACGCCGACGCCGTCGAGCTTGAGGATCTCGCAGAACAGTTCGGCGATCCGCGCCTGGGTCTCGGTCGCGGGCCGGGCGTCGCCGGTCATGGCCGACCAGTCGGGCGTGGGCAGTGCCTTGTGGTCCAGCTTGCCGTTCGGGGTGAGCGGCAGCGGGCCGTCGAGCGGGACGACGAGGGCGGGGACCATGTACTCGGGCAGCAGCGCGGCGACGTGGGCGCGCAGCTCCTGCGGGTCGAGGTCCTGTTCCGTCTCCTTGCCGGGCTCGGGGACGGCGTAGCCGACGAGGCGGACGATGTCGCCGTCGCGGTCGGGCAGGACGGCGGCCTGGGCGACCGAGGGGTGCCCGGCGAGGGCTGCCTCGATCTCGCCCAGCTCGATGCGGAAGCCGCGGATCTTCACCTGGGTGTCGACCCGGCCGAGGAAGTCGAGGTTGCCGTCGGCGCGCCAGCGGGCCCGGTCGCCGGTGCGGTACATGCGGCTGCCGGGGGCGCCGTACGGGTCGGCGACGAACCGGCCGGAGCTGAGTCCGGCCTGCCCGAGGTAGCCCCGGGCGAGGCCGCGGCCGGCGACGTACAGCTCGCCGACGACGCCGGGCGGCACGGGCCGCAGGTGGTCGTCGAGGACGTAGCAGCGGGTGTTGGGGTCGGGGCGGCCGATCGGCACCCGGCCGGTGGCGCGGCCGCCGTGCTCGCGGGCGGGCCACAGGGTGGAGTTGACGGTCGCCTCGGTGAGTCCGTACGCGCAGATGAGGTTCGCGGTGGTGCCGAAGCGCTCGAAGAGGTCCGGCGGCACGGTCTCGGTGCCGACGAGGACGGTCGATCCCTCGGGCAGGGCGCAGCCGGCGGGGAGGGCCGACACCAGGGACGGCGGCAGGATCATGTGGGTGATCCGCTGGTCGGCGAGGAAGTCGGTGAGGGCGGGGCCGGCGACCCGGGCCTCGTCGGTGATGAGGACGAGCCGTCCGCCGTGGCAGAGCGCCATGGCGAGTTCGAAGGCGAAGACGTCGAAGCCGATGGACGCGAACTGCAGGACGCGGCTGTCGTGTGCGAGGCCCATGCGGTCGACGGCGGTGGCGACGAGGCTGGCGATGCCCTCGTGCGGGACGACGACGCCCTTGGGGCGGCCGGTCGAGCCGGAGGTGTAGATGACGTAGGCGGCCTGGTCGAGGCCGACGGGGCCGCCGGTCGGCGGGGTCCCGGGCAGGGCCTCCAGCGCGGCGGCGGTGGCGGGGGCGTCGAGGAGGAGCACCGGTACGCCGGGGACGTCGGGGATCTTCCCCGCGACGGGCTCGGTGCCGACGACGACGGCGGCGCCCGAGTTCTCGATCATGTAGGTGAGGCGGTCGCCGGGGTGGACGAGGTCGAGCGGCAGGAACGCGGCGCCGAGCTTCTGGGCGGCGACGACCGTGGCGATCATGTCCACCGAGCGCGGCACGGCCACGCCGACGACGCTCTCGGCGCCGACGCCGCGGTCGGCGAGCAGCCGGGCGAGGCGGTTGGCGCGGGCGTCGAGCTGCGCGTACGTCACCGAGCGGGAGCGTTCGACGACGGCGACCGCGTCGGGGCGTTCGGCCACCCACCGGGCGAAGAGCGCCGGGAGGGTCTCCTCGTCGACCTCGCGGGGCGGTCCGTTGAAGCCTTCGAGGACGAGACGGTGCTCCTCGTCGGTGAGGATCCCGGCCTCGGAGATCGGCCGGTCGGGGGCCTCGACGAGGGTCCCGACGAGCCTGCGGAGGCGGTCTCCGACGCGCTCGGCGGTCTCCCGGTCGAAGAGTTCGGTGGAGAACTCCAGGCGGCAGCCGAGGGAGTCGCCGACGCCGTCGGCGGAGGTGTGCTCGGTGAAGCTGAACACGAGGTCGAACTTGGCGGTGCCGACCCGGTGGGGCAGGTAGCCGGCGGTCAGGCCGGGCAGGCGCAGTGCCCCGTCGGTGCGGGCGTGGTAGCCGACCATCACCTGGAACAGCGGGTTCCGGGAGAGGGAGCGGGTCGGGTTGAGCTTCTCCACGACGGACTCGAAGGGGACGTCCGCGTGGGAGAAGGCGGCGAGGTCGGTCTCGCGGACCCGGCCGAGGAGTTCGGTGAAGCTGGGGTCGCCGCCGAGGTCGGTGCGGAGCACCAGGGTGTTGACGAAGAAGCCGACCAGTTCGTCCAGGGCCTCGTCGCCCCGGCCCGCGATGGGCGCGCCGAGCGGGATGTCGGTGCCGGCGCCGAGCCGGTGGAGCAGGGCGGCGACGGCCGCGTGGGCGACCATGAACATGCTGGCGCCGGTGGAGCGGGCGACGCGGCGCAGCCCCTCGTGGACGGCGGGGTCGAAGGTGATGTCGAGCGCGGCGCCGGTGAACGCCGGGCGGGCGGGCCGGGGCCGGTCGGTGGGGAGTTCCAGTTCCTCGGGGGCGCCGGCCAGGGCCGTGCGCCAGTGCTCCAGCTGCCGGGCGGCGAGGCTCCCGGGGTCGGCCGGGTCGCCCAGGAGCTTCTGCTGCCAGAGGGCGTAGTCGGCGTACTGGACGGGCAGCGGCTCCCAGTCGGGTGCGGCGCCGTCGAGGCGGGCGGTGTAGGCGGTGGTCAGGTCCCGCAGGAACGGGCGGTCGGACCACTCGTCGGTGGTGATGTGGTGGAGGAGCAGGACGACGACGTGCTCGTCGGGCGCCACCTCCACGACCGTGGCGCGGATCGGCAGTTCGGCGGCGAGGTCGAACGGCCGCTGGACGGCGGCGTCGACGAGTCCGGGGAGCTCGTCCTCGGTCGCGCTGACGTGCTCCACGACCGGGGCGGCCGAGCCGGCGGGCAGGATCCGCTGGTAGGCCTGGCCGTCGCGCTCGGCGAAGAGCGTGCGCAGGGCCTCGTGGCGGTCGGTCACGTCGGCGAGGGCGGCGCTCCACGCCTCCCGGTCGAAGGTGCCGTGCAGCCGCATGACCAGCGGGAAGTTGTACGCGGCGGAGGTGCATTCGATCTGCTGGATGACCCAGAGGCGCTGCTGGGCGTGCGAGAGCGGCAGTTCGTCGGGGCGTTCGGCCGCGACGAGCGCCGGGCGGGCGGCGCCGCGCGAGGCCGCCGCGCGCTCCACGAGTTCGGCGACGGTGGGTGCCTCGAACAGGTCGCGGATGGCCAGTTCGGCGTCGAGGGCGGTGCGGGCGCGGCTGACGAGCCGGGTGGCGAGGAGGGAGTGGCCGCCGAGCTCGAAGAAGTCGCTGTCGATGCCGACGCTGCCCGCGGCGAGGCCGAGGGCCTCCGCGAAGAGCCCGCACAGGGTCTCCTCCTGCGGGGTGCGGGGGGCGCGGCTCGTGCCCGTGCCGGTGAGGTCGGGGGCGGGCAGGGCCTTGACGTCGAGCTTGCCGTTGACGGTCAGCGGGAGGGTGGCGACGGCGACGAGGGCGGACGGGACCATGTAGTCGGGCAGTCCGGCCTTGAGGTGCTCGCGCAGGCGCTGGACGAGGTCGTCGTCCGGTGCTCCGGCGGTGGTGGCGTCCTCCGGGACGACGTAGCCGACCAGGCGCTTGGTGCCGGCGGTCTCGTGGACGACGACGGCGGCGTGGGCGACCTCGGGGTGTCCGGACAGGGCGGTGGAGATCTCGCCGAGTTCGATGCGGTAGCCGCGGATCTTGACCTGGTCGTCGGTGCGGCCGAGGAAGTCGAGCAGGCCGTCGAGGCGCTGCCGGACGAGGTCGCCCGTGCGGTACATGCGCTCGCCGGGCTCGCCGAACGGGTCGGCGACGAACCGCTCGGCGGTCAGCGCGGCCCGGTCGTGGTAGCCGCGGGCCAGGCCGGTGCCCGCGATGTACAGCTCGCCGGGGCTGCCGGGCGGGACGGGACGGAGCATCGCGTCGAGGACGTGGGCGCGGGTGTTGCGGATGGGGCGGCCGACGGTGGACGTGGCGCTCTCGGTGGTGGAGCCGCCGAGCGTGTTGATCGTGTACTCGGTGGGGCCGTAGAGGTTGTACCCGTAGGTGCCGTCGGTGTGCCGCAGTTGGCTCCAGACCGTGTCGGAGACGGCCTCGCCGCCGAGCAGGACGAGCGCCGGGCGGTGCTTGCCGGCGGTCTCGTCCTCATCGAGGAGTCCCTCCTCGATGAGGAGCTGGGCGTAGGTGGGCGTCACGTTGACCACGTCGACGCGGTGCTCGTCGCAGTAGGCGACCAGGGCTTCGGCGTCGCGGCGGAGTTCCTCGTCGCAGACGTGGACCTCGTGGCCCTCGACGAGCCAGAGCAGCTCCTCCCACGACATGTCGAAGGCGAAGGAGACGGTGTGCGCGATGCGCAGGCGCCGCCCGCCGGCCGAGGCGATGGCCGGGTCGAAGATCTCCTTCTGGTGGTTGAGCTGCATGTTCGTCAGTCCCCGGTAGGGGGTGACGACGCCCTTGGGGCGGCCGGTGGAGCCGGAGGTGTAGATGACGTACGCCGGGTGCTCCAGGCGGTCCGGCACCCCGTGGGCGAACGCGGGCCGCTCGGCGTCGGTGATCGTGTCGCCGGACAGCGCGGCGAGCGCGGCGGTCACGGCCTCGTCGTCGAGGAGGACCTCGGGGGCGACGGAGCCGTCCTCGCGCCTCAGCGTGGGGGCGACGGCGGTGGTGGTCAGCAGGCAGAGGGGTCCGGTGTCCTCGGCCATGAGCCGCAGCCGGTCGGCCGGGTGGTCGAGGTCGAGCGGCAGGTACGCGGCGCCGGTCCGCAGGACGGCGAAGAGCGCGGCGACCATCTCGATGGACCGGGGCAGGGCGAGCGCCACGACCTTCTCGGGTCCGGCTCCCCGGGCGAGCAGCAGTCGGGCCAGCCGGTTGACCTGGGCGTCGAGTTCGGCGTAGGTGAGGGCGCGCTCGCCGAAGACGAGGGCGACCGCGTCGGGGGTACGGGCGACCTGGGCGGTGAGCATGTCGGCGACGGTCTCGTCCGGCACCGGCTCGCGGGTGGCCTCCCGGCCGGTGGTGAGGGCGGCCCGCTCGTCGGGGAGCAGCAGGTCCACGCCGACGGTCCGGGCGGTGTCGGCGGCCGGTCCCGCGAGGGCCTCGCCGAGGCGGTCGAGGACGGTGGTGAAGCGGGCGAGGATCGTGGTGGCGGCCTCGGCGTCGAAGAGGTCGGGCCGGGCGGCCAGGGTGACCCGCAGCCGGGCTCCGGGCGTGACGATCAGGGTGAGCGGGAAGTGGGTGCCGTCGACGTTCGACACGTCGGTGATGCCGTGGCGTTCGCGGAGCGCGGCAGCCCGGTCCTCGCCGTCGGCGGAGCGCAGCACGAAGAGGGTGTCGAAGAGGCGGCGGTGGCCGGACTCCTGCTGGAGGGTGCCGAGGCCGACGTACTCGTACGGCATGACGGCGGCGCGCTCGGACTGCATGCGGCGCAGCAGGGCGAGCAGCGGCTCGTCGGGGGTGAAGGCGACCCGGGCGGGGATCGTGTTGAGGAACATGCCGATGATGCCGGCGACGTTCGGGACGTCCGCCGGGCGTCCGGCGACCGCCGTGCCGAAGGCGACGTCGCCCCGGCCGGTCATGGCCGAGAGGACCAGGGCCCAGGCGGCGTTGAGGACGGTGTTGAGGGTGAGTCCGTGGCGGCGGGCGGCGGCCCGCAGCCGGTCGCCGGCCTCCTGGCCGATGTGGGCGTCGAAGTCGACGGGTATGACGGGGCCCGTGTCGCGCCCGGTCGGGGCGAGCAGGGTCGGCTCGTCGAAGCCGGAGAGGGCGCCGCGCCAGGCGTCGAGGGCGACGGAGGTGTCCTGGGCCGCCAGCCAGGCGAGGTGGTCGCGGTACGAGCCGGGCCGCTCCAGACCGGTGGCGTCGCCGGCCCGCTCGTACAGGGTGAAGAGCTCCTCCAGGAACAGCCAGGCGGACCAGCCGTCCCAGAGGATCAGGTGGTGGGTGACGACGAGCCGGTCGCGGCCGTCGCCGAGGCGGATGAGGAGGAGGCGGCAGAGCGGCGCGGCGGCAAGGTCGAAGCGCTGCCGGCGGTCGGCGGCGAGGAGTTCCTCGGTGCGGGTCCGCTGCTCCTCGGCGGGCAGGGCGGAGAGGTCGTGCTCGACCAGCGGGATCTCGGCGCCGTCCACGATGAACTGGACGGGTCCGGGCAGGCCGTCGCTGGTGAAGCCGGCGCGCAGTCCGGTGTTGCGTGCCAGGAGGGTGCGGCCCGCGGCGCGCAGCCGGTCGGCGTCGAGGCGGTGGTCGAGGTCCAGGGTCTCCTGGGACTGGTAGACGTCGAGGGCGTCGCCCGCGTCGTAGGTGGCGTGGAAGTACATGCCCTCCTGGAGCGGGGAGAGCGGCCAGATGTCGACGACGGGGAGTCCGGCGACGGCGTGGACGCGCGCGGTCTCCTCCTCGGTCGGTTCCGGTCCGCCCAGGGGGGCGGGGGCCGGGGGTTCCGGGGCCGGGGGCGGTGTCGGCGCGGCGGCGGTGAGCTGGGCGAGCAGGGCCTGCAGCGCGGGGTCGACGGCCGCGCCGGACTGCTGCTGGAGCGCCAGGACGGCCTGGAGGGCGGCGGCGGCCTGCCCGGCGTCGGTGGCGGAGACGGTCACGCCGTCGGAGTGCACGGGTACCTCGGGTGTCTCGGGCGATGCGGGGGTCGGGGGTGTTGCGGCGTCCCCGTGGGTGGCCGCGGCGGAGGCGAGGGCGGCCGGGGTGCGGTGTTCGAAGACGTCGCGGGGGCTGAGCGTCAGGCCCTTCTCGCGCGCCCGGGTGGCGACGGTGATGGAGCTGAGGCTGTCGCCGCCGAGCACGAAGAAGTCGTCGTCGACGCCGGTCCCCGGGACGCCGAGGACCTCGCCGAAGATCTCGCAGAGGGCGCGTTCGCGGTCGTCGCGGGGGCCTCGGCCGCCCGTCCGGGGCGCGATCTCGGGTGCGGGCAGGGCGTTCTGGTCGAGCTTGCCGCTGGGGGTCAGGGGCAGTTCGGCGAGGACGACGACGGCGCTCGGGACCATCGCGGCGGGCAGCGCCGCGGTGAGGGCGGCGTGCAGCTCCTCCGGTCCGGGGGTGGCGCCGGGGGCCGGGACGGCGTAGCCGACGAGGGCTCCGTCGCGGACGACCACGGCCGCGCGGGCGACGTCGGCCAGTGCGGCGAGGGCGGTCTCGATCTCGCCCAGTTCGACGCGGTTGCCGCGGATCTTGACCTGGCGGTCGGTGCGGCCGAGGTACTCGACGGCTCCGTCGGCGCGGCGGCGCACCAGGTCCCCGGTGCGGTACATCCGCTCCCCCGGCGTCCCGAACGGGTCGGCGACGAAGCGGTCGGAGGTCAGGCCGGGGCGGTCGTGGTAGGCGCGGGCCAGCTGGACGCCGGCGAGGTACAGCTCGCCGGGCACGCCGTCCGGCACCGGGCGCAGGAACGGGTCCAGGACGTGCATTCGGGTGTTCCACACGGGCCGGCCGATCGGCACGGCCGGCTCGGTGCCGCCCTCGTACGGGAAGAAGGTGACGTCGACGGCCGCCTCGGTGGGGCCGTACAGGTTGTGCAGCGGGACGGGCGCGCCTCCGGCGCGGGAGGTCAGCTCCCACCAGCGCCGGGCGTCGGCGCCGGTGAGCGCCTCGCCGCTGCAGAACACCCGGCGCAGGCTGGCAGGCCAGTCGGGGGCGTCCGGGGTGGCTTCCATGACCTGGACGAACGCGGCCAGCATCGAGGGCACGAAGTGCGTCGTGGTGATGGACCGGTCGGCGATGAGGCGGGCCAGGTACTCGGGGTCGCGGTGGCCGTCGGGGCGGGCGAGGACGACGGCCGCGCCCTCGGTGAGCGCCCAGAAGAACTCCCACACCGACACGTCGAAGCTGGACGGCGTCTTCTGGAGGACGCGGTCGTCGGCGGTGAGCCCGTACGCGCTCTGCATCCAGGCGAGCCGGTTGACGATGGCCCGGTGGGTGACCGCGACGCCCTTGGGGCGGCCGGTGGAGCCCGAGGTGTAGATGAGGTAGGCGGGGTGGTCGGGACCGGCGGCCCGTACGGGGGCGTCGGCGGGGGTCTCCGCCGGCTCACCCGCGCCGATGACGAGCTGTTCGAGGCCGGACGCGGCGGGGATGCGCGCGGCGGCCTCGGCGGTGGTCACGACGAGGCGCGCGCCCGAGTCGGCGAGCATGAACGCCACCCGGTCGGCGGGGTAGTCGAGGTCGACGGGGAGGTAGGCGGCGCCGGCCTTGTGGACGCCGAGGAGGGCGACCATCAGTTCGGCCGAGCGCGGGACCGCGACGGCCACGTACTGCTCGGGACCGGCCCCGCGGGCCCGGAGCCGCGCGGCCAGGGCCTCGGCCCGCCGGTCGAGTTCGGCGTAGCTGAGGGTGGTGTCCTCGAAGACGACGGCGGGGGCGTCGGGGGTACGGGCCACCCGTCCGGCGAAGAGCGAGGCGAGGGTCGCCTCGGGGACCGGGCGGTCGGTGGCGTTGAGCTCCGCGAGGTGCTCGCGCTCGCGGGCGGAGAGCAGGTCGGTCCGGGCGACGAGTCGGCCGGGCTCGGAGACCACGGTCCGCAGCAGGGCGGTGAACCGGTTGGCGAGGACGGCCACCGCCACCTGGTCGAGCCGGGCCGCGTCGTGCTTGAAGCGGAGCAGCAGTCCGGCGTCGGCGGGCTCGACGACGAGCGCGAGCGGGTAGTGGACGGCGTCGATGACCTCGGCGCCGGTGACGAGGGGCGCGTCGGCGCCGTCCCCGGAGGGCTGCTCACCGGTCGGGTAGTTCTCGAACACCACGAGGGTGTCGAAGAGTTCGCCGCCGCCGGCGATCCGCTGGATGTCGGCGAGACCGAGGTGCTGGTGGTCGAGGAGGGCGGCGTGCTCGTCCTGGACCCGGTGGAGCAGCTCGGTGAGCGTCTCGTCGGGGCGGAGGGTGACCCGGGCCGGGACGGTGTTGATGAACAGGCCGACGGCGGCGTCGAGTCCCGCGACCTCGGTGGTCCGCCCGGACACGGTGGTGCCGAAGACGACGTCCCGGCCGCCGGTGAGGCCGCCGAGCAGCAGTCCCCACACTCCGTTGAGGACGCTGCTCAGGGTCAGGCCCTGGGTCCTGGCGTACGCGGACAGCGCGTCGGTGAGCTCGCGCGGGAGGCGGGTGTCGACGTGCTCGGGACGGGCGGGCGGGCCGGCGTCCCCCGGGGTGGTGAGCGCGGGGAGCCGGGTCGGGCCCTCCACTCCGGCGAGCGCCCGGCGCCACGCCTCGCGTGCGGCGTCCCGGTCGCGGCCGGCGAGCCAGGAGAGGTACGCCTCCGGGGCCACGGGCTCGGGCAGTTCGGCGCCCCGGTAGGCGGCGGTCAGCTCCCGCAGGAGGACACCGACCGACCAGCCGTCGGCGACGATGTGGTGCAGGGTGAGGAGCAGCCGGTGGCGCTGCCCGTCCTTGACGAGGGTGGCGCGCAGGAGCGGCGGCCGGTCGAGGTCGAACCGCTCGGCGCGGTCGGCGCGGAGGATGTCGTCGAGGCCGGTCACGGCGGTGTCGGCCTCCCGCCACGGGAGGGTGACCCGGTCGGCGAGCCGCTGGACGACCTCGCCGCCGGGGAGCTGGCGGAAGGAGGCGCGCAGGAGCGGGTGCCGGTCGAGGAGGAGCTGGAGCGCGGAGCGGACGCGGTCCGGTTCGACGGTCCCGGTCAGGTCGAGGAGTTCCTGGACGAAGTAGAGGTCGGCGGCCTGCCGGTCGAACTCGGCGTGGAAGAAGAAACCTTCCTGGAGCGGGGAGACGGGCAGGGCGTCCGCGTCGAGCGGCACCTCCGGGAGCACGGGGGCGGCGACGGTCTCTCCGGCGGTCCGGGCGAGGGCCGCCACGGTCCGGCTCCGGAACACGTCGCGCGGGGTGAGGGCGAGACCGGCCTCGCGGGCCCGGTTCACGAGCTGGATGGCGACGATGCTGTCGCCGCCGAGCTCGAAGAAGCTGTCGTGGACGCCCACCGACGGCAGGCCGAGGACCTCGGCGAACAGGGCGGCGAGGGTGGTCTCCGCCGGGGTGCTCGGGGTGTCGGTGCCGGTCAGGGAGGTCCAGCGGGGTTCGGGCAGCGCCTTGGCGTCGAGCTTGCCGTTGGGGGTGAGCGGGAGCGGGCCGTCGAGGACGACGACGGCGGACGGCACCATGTAGTCGGGCAGGGCGTCCGTCACGCGCGCGCGTGCGGCCGTCACCGCCGCCCCGGTGTCCGGGCCGGCGGCGGTCCCGGTGTCCGTGGTTCCGCTGTCGCCGGTTCCGGCGGCGGTCCCGGCCACCGTCCCCGCGTCGGCCGCTCCGGCCTCCGGGACGAGGTAGGCCACGAGGCGCTTGACGCCCCGGTGGTCCTCGCGGGCGAGGACGGCGGCCTGGGCGATGCCCTCGCAGGCCATGAAGGCGCTCTCGATCTCGCCCGGCTCCACGCGGTGGCCGCGGATCTTGATCTGGCCGTCGGCGCGGCCGAGGAACTCCAGGTTGCCGTCGGCGCCCCAGCGGCCCCGGTCGCCCGTGCGGTACATGCGGGAGCCGGGCTCCCCGTACGGGTCGGCGACGAAGCGCTCCGAGGTCAGGGCGTGGCGGCCCAGGTAGCCGCGGGCGAGGCCACGCCCGGAGACGTACAGCTCGCCCTCCGTCCCGACGGGCACGGGCCGGAGCGCCGTGTCGAGCACGTACGCCCGGGTGTTGGGGTCGGGCTCGCCGATCGGGGCGGGGCCGGGACGGTCGGGGTCGGCGAGCCAGAGGGTGGAGTTGACGGTCGCCTCGGTGAGGCCGTAGGCGACCACGACCCGGAGCCGGCCGCCCCAGCGGGCGATCAGCTCGCTGGGGACGGCCTCGGTGCCGACGATCAGCACGGCGCCCTCGGGGAGTTCGCACTCCTGCGGCAGCGCGGAGACCAGTGAGGGCGGCAGGATCATGTGGGTGGCGCGGTGGCGCGCGATGTACTCGGTGAGCGCGGGGCCGGCGACGCGGCGCTCGGCGGGGACGACGACGATCCGTCCGCCGACGCACAGCGACATGATCAGGTCCCAGACCGTCACGTCGAAGCCGACGGAGGCGAACTGCACGACGCGGCTCCCGGCGGTGATGCCGATCCGCTCGGTCGCGGTGGCGATCAGGCTGCCGACGCCGTCGTGCGAGACGACGACGCCCTTGGGGCGGCCCGTCGAGCCCGAGGTGTAGATGACGTACGCGGCCTGGTCGAGGACGACCGGGGGCGCGGGGTCGGGGTCGGCCGGCGCGGCGAGGGCCTCGACGGTGGCCGGGTCGTCGAGCAGCAGGTGGCCCACGCCCTCGATCCCGGGAAGCTCCCCGGCGAGCGCGCGGACGGTGACGACGGTGCGGGCCCCGGCGTCGGACAGCATGTAGGCGATGCGGTCCTGCGGGTGGTCGGCGTCGAGCGGCAGGTAGGCGGCGCCGGCCTTCATCACGGCGAGCAGCGCCACGACCAGCTCGGGCGAGCGGGGCAGGGCCACGCCCACCACGTCCTCGGCGGCCACGCCCCGGGAGCGGAGCAGGCGGGCGAGCCGGTCGGCGGCCTCGTCCAGCTCGGCGTACGTCAGCTCGCGGTCCTCGCAGACCAGCGCGACGGACTCGGGGGTGCGGCGGACCTGGGCCTCGAAGGCGGCGGGCCAGGACAGCTCGGGGGACTCGGTGGGCGCGGCGCCGAACTCGTCGAGGAGCAGGGCGCGTTCGGCTTCGGAGGTCAGCTCGATCCGGCCGACGGGGAGGTCGGGGTCGCCGGTGAAGGCGTGGAGGAGCGTGAGGAAGCGGCGCTCGTGGTCGGCGAGGGCGGCCTCGTCGCAGGCGTCGGCGTCCGCGTCGAGGTGGACGGCGTAGCCTTGGCCGCCGGCGCACTCGGCGAAGCTGAACGCGAGGTCGCTGACCGGGCCGAGCCAGACGGGCCGGAGGTCGGTCGCGTGGCCGTCGAAGTCCAGGTCCTCGGAGCGCGGCAGGATGTTGACGGTGGGGCCGACCAGCTCCGGTACGCCGTCGACCAGGCCGAGCTCCCTGGCGAGGTCCTCGGCGCGGTAGCGGCCGTGGGCGACGGCGTCGCGGACGGTCTCGCGGACCTGGGCGACGAGGGCGGTGCCGGTGGTGCCGGGGCGGACGTCGAGGCGCAGCGGGACGATGTTGGACACCATGCCGGGGACGCGGGCGGAGACCTCGTCCTCGCGGGCGGCGATGGGCAGGCCGAGGACGAGGTCCTGTTCGCCGCTGACGCGGTGGAGGTAGGCGGCGACGGCGGCGAGCAGGAGCCGGGACGGCCGGACGCCGGTGGCGACGGCGGCGGCGTTCAGCCGCTCGACGGTCTCCGGGGCGAGTTCGGTGGTGCGGCGCAGCCGGTGGGTCATGGGGGCGGCGGCCCGGTCGACGAGCCGCACGGGCTCGGTCCGGCCGGCCAGCCGCTCCAGCCACCAGGCGCGGTCGGCGGCGTGCCGCTCGGAGGCGCGGTAGGCGCGGTCGGCGGCGACGAGATCGGCGAGGGACCAGTCGCGGGGCGCGGGCGCCTCCTCGGCGGAGGTGTAGTACGCGCCGGCGCGGCGGGTGATGAGGGCGACGGCCATGCCGTCCACCACGATGTGGTGGTAGCGCTGGAACCAGAGGACCTGCTCGTCGGAGAGCCGCAGCAGGGCCTGCGCGAAGAGGGGGCCGTGGGCGAGGTCGACGGGCCGCTCGCGGTCGGCGGCCATCCACGCGGCGGCGGCCTCCTCGGGGTCGGCGGCGGCGCGCAGGTCGACGACGGCGATGTCGACGGGGGTGGTGCGGGGGGTCTGCCGGGGCCCGTCGGCTCCGGGGGCGACCGTGACGTGCAGGCACTCGGCCTCTTCGACGGCCCGGCGGACGGCGGCGGTGAGGCGGTCGAGGTCGACGGCGCCGCGGAGGTCGAGCGCGAAGACGATGTTGTAGGCGGAGCTGTCCGGTTCGATCTGCTGGGCCAGCCAGATGCCGGATTGCCCGCCGGTGACGGGGAGGCCGGTGGTGGGCTTCCGGTCCGACTCGACGTCAAACATCGTACGAAGTGGCCTTTCCCTGGAGGTGCGTGGCAGACGGTGACGGCACAAGCGCCGACGGCGTGGCGAGAGTTCCGCCACGCCGTCGGTCGGGTCAGCTGCTGGCTGGTGGCACGTCAGCTGGTGTGCGTCACTTGACGGCCGCGAGGAGCGGCTCGATCTGGTCGATGGCGTACGGGATCGACAGGACGGTGTTGAAGGAGAACGCGGCGCCGATGTCCGGGTCCTGGTACGGCACGAACAGGTCGCGCTTCTCCTGGTTGACCTTCAGCTTCTTGTAGAGCGGCTCGGCCTTGATGCGGTCGTTGGCCTCGGTGCTGGAGGTGACCCAGACGAGCCGGTCGACGTCGAGGACGTTGAGCTTCTCCGCGCTGAGCTCGGCGACGTTGAAGCCCGGCTTGGCCAGGGTGTCGATCTCCGGCTTGAGCTTGAAGCCCAGCTCCTGGAAGAAGATCGACTTGGGGTCGATCTTCGTGAACGCCGAGTACTTGCCGGCCTCGAAGCTGTCGGCGACGGCGAGCGTCTTGGTGGCCCACTCGGGGTGCTTCTCGCGGGCGGCCTTGAAGCGGGCGTCGATGTCCGCGATCAGCTTGGACGCCTCGGCGTCCTTGCCGAGCGACTTGCCGATCTGCTGGGTCATCAGCTGCCAGGGGGCGCCGTAGTCCGGGTGGTCCTTGGGCTGGGCGACGACCTTGGTGAACTTGGAGAGCGTGTCGTACTGCTCCTTCTTCATCCCCGAGTACTGGGCGATGACGAGGTCGGGCTTGAGGGCCGCGATCTTCTCGATGTTGTACTCGTCGCGCTCACCGACGATCTGCGGGGTGTTCGAGCCCCACTTGTCCTTGGTCCAGGGCCACTTGCCGTACGGCTTCTCCTTGAACCAGTCGACCGATCCGGCCGGCTTGATGCCGAGCGCGAGCACCGCGTCCTGGTCGGAGAGGCCGAGGGTGACGACCGTCTTCGGCTCCTTGTCGATGGTCGTGGAGCCGTACTTGTGCTCGACCGTGACGGGGAACGCGGCGGGCTTGGCTCCCCCGTCGGCCGAGGCCGAGGAGGTGGCGGGCGACGGCGACCCGGACTTCTCGGTCCCACCGCCACAGGCGGAGAGGGCGAGGGCGGCCACCGCGAGAACGGCTACGCGGGGAGCGGATCTGGCGAACCGCGCCAGAGCGGGACGTGCACCAGCGGACACGGACGTTCCTTTCGGGGATTCACAGTGCTGCCACGCCCGCCGGGGCACACGGGGGTGCCGCGCGGCGGGAGTGGCGATGTCGCGTGGGGGGTGGGACGGGGGGTGACGCTAGCGCGCCGTGCCCACGCCGTCGACCACGGACCTGACCTCGTCGGCGGAGGCAGGGGCGGGGACGGAGGCGGAGGCGTCGACCGGGGCCGGGGCCCGGTCGAGGACCGAGTCGAGGATCTCGCCGACCCGGATCGCGGTGTTGGAGAGCAGCGACGACGTGATGCCGTGGGTGTGCTCGGTGCCGCCCTGGAGGTAGATCCCGCAGCGCAGTTCGGGGTCGGTGGCGAGACGGTAGTCCCGCTCGACCCGGACCCTGCCCTGGGCGTCGCGGTGGCAGCGGTCGCCGACCGGGCCGAGGAGACCGAGGGGCTCGGCGGGGGTGTAGCCCGTGGCGTAGACGACGACGTCGGCCTCGAGGACGGACTCCTCACCGGTGACGAGGGAGGTGACGAAGGCGCGGACCTTGTCCGGACCGTCCTCCACGCCCGTGAGCCGGGAGATGTTGATGAAGCGCAGCCGCTCGGTGCCGAGGACCTTCTCCTGGTACGCCTGCCGGTACAGGTCGTCGATCAGGTCGATGTCCACCACGGAGTAGTTCGTGTTCCCGTGGTAGTCCATCAGCTTGCGCTTGACGTCGTCCGGGGCCGTGAAGTACTCGTCGACGGCCTCGGGGTCGAAGATCCGGTTGGCGAAGGCGCTGTCGTCGGCGGGGCTGTACCCGTACCGGGAGAAGACGGCGCAGATCTCGGCCTCGGGGAAGCGGCGGTGCAGGTAGGCCACGTTCTCGGCGGCGCTCTGTCCGGCGCCGACGACGACGATCCGCCGGGGGTTGGTGCCCTCCAGGCTCTCGACCTTGCGGAGCAGGTCGGAGTTGTGCCAGACGCGGTCGCTGCGCTCGACGCCCTCGGGCATCTTCGGGCGGAGTCCGGTGCCGAGGACGAGGTTGCGGGCGCGGTGGACGACCAGCTCGTCGCCGGCGCGGGCGGTCACGTCGAGGTACTCGACGACGCCGTCGCGCTCGACCGGCTCCACGGAGATGATCTCGTGGCCGTAGGAGACCATGTCGTCCACCTTGGACGCGGCCCACTCGAAGTAGTCGTGGAACTCGACGCGCAGGGGGAAGAGGTTCTTGTGGTTGACGAAGTCGATCAGCCGGCCCTTGCTCTGCAGGTAGCAGAGGAAGCTGTACTCGCTGGTCGGGTTGCGCAGCGTCACCAGGTCCTTGAGGAAGGACACCTGCATGGTCGCGTCGTCGATCAGCATGCCGCGGTGCCAGCCGAACTGCGGCTGGCGCTCGAAGAAGTGGGCGGTGACCGCTTCCTCTCTTCCGACGCGTGCGTTGTGCTCGCTGAGCGCTATCGCCATGGCCACATTGGACGGCCCGAAGCCGATGCCTATGAGGTCGTGGACCAGAGGTGCGTCACCAGGAGAACCCTGCGACATGTCACTCCCATCGTGCGGGAAAGATGCTGGGGGAACGGGGCGTCGAGCACGCTGGCGTCACCGGCAGCCCCACATAACTTAGGTAAAGCTAACCTGATTAAGCGCGACTGTCGACGGGACGAATCGGACAAGGGATGGAAGTCCGCCATGAAGAGCCGCACAAATCAAGCCAGTTGCGCCGTTAGGTAAGGCTTGCTTTACTTACTGATGGTCAATCGCTCTTCTGAGGAGGAACCCCATATGCGGGTCGTCATGTTCGGCTATCAGACCTGGGGCCACCGCACCCTCCAAGCGCTCCTGGACTCCGAACACGACGTGGTTCTGGTCGTGACGCACCCCAAGAGCGAGCACGCCTACGAGAAGATCTGGAGCGACTCGGTCGCCGATCTGGCGGAGGAGCACGGCGTCCCCGTCGTCATCCGCAACAGGCCCGACGACGAGGAGCTGTTGACGCGCCTCAAGGAGGCCGACCCGGACATCATCGTCGCCAACAACTGGCGCACGTGGATCCCGCCGCACATCTACAACCTGCCGCGCCACGGGACGCTCAACATCCACGACTCGCTGCTCCCCAAGTACGCGGGCTTCTCCCCCCTCATCTGGGCCCTCATCAACGGCGAGCCCGAAGTCGGCGTCACCGCCCACATGATGGACGAGGTCCTCGACGCCGGCGACATCGTCCAGCAGCGGGCCGTCACCGTCGGACCGAAGGACACCGCGACCGACCTCTTCCACAAGACGGTCGACCTCATCGCCCCCGTCACCATCGGCGCGCTCGACCAGATCGCCTCCGGGACGGCCGAGTTCACCCGGCAGGACCGCTCGCTGGCCAGCTTCTTCCACAAGCGCGCCGAGGAGGACATCCGCATCGACTGGAACTGGCCGGCCGATGTCCTGGAGCGCCTGGTCCGCGCCCAGTCCGCCCCGTACCCGAGCGCCTTCACCTTCCACAAGGGCAAGCGCCTCGAAATCCTCTCCGCCGTGGTCTCCGAGGGGCGTTACGGCGGCACGCCGGGCCGTGTCTTCTACCGCGAGGGCGACGGCGTCGTCATCGTCGCCGGGGCCGACGCGCGCACGGGACGCAACCACGGCCTGGCCATCACCCGTGTCCGGACGGAGGACGGCCGCGAGCTGCCCGCGACCGAGTACTTCACCGCCATGGGCGGCTATCTCGTCGGGCGTCCCTGACCGTATGGACCCCGAGCACGTCGACGGGGGCCGCCGGGCGCGCGCGAGCGGCGTGGCGGCCTCCCTGTCGGAGTTGGGTAGGTTAACCCAACCTAACGGTGAGGCCCGGCGGTTGGCGCCACTCGGCCGCGCGGACAGTGAGGCACAGCGATGGAACAGCCGATCGTCAACGGTGTGGCGTGCGACGCGTCGGGCGCGACCTTCGCCGTCGTCGGCATCTCGAACGTGCCGACCGACTGGGCGAAGGTCTTCAGCTCCCTCGCCAACACCGACCTGACACTCGGCACGATGGCGGGCGCCACGGGCGCCGCCGGAGACGGACAGGCCCTGCTGCGCGCCGTCGCCGAGGCTGCGGCCACCGAGGCGGACCGCGAGGAACCCTCCCCGTCCGTCACGGCCCCGCCCTCCCTGAGCATGACGCCCCCCAGCGTCCTGAACCTCAACGCGTACCTCATGTACGCGCTGGGCAAGGTCGCGCGCCGGCGTCTCACGGAGAAGCTGGAGGCCCGCGGGCTGCGTCTGTGGCACCTCACCGTGATGACACTGCTCGCCGATCTCGGCCCGCAGATGAAGACGGCGCTCGCCTCGCGGCTCGACATGAACGCCAGCGACCTGGTGAAGATCGTCAACGACCTCGCCCGCATCGGGCAGGTGGACTGCGTCCGCGACCAGACGGACCGCCGCCGGGTCGTCGTACGGCTCACCGCGGAGGGCCGCACCTACCTCGCCGGGCTCAGCGCGGAGATCGCGTCCACGGACGACGAGATCCTCGCCCCGCTCGACACGGCGGAACGCGAGCAACTCGGTGCCCTGCTGCGCCGGGTGCACCATCACCTCGAACGGCCCCCGGCCGGCGTACGCCAGCGCAGAAACGGTCCGCCGGCCCCCCGCGCCGGGTCCTGACCTCCACGACCGCGACCCCCACACCCGAAAGGGTGTGGG
>NZ_JBEOXR010000091.1:0-18506 GCF_040296665.1 Streptomyces sp. NPDC002057
GGGGTGGGCGGGGGGGGGTGGGGCGCCCCGCACCCTTACGACGTCAACGCCCGCCCCGAGCGGTCCGGGGCGGGCGTTCACGTCGTACGGGTCCTGCGCGTCGCCGCTCAGTCCTCGCTGGAGGCGGCCGGCAGCTGGGTCTGGATGAGCGACATGACGGAGGAGTCCGTGAGGGTGGTGACGTCCCCCAGCTCACGGTTCTCGGCCACGTCGCGCAGCAGACGGCGCATGATCTTGCCCGAGCGGGTCTTCGGCAGCTCCGCCACCGGCAGCACCCGCTTCGGCTTGGCGATCGGGCCGAGGGTCGTGCCGACGTGGTTGCGCAGCTCGGCGACCAGGCTCTCCCCCGCGTCGGCGGACGCTGCCAGCGTCTCGCTCGCCGCGCCGCGCAGGATGACGAAGGCGACGATGGCCTGACCGGTCGTCTCGTCGGCGGCGCCGACGACGGCCGCCTCGGCGACCGACGGGTGCGAGACGAGGGCCGACTCGACCTCGGTGGTCGAGATGTTGTGGCCCGAGACGAGCATGACGTCGTCGACCCGGCCGAGCAGCCAGATGTCGCCGTCCTCGTCCTTCTTGGCCCCGTCACCGGCGAAGTACTTGCCCTCGAAGCGGGACCAGTACGTGTCGATGTAGCGCTGGTCGTCGCCCCAGATGGTGCGGAGCATCGACGGCCACGGCTCGGTGAGGACCAGGTAGCCGCCGCCGCCGTTCGGGACCTCGTTGGCCTCGTCGTCGACGACGGTCGCGGAGATGCCCGGCAGCGGGCGCTGGGCGGAGCCCGGCTTGGTCTCGGTGACGCCCGGCAGCGGCGAGATCATCATCGCGCCGGTCTCGGTCTGCCACCAGGTGTCCACGATCGGCGTCTTGCCCGCGCCGATGTGGTCGCGGTACCAGACCCAGGCCTCGGGGTTGATCGGCTCGCCGACCGAGCCGAGCACCCGCAGGCTCGACAGGTCGAACTTGGCGGGGATGTCGTCGCCCCACTTCATGAACGTGCGGATCGCCGTGGGCGCCGTGTAGAGGATCGTGACGCCGTACTTCTGCACGATCTCCCAGAACCGCCCCTGGTGCGGGGTGTCCGGGGTGCCCTCGTACATGACCTGCGTCGCGCCGTTGGCCAGCGGGCCGTAGACGATGTACGAGTGCCCGGTGACCCAGCCGATGTCGGCGGTGCACCAGTAGACGTCGGTCTCCGGCTTGAGGTCGAAGACGGCGTGGTGGGTGTAGGCGGCCTGCGTGAGGTACCCGCCGGAGGTGTGCAGGATGCCCTTCGGCTTCCCCGTGGTGCCGGAGGTGTAGAGGATGAAGAGCGGGTGCTCCGCCTCGAAGGCCTCCGGGGTGTGCTCGGCGGACTGGCGGGCGACGATGTCGTCCCACCACACGTCGCGGCCCTCGGTGAACGCGGTGTCCTGGCCCGTACGGCGGACCACGAGGACGTGCTCCACCTGCGGACACTTGGCGACGGCCTCGTCGATGGCCGGCTTGAGGGCGCTCGGCTTGCCTCGGCGGTAGCCGCCGTCGGCGGTGACGACCAGCTTGGCGTCGGCGTCCTGGATGCGGGAGGCCACGGCGTCGGCCGAGAAGCCGCCGAAGACCACCGAGTGGGCGGCGCCGACGCGGGCGCAGGCCAGCATCGTGATGGCGGCCTCGGGGATCATCGGCAGGTAGACGGCGACGCGGTCGCCCTTGCGGACACCCAGCTCGGTCAGGGCGTTGGCCGCCTTGGAGACCTCGTCCTTCAGCTCGGCGTAGGTGATCGCGCGGCTGTCGCCCGGCTCGCCCTCGAAGTGGATGGCGACCCGGTCGCCGTGGCCGGCCTCGACGTGCCGGTCGACGCAGTTGTACGCGACGTTCAGCTCGCCGTCCGCGAACCACTTGGCGAACGGCGGGTTCGACCAGTCGAGGGTCTCGGTCGGCTCGGTGGCCCAGGTCAGGCGCTTGGCCTGCTCGGCCCAGAAGCCCAGCCTGTCCGCCTTGGCCTGCTCGTACGCCTCCGCCGTCACGTTGGCGTGCGCGGCCAGCTCGGCGGGCGGCGAAAACCGTCGCTCTTCCCGAAGCAGATTGGCCAGGCTTTCGTTGCTCACGACATCTCCCTTTCCCAGGGCGTCCTCTGTGCGTATGTGTCCCGCGTCATACCTCATCAGTCAGATGCCCGGGTGACAAGAGTCTCCAGGGAATTGGTTTAGACCTGTGGGTGGCTTGACGTGGCTCGACGCGGTGTGGCCCCTTCTTCCCGAGCGGTGGGAGAAGGGGCCACACAGTCTCACGGACGGGGAGGGCGAATGGTTCAGGACGCGCGCCCTCCGCCCGGGTGGGCGGGATCGGAGTGCGACCCCGCCGCCCCGGTGCCAACGCGGTGCGCCGGTGTCGGCAGGCGTGCGTGCTCCGTCGTCCGCGCGGCGGCGTGCGCCGGTGTCAGCACGCGTGCGCCGTCTCCCGGGCGTCCGTCGGCATGACCTGGGTGAAGACGTCGTCGTAGCTGTGCACCTCGTCCGTACCGGCGAGCAGGTACGCCTGCGCCTCGCCCACGTGGAAGTACATGCCCTGCAGCGTGAGCGTGCCCTCGGCGAGCCGCCGCGCGACCGGCTCGTACGCCCGCAGGTGCTCCAGCTGCTGGACCACGTTGGTCAGGCAGAGCTGCTCGACCGCGTCCGCCGGAAGGCGTCCGGAGATCCGTGCCCAGGCGTGGCGCCGGTTGGCCATCCGCTCCAGGCTGGGCCGGCCGTGCCGCAGCCAGCGCCGGAGCGGGCTCGGCGGGTCGTCCGGGCCGCCGTTCAGCAGGGCCTGCATCGCGCCGCAGCCGGAGTGGCCGCAGACGGTGATCGACTGCACCCGCAGCACGTCCACCGCGTACTCGATCGCCGCCGCCACCGAGTCGTCGCCGCTCTCCTCGCCGGGGAGCGGGACGAGGTTGCCGACGTTGCGCACGGTGAAGAGGTCGCCGGGTCCGCTCGACGTGATCATGCTGGTGACGAGGCGGGAGTCGGCGCAGGTCAGGAAGAGCTGCGAGGGGGTCTGGCCCTCCCGGGCGAGCCGCGCGAGCTCGTCCCGCACGAGCGGGGCCGTGTTCCGCTGGAACTTGCCGATGCCGCTCGCCAGCTGCAGCCCCGTCGTACGCCCCGGCCCGGCGGGCGTGGCGGGCCCGGTGCTCCCGGCGCTGTCCCGGGGCGGATCGGCCGGAGCTTCCCCGCACTGGTGGTTGTGCCACGGCGTCCAGGGCCGGCAGCAGGTGTGCGCGGCGGCCGCCGCGGCGGTGGCGGGGGAGGGCTCGGCGATCCGCACGCCGGCCGGGCCGGTCGTCTCGACCGTGCCGCCGTGGGCGAGGTGCCCGGCGGTCCAGTCGCTCAGCGTCTCGTAGGCGGCGTGGTCCATGAAGGAACCGTCCAGCTCGACCACCACGTCGGACCCCCGCGGCAGCTGGTGCAGGGCCCGGCTGAGCCGGGGCACCGCGAGGAAGGTCAACTGTCCCCGGACGTGCAGCAGGTGGCGCCCGTCCCGCTCCTCGCGGGTGATCCGGGTGCGGGTCAGCCGCTGCAGGGCGACCGCGATGGCCACGGCGATGCCGAGGGCCACACCCTCCAGGATGCCGATGAGGACGACACCCGACACGGTCACCACGTAGACGACGACCTCGCGGTGCCGGGTGACCGTACGGATGTGGGTGATGCTGACCATCTGGATGCCGACCACCATCACCAGGGCGGCGAGCGCGGGCAGCGGGATCAGGTCGAGCAGGGGAACGAGCAGCAGGGCCGCGAGCACGATCCAGAGGCCGTGCAGCATCGTGGAGGAGCGGCTCACCGCGCCCGCCGAGACGTTGGCGACGCTGCGGACCGCGACCCCGGCGACCGGCAGCCCGCCGAGCGCGCCGGAGAGCATGTTGGCCGCGCCCTGGCCGGCGAGTTCGCGGTCCAGGTTCGCGCGCGGGACGCCGACGCCGCCGTCCGCGCGGGCCGCGACCAGTTTGTCGACCGCGACGGCGGAGAGCAGAGACTGCACGCTGGTGACCAGGGTGATCGTGAGCACTCCGGCCAGGATGCCGAGCACGGGGCCCTCGGGCAGACCCGGCAGGGCGTGGCTGCTCCAGGACGGCAGGTCGACGCGGGGCACGGCGAGCCCGGCGACGGTCGCCACCGCCGTCGCCCCGGCCACCGCGACCAGCGCGGCCGGGACCTTCCGTACGAGCTTCCCTGCGCGCCCCGGCAGCCGGGGCCAGCACAGGAGCACGGCCACGGTGAGGGCGCTGAGGCCGAGCGCGACCGGGTGGGCGTGCGCCACCTGGGCCGGCAGGCCGAGGACGTTGTCGACGGCGGAGCTCTGCGGGGTGCCGCCGAGCACGATGTGGAGCTGGGCGAGGGCGATGGTGACGCCGATGCCGGCCAGCATGCCGTGCACGATCGCGGGCGACACGGCGAGTGCCGAGCGGGCCACCCGGAGGGCGGACAGGCCGAGTTGGGCGAGTCCGGCGAGGACGGTGATGGCGCAGGTGGTGCGCCAGCCGTACAGCTGGATGAGCTCGGCGGTCACCACCGTGAGGCCGGCGGCGGGGCCGCTCACCTGGAGGGGGGAGCCGCCGAACCGGCCGGCCACCAGGCCGCCGACGGCGGCGGCGACGAGGCCGGACTGGAGCGGGGCTCCGGTGGCGAGCGCGATGCCGAGCGAGAGCGGCAGCGCGATCAGGAAGACGGCGATCGAGGCGGACAGGTCGGCGCCCGCGACGCGGAAGCGGCGGGGCCGCTCCGGCGGGCTGTGGGGCCGCTGGACGCGGGGTCGGGTGGTGGTGCGGTCGGGGGTGCAGAGGGTCATTCCCGTCTCCTCCGGGGCAGCGCGGTCGCGGTTCGTGGGGACGAACATGGGGGCTCGCGGCCGTGGGTCACGGCGTGCAGCGGCGGGATTCCCGATGGGGTCCCCGCCAGGGGCGAGGATCAACGCTCGGTAAATGGATCGTAATGGAGAGTAAAGTCTCCGGCATTATTTTCGGGGCAAATAGGGCAATGATTCACCGGTTCCGGTGATAGGTGGACGCTTTGCCGCTTGTCGTTTCATCTCTCCGGTCGTCGCGGTGCGACGTTGACGCCGCTCGCACGAACCGAGGAGAGGTGGGCGGATGACAGCCGCCGGGAGAAGGACCACTGCCCAGAGGAAGACGCTCGCCGCAGGCGCCCTCGCCGTCGCCCTGATCACCGGCCTCGCCGGCTGCTCGGGCTCCGACGGCACCGCCACGAAGGGCGCGCAGGGCGGCGCCGGCACCAAGAAGGGACCGGCCGCGGCCCCGCAGACCGTGCCCCGCCTGATCGGCGACGGCTCCACGGCCTTCACCGGCGCCCAGCCCCGCCAGCCCGTCTGGCAGAAGCTCAAGCCGGGCGAGACCCCGCCGCAGTTCGTCGTCTTCTCCTGGGACGGCGCCGGCGAGGACAGCCAGAAGCTGTTCTCCCACTTCCGCTCGGTGGGCAGGAAGTACGACGCCACCATGACGTACTTCCTCAGCGGCGTGTACCTGCTGCCCGAGGAGAAGAAGGCCCTCTACGACCCGCCGCAGCACAACGTGGGGCGCTCCGACATCGGCTTCAACGACACCGAGGGCATCCGTGCCACCGTCCGCGAACTGCGCGCCGCGTGGCAGGAGGGCAACGAGATCGGCACCCACTTCAACGGGCACTTCTGCGGCGCCGAGGGCGGCGTCGGGACCTGGTCCGTCGAGGAGTGGAAGAGCGAGATCAAGCAGGCCAAGTCCTTCGTCAAGAACTGGAAGACCAACTCGGGGCTGCGCGCGGAGCAGCCGCTTCCGTTCGACTACGACAAGGAGCTCGTCGGCGCCCGCACCCCCTGCCTGGAGGGCCGGACCAACTTCGTCCAGGCGGCGGCGCAGCTGGGCTTCCGCTACGACACGAGCGGCGTCAACGACCAGATCTGGCCCAAGAAGGACCTGGGCCTGTGGGACCTGTCGCTCCAGCTCGTGCCGATGCCGGGCCGCGCCTTCCAGACGCTGTCCATGGACTACAACTTCCTGGTCAACCAGTCCCCGGGCACGACCCAGGGCGACCCGAACCAGCGCGAGTACTGGGGCGACCAGATGCGGGACGGCCTGGTGCAGGCCTTCGACCGCGCCTACAAGGGCAACCGGGCGCCGCTCGTCATCGGCAACCACTTCGAGTCCTGGAACGGCGGCACGTACATGCGTGCCATCGAGGAGACCATCGCCACGGTGTGCGTCCAGAAGGACGTCAAGTGCGTGTCCTTCCGGCAGCTCGCCGACTGGCTCGACGCCCAGGACCCCGACGTCATCGCCAAGATGCGCACCCTGAAGGTCGGCGAGGCCCCGGCGGCCGGCTGGAAGACCTTCCTCACCTCCCAGCCGGCGGCCCCGGCCGCCCCGGCGACCGCCCCCGCGGCGGGCGTGGCGGGTTCGGGGGCGGACGCGGCCGGCCCGGCGGCGGACGTGGCTGATCCGGCGAGGGGCGTGGCGGGTTCGGCGGCGGACGTGGCTGATCCGGCGAGGGGCGTGGCGGGTTCGGCGGCGGACGTGGCCGATCCGGCGACGGACGCCAAGCAGGCCGAACGGCGCTGAGCCACCGGCCGGGCCGTCAGCCGAGCTGCGGTACGGCCATCGGTTCGCCGAGCACGAAGTCGGGGTCGACCTGGGCAGCCAGGTCGGCCCCCGTCTTGGCGTTGCCCCAGCTCTCCGCGTTGCGCAGGTGGAAGTGGACCATCTGGCGCGTGTAGCGCTCCCAGTCGCGGTCGGCGTACGAGTCGTCCGCCGCGTCCTGGAGGGCCTGGAGCGACATCCGGTTCTCCGCCTCCAGGAGCTCGAAGCGGGGCGGGCGGCCCTTCTCCATCGCGCGGACCCAGTCCGAGTGGCCCACCGTCACGAGCAGGTCGTCGCCGACCTCCTCGCGCAGGAAGTCGAGGTCGTCCCGGCCCTGCACCTTGTTGCCGACGACCTTGAGCGCGACCCCGAAGTCCCGCGCGTACTCCTTGTACTGGCGGTAGACCGAGACGCCCTTGCGGGTCGGCTCGGCGACCAGGAAGGTCATGTCGAAGCGGGTGAAGAGGCCGGAGGCGAAGGAGTCCGAGCCGGCGGTCATGTCGACGACCACGTACTCGTCGGCGCCGTCGACCAGGTGGTTCAGGCAGAGCTCCACCGCGCCGACCTTCGAGTGGTAGCAGGAGACCCCGAGGTCCGACTCCGTGAACGGGCCGGTCGCCATCAGGCGGATGTCCCCGTCGTCGAGCGGGACCGTCCGCGCGCAGGCCTCGTACACCGGGTTCTCCTCGTGGACCCGCAGCAGCCGCGAGCCCTCCCCGGGCGGCGTCGTCTTGATCATCGTGTCGGCGGAGGCGATCCGCGGGTTCGTGCCCCGCAGGTACTCCTTGATGAGCGGCAGGTGCGCGCCCATGGCGGGCAGCCCGGCGGCCTCCCCCTCGGGCAGGCCGAGCGCGGCGCCGAGGTGCTGGTTGATGTCGGCGTCGACGGCTACGACCGGGGCTTCGTTGGCGGCGAGGTGGCGGATGAAGAGCGAGGACAGCGTCGTCTTGCCGCTGCCGCCCTTCCCCACGAAAGCGATCTTCATGTTCACCTAGCGTAGTGGCATGAACGCGCCCCGTGGTCAAGGTGCGTGAAGAAGACCACTCCATCGTGGGGCGGGCCCACGGGGCGCGTAGCCTCCCTACTTATGAGTACGCACGCCTCTGACCCCTTGGCCGCCCTCGGCTCCCTGCCGGGCGTCGCCGACGCGGTGGACTCCGTACGCAAGGCCGTCGACCGGGTCTACGGCCACCGTGTGATGCGCCGCCGCAGCAACGAGATCTCCTCCGAGGCGGCCCTGCGCGGCGCGCGCGGCTCGGCCGCCCTCTCCGGTGCCGACTGGGCCCTGGAAGAGGTCCGCCGGCGCAGCGACTTCAGCGCCGACCCCGAGGCCCGCACGGTCGGCGCCGCCCTCAGGCTCGGCTCCGAGGCCGGGCAGCTGCTCTCCATCTGGCGCCAGTCGCCGCTGCGGGTGCTCGCCCGGCTCCACCTGGTCGCCGCCGGCGACCCGGGCGAGTCGGTGGGGCGGCCCCGGCTGGACGGCGAGAGCGTCGACGAGCCGCTGGTCACGACCCCGGTGCCGACGCCCGCCGAGGTCGCGGGACGACTGGACGGCCTGGCGGAACTGATCGTCGCGGGCGGCGACGCCCCCGCGCTCGTGACCGCCGCGGTGGTCCACGGCGAGCTGCTCGCCCTGCGCCCCTTCACCTCGTACAACGGCTTGATCGCGCGGGCGGCGGAGCGGATCGCGCTGGTCGGCAGCGGCCTCGACCCCAAGGCGATCTGCCCGGCGGAGGTCGGTCACGCGGAACAGGGGCGGGCCGCGTACCTCGCCGCGTTCGAGGGGTACCTGTCGGGGACCCCGGAGGGCGTGGGCGGCTGGATCGCGCACTGCGGGCGCTCGGTCGAGCTGGGTGTCCGTGAGTCGACGGCCGTCTGCGAGGCGCTGCAGCGCGGCGCGGCCTGATCCGGGCCGGGTCCGTGCGGGCCGGGTCCGTGCGGGCCGGGTCCCGTCGGGGCCGGTCGGGCTGAGTCTGTCCGGGCCGGTCGCGTCGGGTCGCGCTGAGTCGGTCCGGTCCGGCCCGGTCCGGTCCGTTCGGGTCGCTTCGGGTCGTACGGAAGGGTGGGGCCCGACATGATTCAGGGCCCCCTCGCGGGGGCCCTGAAAGGGTTGCGGCGGCACCCGTTCAGGTACCGCCGCTGGCACGTCCACCCAGTTACCAAGCGTCCTCGATATGTGCCCATCAGGCCGGGAACTTTGCCCGTGGCCTGGTGCGGCTGGCCCGTAATCGACGGGTCGACGTCGCGTGGGTGCTCGGCTTTTGTGCTAGGTCCGTGGGGCCTTCATGCTCAACAGGTGATCCTCTCGGATGTCCTCGGTCTCGCGGGCCTGATTCCTTTCTACTCCTGTCGGGGTAGAAGCGAAAGTGCTGGCTCCACTTCTCTTGCCCGTAGTTCATATCGGGGCAAAGTCATCCGAGAGCCGAGGAGGCGAGGGCGGCCCGCCGCCGGGCGGCATACCAGACGAGCCCGGCTCCCACGGCCGCCGCACCCACCGCCGCCGCGGCGACGAGGGTGGGACGGGGCGGCATACGGAACTCGGGCAGCCGCTGCTTGAGCCGTACCGGCTTCTCGAAGGCGAGAACCGGCCATTCCCGGGACGCGGCCTCACGGCGCAGCGCGCGGTCCGGATTGACCGCGTACGGGTGGCCGACGGCCTCCAGCATCGGGATGTCGGTCGCCGAGTCGCTGTACGCGTAGCAGCGCGAGAGGTCGTACCCCTCCGAGAGCGCGAGCTCCCGGACGGCCTCGGCCTTCGTCGGGCCGTAGGCGTAGTACTCCACCTCACCGGTGAAGCAGCCGTCCTCCCCGACCACCATCCGGGTGGCGACCACGCGGTCGGCCCCGAGCATCTCGCCGATCGGCTCGACGACCTCGGCGCCGGAGGTCGAGACGATCACGACGTCGCGGCCGGCGGCGTGGTGCTCCTCGATGAGGGACGCCGCCTCGTCGTAGATGATCGGGTCGATCAGGTCGTGAAGGGTCTCGGCGACGAGTTCCTTCACCTGGGCGACGTTCCAGCCTTTGCAGAGCGCGGAGAGGTACTCGCGCATCCGCTCCATCTGGTCGTGATCGGCCCCACCTGCCAGGAAGACGAACTGGATGTAGGCCGTCCGCAGGGCGGCGCGGCGGCTGATCAGTCCGCCCCGGTAGAAGGACTTGCTGAAGGTCAGGGTCGAGGACTTCGCAATGACCGTCTTGTCCAGGTCAAAGAAGGCGGCTGTGCGCGGCAAGGAGTGGTTTTCCACAAGCCTGAGCATAGGTGCCCGCCATTCGGCGTACGCTGGGGCGCGTGGGTTTGCCTGAGAAGGCTCTCGGGTACACCATGGAAGTCACGGATCGTTCGCGACCGTGCTAACCCGGTCCGGCTCCTCCCCCCCCGAGTCGGCCGGAAAGACGACCCCCGCTCTCCCCCCCGGCGGGGGTCGTCGCATGTCCGGAGCCGTTTTGGCCCTGTGTGACACCGCCATCTTCCTTCTCCCGCCCGTCGGCCGCGCTTCGGTCCGACGCGTCGCCGGACCCTTGATTCGTCACTCACAGTAACCGGCGGGTTTCGTTCCGGACAGTCCCCGGGCGGGTGGCGAAGATATTCACAGGGCTTCGGATATCCACAGTTTTTCGGCACGCTCCCCAGGATTTTCGGCACGGCCCCACGGTGATTCCTGTCGCGAAGTTCGCGGACGGCAGGAAACACGAGAGGGGTGAGAGCCATGGAGGCATCCAGGACTTCCGGGGCCAGGGGTGCGGCGTGGAGTTCGGCGCCGAGCGGGCCGGAGACGCCCGGAGCGGACGAACCGCGCCGCACGGGGCCGCTGATCGTCACCGAGGACCTCGGGCTCCTCGACGACCTCCTGCGGCTGTGCGCCGCGGCGGGGGTCGAGCCCGAGGTGCACCACCGGGTGCCGGAGCGGCGGGCGAGCTGGACCGACCCGCCGCTCGTCCTGGTCGGCGACGACGCCGCCGCCCGCTGCCGGGGAGCGGCGCGCCGCCCCGGCATCGTCCTCGTCCACCGGGACCAGGACGATCCGGGGGTGTGGCGGCTGGCCGTCGAGACCGGCGCGGAGTGCGTGCTGAGGCTGCCGGACGCCGAGAGCCTGCTCGTCGACCGCATCGCCGACGCGGCCGAGGGCGTGGGCCGGCAGGCCCTGACCGTCGGCGTCGTCGGCGGCCGAGGGGGTGCGGGCGCCTCCACCCTCGCCTGCGGTCTCGCGCTCGCCGCCGCCCGGACCGGGCGGCGCACCCTGCTCGTCGACGGCGACCCGCTGGGCGGAGGGCTCGACGTGTTGCTCGGCGGAGAGCGCGAGGAGGGCAGACGCTGGCCCGACTTCGCCGCCTCCAAGGGCCGCCTGGCCGGCGGCGCCCTGGAGGAGTCCCTGCCGTCCGTGCGGGGCGTCCGGGTGCTCAGCTGGGGCAGGGAGCCCGCGGCGCCGGTGCCGCCCGAGGCCGTGCGGTCCGTGCTCGCCGCGGCCCGCCGCCGGGGCGGGGTCGTCGTGGTCGACCTGCCGCGCGGCACGGACGCGGCGGCCGCCGAGGCCCTGGTCCAGCTCGACCTCGGACTGCTCGTCGTCCCCGGCGAGTTGAGGGCCGTCGCGGCGGCGCACCGGGTCGCCTCGACCGTCTCCGCCGTCGTGCGCGACCTGCGCGCCGTGGTCCGCGGACCGTACGCGGCGGGGCTCGACGAACGATGGGTCGCCGACGCGCTGCGGCTGCCGCTGGCCGGCGAACTCCCCTACGACCCGGGGATCGTGGCGGACCAGGACGCGGGGGTGCCACCGGGCGCCGAGCCCCGTGGACCGCTCGGCCGGTTCTGCGACGCCTTCTGGGCCCGCGCCCTCGCGCCCGGGGGCGCGGCATGACCGGGGCAGGGGGAGCGGGCGGCGGCGCGGGGCTTCTCGACGCCGTGCGGCAGCGGCTCGCGGCGAGCGGGTCCGATCCCACCCCGGCGCGGGTGGCAGCGGCCCTGCGGGCCCAGGGCCGGCTCCTCGGGGACGCGGAAGTGCTCGGCGCGGCGGAGGAGTTGCGGTGCGAGCTCCTCGGCACCGGCCCCCTCGAACCGCTGCTCGCCGACCCCGCCGTCACCGACGTCCTGGTCTCGGCGCCCGACCGGGTCTGGGTGGACCGGGGAGCCGGCCTCGAACGGGCCCCGGTGTCCTTCCCCGACGCCGCCGCCGTGCGCAGGCTCGCGCAACGGCTCGCGGCGGTGGCCGGACGCAGGCTCGACGACGCCCGGCCCTGGGTGGACGCACGACTGCCCGACGGCACCCGGATGCACGCCGTGCTGCCACCGGTGGCGGTCGGATCGACCTGCCTGTCGCTCCGGGTCGTGCGCCCCCGCGCCTTCACCCTGGAGGAGCTGGCGGCGGCGGGCACGGTGCCGCCGGGCGGCGCCCCGATCCTGCGCGCTCTCATCGACGCCCGGGTGTCGTACCTGGTCAGCGGCGGTACCGGCACAGGAAAAACCACACTGCTCGCCTCCCTTCTCGGCCTGGTGGGCGAGCGGGAGCGGATCGTCCTCGCCGAGGACTCGGCGGAGCTGCGACCGGACCACCCGCACGTGGTGCGGCTTGAGGCGCGGCCGGCGAACCAGGAGGGCGCCGGCCTCGTGACCCTGCGGGACCTCGTCCGTCAGGCGCTGCGGATGCGGCCGGACCGGCTCGTGGTCGGCGAGGTGCGCGGCGCCGAGGCCGTCGACCTCCTGGCCGCCCTCAACACGGGCCATGAAGGCGGCTCGGGAACCGTCCACGCCAACACCGCGGCGGACGTGCCGGCCCGGCTCGAAGCCCTGGGGACGGCGGCGGGGCTCGACCGGGCCGCCCTGCACAGCCAGTTGGGGGCCGGTCTGTCGGCCGTGCTCCACCTGGCGCGGGACCGGGACGGGCGGCGGCGCATCGCCGAGGTGCACGTCCTGGAGCGGGATCGGGAGGGCCTCGTGCGGACGGTTCCCGCACTGCGCTGGGGCGCCACCGGGTTCGTGCGGGAGCGCGGCTGGGAGCGCCTTGGATCGCTGATCGGAGAGGGGGCGTGATGTTCGTGGAACAGCCGGTACGGGCGGTGGCCCAGGCGGCGTTGGCGGTCTGCGCGCTCCGGGCGCTCTGGTGGGCGGTCGAGTGGCGGCGGGGTGAAGGCAGGGCGCGGGCGGTGCTCGCCGGTGCCGGTCCTGGTGGGCGCGGTGCCGGTGGTGCGGCCGGTTCCCGGGGCGCGTCCGGTGTGCGCGCTGTGCTCGGTGCGCTGCGGCCCGCGGTGCTCGCGCGCTGGTGGACCGTCGTGCGGGCGCGCCGCGCCTGGCTGTGCCTGCCGGTGGCGGGAGTGGTCGCGCTGCTCGGCGGGTCGCCGCTTCCGCTGGTGGCGGGGGCGGTCGCGGTGCCGGTGGTGGGGCGACGGCTGCGGGCGGCCGAGCGGCGCAAGGAGCGTGAGGCCGGGGCGGAGCGGGTGGTGGCGCTGTGCGGGGCTGTCGTCGGGGAACTGAGAGCCGGATGGCAGCCCTCCCAGGCCCTGTCCTTCGCGGCCCGGGAGACGGGCGCGCTGGGCGGCGAGGAGGCGGCGGTGCTGGCGGCGGCCCGCTTCGGCGGAGACGTGCCGGAGGCGCTGCGCAGGGCCGCCGGGCAGGACGGCGCCGACGGACTCGCCGGCGTGGCCGCCTGCTGGCAGGTGGCCGTGGACGGTGGCGCGGGCCTGGCCGCCGGGCTCGAACGGCTCGAAGCCGCCCTGCGAGACCACCACGAACAGCGGGAGCGGATGCGCGCCGAACTGGCCGGTGCCTGGGCGACGGTGGCTGTCCTGGCGCTGCTTCCGCTGGCCGGTGTCGCCCTCGGGGCCGCGCTCGGCGCGGACCCGTTGCGGGTGTTGCTGCACACCCCGGCGGGGCTGGGCTGCCTCGTCGTGGGCGGTGCTCTGGAGGCGGCCGGACTCTGGTGGGCCGGGCGGATCGTACGGGGAGGGGAGCGGGCGTGATCGAGGCCCTGCAGACGGCGGCTGTCGTCGTGGCGGTGGTGGTCTGGTGCGAGCGGGCGGTCGTGGAGGTGGTGTGCGGGCGCCGGGCGCGCGGGATGCGGCGGCGGCTGAGGGCCCTGCTTCCGGCTCCGGCGCCACGGCCTCCGAAAGTACGGTCCGGGCTGCCCCGGTGGGTGGGGCACTGGGCGGTTCCTCTGGGGGCGGCCGGCCTCGCCTGGGTGCTGTTCGGCGCGTTCGGCGGCCTGTTGGCCGGGGTCCTGGTGGGCGCGGGGGTGCGGCAGGGCTCGGCGCGTCGGTCCACTCCGGTGACGGACGGCGAGGAGGCGGTGCGTGATCTTCCGCTCGCCGCCGATCTGTTGGCGGCCTGCGCCTCGGCCGGTGCCGGGCCCGGGGAGGCGGCGGAGGCCGTCGGGCGGTCCCTGGGCGGCCCGTTGGGCGAGCGCCTGACCCGTACGGCGGCCGAGCTGCGGCTCGGTGGAGAACCGGCCGAGGTGTGGCGGAGGTTCGGCGCGATACCAGGAGCCGAGGGGCTGGCTCGCTGCATGGAACGGGCCGGTTCCTCGGGGGCGCCCGCCGCCGAGGCGGTCGCCCGGCACGCGGCCGCGCTGCGGTCGGCCCGCGCCCGTGCGGCGGCGGCCAGGGCGCGCAGGGCGCAGGTCCTGATCAGCGCGCCCGTGGGGCTCTGCTTCCTGCCCGCCTTCCTCGCGGTGGGGGTGGCCCCGGTGGTGATCGGCCTCGCGACGGGCCTCCTGGGCGGGTGACGGGACGCCTGCACGGATGAAGGACGGAAGACGGGAACACGGCGCGACATCGCCGGACCCAGCAGGACAGCAAGACCCAGCAAGGCAGCACGACACGGCAGGACATGGCGAGGCACGACATGGCACGACGATTCGAGGAGGTCGGCATGGCAGGCAAGGTGACGGTTCGGGGTTGGTGGCGGGCTCGGCGGGCGGCTGCACGCCGAGACGCGGGGATGACCACGTCCGAGTACGCGGTCGGGACGATCGCGGCGGCTGGTTTCGCCGCGGTGCTCTACAAGATCGTGACCAGCGGGACGGTCTCGGGAACGCTGGAGTCGGTGATCGGGAAGGCGCTCGATGCGCCGTTCTGACCGGGGCTTCGTGACGGTGGAGGCGGCGATGGTGCTGCCTGTCCTCGCCCTGTTCACGGTGGCCCTGCTCTGGGCGCTGGCGGCCGCGGCCGCGCAGATCCGGTGCGTCGACGCGGCACGGGCGGGAGCACGGGTCGCGGCCCGCGCCGAGCCCGGGCCGGCCGCCGAGTCGGCCGCCCGGGCCGCCGCGCCCGAGGGCGCCCGGGTGTCGGTGGAGCGGTCCGGGGAGCTCTGGCGGGTGTCGGTGGAGGTCGCGGCTCCGGGCCCCCGTGGCATGGGGCTGACTCTGCGGGCGGAGGCGGCGGCTCTCGCGGAGGACACGGCGGCCGTGGGGGCGGCGGGGGCTGGAGCGGCGGGCGGCGATCCGGTGGCGGGGCGTCCGGAGCCAGGGGGCGCACCATGACGCCCGAGGCCGGGGGAGGGGGAGGCCGTCGGTCCGACCGGGGCGCGGCAACCGTGTGGGTGGCCCTCGCGGCCTGTGCGCTCTGTGTCGTGTTCGGGGCGGTGCTCGCGCTCGGTCAGGCTGTGGCGGCCCGGCACCGGGCCGGTGGGGCCGCCGACCTGGCCGCCCTCGCCGCCGCCGACCGGGCGCTGTGGGGCGAGGCCGAGGCCTGCGGGGCCGCCTCCCGGGTGGCCGCAGCGCAGGGTGCCGAGCTGGTGGCGTGTGCCGTGCGGGGCGAACTCGCGGAGGTGACCGCCCGGGTCGTGCGGGGCCCCTACCGGCCGGAGGTCAGGTCGCGGGCGGGACCTCCGGGGCATCCCCCCGGGTCTCAGGGACCTGCGGGGGAGGCCCCGGGGCCCCCAGGGACCCCAGGGGCCCCCGCCGGGGTCTCAGGGGCCTGAGGGACCTCTCCCGGCGCCCCGCGGGAGGTCCGGGGTCTTCCGGGGCCTCGGAGACGGCCTCAGACCCTCCAGGCCCTCTCAGACCTCCGGCCCCTCCGGCGGCCCCGCCGACAGTCCCTCCTACGGCCCCTCCGACGGCCCTTCCCGCTCTCCCCCTGGCTGCTTCTCCGGCTCCTCCGGCTCCCCCGGCTGTTTCTCCGGGGCCTCCCGGAGGAGTTCCGTGAGGAGGCGGACGGCGCCTCGTTTGTGGAGCGGGTCGTTGCCGTTGCCGCACTTCGGGGACTGGATGCAGGAGGGGCAGCCCGCCTCGCACTCGCAGGAGGCGATGGCCTCCCGGGTGGCCGTCAGCCAGGCGCGGGCCGTGTGGAAGGCGCGCTCGGCGAAGCCCGCGCCGCCGGGATGCCCGTCGTACACGAAGACGGTGGGCAGCAGGGTGTCGGGGTGGAGCGGTACGGAGACGCCGCCGATGTCCCAGCGGTCGCACGTGGCGAACAGCGGCAGCATGCCGATGGAGGCGTGCTCGGCGGCGTGCAGGGCGCCCCCGAGGATCTCCGGGGTGATCCGGGCGGCGTCGAGCTGGTCCTCGGTGACCGTCCACCACACGGCCCGGGTGCGCAGGGTGCGGGGTGGCAGGTCGAGCTTGGTCTCGCCGAGGACCTCGCCCGTGATCAGCCGGCGGCGCAGGAAGGAGACGACCTGGTTGGTGACCTCGACGGAGCCGAAGCAGAGGCGCCCGGCTCCCCAGGGGATCTCGGTGTCGGTGTCGAGGACGGTGATGGAGGTGGTGTCGCGGGCGGTGGTGGAATACGGCGGGACGGCCTCCTCCACGAGGGCCACGGAGTCCTTCAGATCGAGTTCCCGCACCAGGTAGGTGCGGCCCTGGTGGAGGTGGACGGCGCCCTCGTGGACGGCGGTGTGGGAGGCGGCCTCGTCGACGGTGCCGAGCAGCCTGCCGGTGCCGGACTCCACGATCCGGACGGGGCTGCCGCCGCCGCCCCGGATGTCGGTGAGGTCGGCGGCCCGCTCGCGGCGGGTCCAGTACCAGCCGGTGGAGCGGCGGCGCAGCAGGCCCGCGGCCTCCAGCTGGGGCAGCAGGTCGGGGACGGCCGGGCCGAAGAGGGCCAGGTCGGGTTCGGTGAGGGGGAGCTCCGCGGCGGCGGCGCAGAGGTGGGGGGCGAGCACGTAGGGGTTGTCGGGGTCCAGGACGGTCGATTCCACCGGCTGGTCGAAGATCGCCTCCGGGTGGTGGACCAGGAAGGTGTCCAGCGGGTCGTCGCGGGCGATCAGGATCGCGAGGGCGCCCTCGCCCGAGCGACCCGCCCGGCCCGCCTGCTGCCAGAGGGAGGCCCGGGTGCCCGGGTAGCCGGCGATCAGGACGGCGTCCAGGCCCGAGACGTCCACGCCCAGCTCCAGGGCGGTGGTGGCGGCCAGGCCGAGGAGCTCGCCGGAGTGGAGGGCGCGTTCCAGGGCGCGGCGCTCCTCGGGCAGGTAGCCGCCCCGGTAGGCGGCGACCCGGCGGGCGAGCGAGCGGTCGGTCTCGGCGAGCCGTTCCTGGGCGATCACCGAGATCAGTTCGGCGCCGCGCCGGGAGCGCACGAAGGCGACCGAGCGGACGCCCTGCCGGGTCAGGTCGGTCAGCAGGTCGGCGGTCTCGGCGGTGGCGGTGCGGCGGACGGGGGCGCCGCGCTCGCCGTGCAGCTCGGTCAGGGGCGGCTCCCACAGGGCGAAGACCAGTTCGCCGCGCGGGGAGGCGTCGTCGGAGACCTCGGTGACGGGCAGGCCGGTGAGACGGCCGGCGGCGAGGGCGGGCTCGGCCGAGGTGGCGGAGGCGAGGAGGAAGACCGGGTCGGAGCCGTACCGGGCGCAGATCCGGCGCAGGCGCCGCAGCACCTGGGCGACGTGGGAGCCGAAGACGCCCCGGTAGGTGTGGCACTCGTCGATCACGACGTAGCGCAGGGAGCGCAGGAAGGAGGCCCATCTGGGGTGGGACGGGAGTATGCCCCGGTGCAGCATGTCGGGGTTGGTCAGGACGTAGTTCGCGTACTGGCGGACCCACTCGCGTTCCTCGACCGGGGTGTCGCCGTCGTAGACGGCGGGGCGGATCCGGTTGCCGAGCGGGGCGGCCAGTTCCCGCACGGCGCGGCGCTGGTCGGCGGCGAGGGCCTTGGTGGGCGAGAGGTAGAGGGCGGTGGTCCCGCGTCCGTTGGGGGCCTCCGCGCCGTCCAGGAGGGTGGTCAGGACCGGCGCGAGGTAGGCGAGCGACTTGCCCGAGGCGGTGCCGGTGGCGATCACCACGGACTCGCCGTCCAGGGCGTGCTCGGCGGCCTCCGCCTGGTGGGCCCAGGGGTGCTCGATCCCGGCCGCCCGGATCGCCGCGATCACCTCCGGACGGATGCGGTGCGGCCAGACTGCATGACGACCCTCCCGGGCGGGCATGTGCTCCATATGAGTGATGCGCGCGGCCCGGCTCTCGCCCGAGGAGAGCCGGTCGAGGACCATGCCGGGGGAGGGGCGGCTGCCCGTTTCCCCGGCCGGACGACGGGGGCGGTGATTCTTGGCCATCGGCACCGAGTGTGTCACTGCCATGACGGACAATGCTTCCAAGGCGTCGTGCATGGCTGCTGGTAAGTGATTGAATGCCATCGCGGCTGGCGATCAGTTCCCCGACTCCGCCCTGGAGACCCGAGAGAACGATCGTTCGATAGCAAGGTGCTGGAGGATCCGTGGACCTGTCCCTGTCGACTCGCAATGTGTCCGGCGCTGGTGGCGACCGTACGGTCGTCGAGGTCGGTGGCGAGATTGATGTGTATACCGCGCCCAAGCTGCGCGAGCAGTTGGTCGAGTTGGTGAACGACGGCAGCTACCACCTGGTCGTCGACATGGAGGGCGTGGACTTCCTCGACTCCACCGGCCGCGGTGTGCTGGTCGGCGGCCTGAAGCGCGTCCGCGCGCATGAGGGCTCGCTGCGTCTGGTCTGCAACCAGGAGCGCATTCTGAAGATTTTCCGGA
>NZ_JBEOXR010000092.1:0-17974 GCF_040296665.1 Streptomyces sp. NPDC002057
GAACGCCCCCGTCTCCCAGGGCGGAACCAACCTCTCCGGCGGCCAGAGACAGCGACTCGCCATCGCCCGGGTCCTCGTCGCCCGTCCCCGTCTCTACCTCTTCGACGACTCGTTCTCCGCGCTCGACCCCCGCACGGACGCCCTGCTCCGCGAGGCGCTCCGGGCGGAGACGGCGGACGCGACCGTCGTGATCGTCGCCCAGCGGGTCTCCACCATCAGGAACGCCGACCGGATCGTCGTCCTGGACCGGGGCCGGAACGTCGGCACCGGAACCCACACCTCCCTGATGCGGGACAACGCCACCTACCGGGAGATCGTCCTCTCCCAGCTCACCGAGGAGGAAGCGGCATGAACACGTCCACCACGGAGGGCCGGGCGACGGACGATCCCCCCGGCCGGGCCGGCGGCCCCACCTCGCCAGCCCCCGCCCGGGGGAGCGGCGCCACCACGGGCCCGGGACCCACCACCCCCGAACACGGCCCCACCACCCCTGAACCCACCACAGGGCCCGGCCCCACCACCACCCCCGCCTCCGCCCGCACCGGCCCCCCGCCCCAGCAGCGCGGGCCCGGCCTCCCCGCCGCCGGCCTCGAACGCTCCCTCTCGTTCCGCTCCTCCGGCCTCCGCCTCGTGCGCACCCTCGCCCCCGACCGGGCCCTCCTCCTCACCGCCCTCGCCGCCGGTGCCACCGCCGTCCTCCTCTCCGTCCTCGGCCCGCTCCTCCTCGGCCGCGCCACCGACCTCGTCGTCACCGGCGCCACCGGCCCCGCCGGGGTCGACTTCGCGGCCGTCGGCCGGGTCCTCGCCCTCTCCGTCCTGGTGGTCGCCGGCTCCGCCCTCTTCACCTGGGTCCAGCTCAGGATCGTCACCACCGTCGTCCAGCGGGCCGGGCACCGGCTCCGCGAGCGGGCCCAGCACAAGCTGGCGAAGCTGCCGCTCACCTACCTCGACCGGCAGTCGCGCGGCGAGGTCCTCTCCCGCACCACCAACGACATCGACAACATCACCCAGACCCTCCAGCAGGCCTTCAGCCAGATGATCAGGGCCGTGCTGACCCTGTTCGGCGTCCTCGCGATGATGTTCTGGATCTCGCCGCTGCTCGCCCTGGTGGCCCTCGCCACCGTGCCCGTCTCGGTGGCCGTCGCCGCCTTCGTCGGAAAGCGCGCCCAGCCGCAGTTCGTGAAGCAGTGGGCGGTCACCGGCAAGCTCGGCAGCCACGTCGAGGAGATGATCACCGGTCACACCGAGGTCGTCGCCTTCGGCCGCCGCGACGAGGCCGTGCGCCGCTTCGACGAACTCGGCGAGGAGCTCTACCGGTCGAGCTTCCGCGCCCAGTTCGTGTCCGGGTTCATCCAGCCCGCGCTGACCTTCGTCGGCAATCTGAACTACGTCGCCATCGCCGTCGTCGGCGGACTGCGGGTGGCGAGCGGCACGCTGTCCGTCGGTGACGTGCAGGCCTTCATCCAGTACTCGTACGAGTTCAACGGCCCGATCACCCAGGTCGCCGCGATGGCCAACCTCCTCCAGTCCGGAGTGGCCTCCGCCGAGCGGGTCTTCGAGTTCCTCGACGCCGACGAGGAGTCCCCGGACCCGGCGGAGCCGCTGAGGCCCGCCGAGCTCCGCGGCAGGGTCTCCTTCGAGAAGGTCGCCTTCCGCTACGAGGACGGCAAGCCGCTCATCGAGGACCTGTCGCTCACCGTCGAGCCCGGCAGGACGGTCGCGATCGTCGGCCCCACCGGGGCGGGCAAGACGACCCTGGTCAACCTGCTGCTGCGCTTCCACGAGGTGACCGGCGGCCGGATCACCCTCGACGGCGTCGACACGGCGGCGATGACCCGCGAGGAGCTGCGCTCCGGCACCGGCATGGTCCTCCAGGACACCTGGCTCTTCGGCGGCACCATCGCCGACAACATCGCCTACGGGGCGCCCGGGGAGGTCTCGCGGGAGCGGATCGTGGCGGCGGCGCGGGCCGCGCACGCCGACCGGTTCGTCCGCACCCTCCCCGACGGGTACGACACCGTCCTCGACGAGGACGGCGGCGGCCTCAGCGCGGGGGAGAAGCAGCTGGTCACCCTCGCCCGCGCCTTCCTGGCCGACCCGGTGATCCTCGTCCTCGACGAGGCCACCAGCTCCGTCGACACCCGCACCGAACTCCTCGTCCAGCAGGCGATGTCCTCGCTCCGCGCGGGCCGCACCAGCTTCGTCGTCGCCCACCGGCTCTCCACGATCCGGGACGCCGACACCATCCTGGTGATGGAGAGCGGCTCGATCGCCGAGCAGGGCGGCCACGACGAACTCCTCGCCGCCGGGGGCGCGTACGCCCGGCTGCACGCGGCCCAGTTCGCCCGTACGGTGGAGACGTGATCGTCACCGTCCGCACCACCACCGACGCGCGCGCCAAGGCCGACGCCCTGGCGCGCGGCGCCGTCGAGGCCCGGCTCGTCGCCTGCGCGCAGATCTCGGGGCCCGTCACCTCCGTCTACCACTGGCAGGGCGCGATCGAGACCACCGAGGAGTGGGAGGTGGTGTTCAAGACCACCGAGGCCCGCTACCCGGCCCTGGAGGCGCACCTCCTCGCCGCCCACGACTACGAGACGCCCGAGATCCTCGCCACCCGGGTGACCCGCGTCGGCGAGGAGTACGCCCGCTGGGTCGAGCGGGAGACCGCGGCGGCCCGGGAGGTCGAGGTCCCGGCCGACGACGAGCGGCCGTTCTTCGTGTACGGGACGCTGCGCCCGGGCGCGTACAACCACGACCGGTTCCTCGCCGGCCGGATCGGCGCCGAGGCGGACGCCGTGCTGCACGGGGCGGTCCTGTACGACGGGCCCGGCTATCCGTACGTCGTCCCGGCGGAGGCGGGCCGGGTGACCGGGACCCTGCTCACGCCCGCGCCCGGCACCTACGGCGAACTGTTCGGCCTGCTGGACCGCCTGGAGCTGCCCGTCGGGTACGAACGGGTGGCGATGGACGTCGTACGGGTACGGGACGGGGCGCGGGTGTCCGCCTGGGTGTTCCTGGCGGCGCCGGACGCGCCCCTCGGCCCGGTCATCGAGAGCGGCGACTGGTTCGACCGGCCGTAGCCGCCGGGCGTCAGAGCCGCTCCAGACGGACCGCGCACACCTTGAACTCGGGCATCCGGGAGACCGGGTCGAGCGCCGGGTTCACCAGGGTGTTGGCCCGGCCCTCGCCCGCCCAGTGGAACGGCATGAAGACGGTGTCCGGCCGGATCGCCGTGGTGATCCGGGCCGGTGCGACGGCCCGGCCGCGCCGCGAGACCACCGCGATCCGCTCGCCCTCGGCCACCCCGAGCCGCTCGGCCGCCCGGGGGTGGAGCTCCACGAAGGGGCCGGGCGCCGCCGCGTTCAGCTCGGCGACCCGCCGGGTCTGCGCGCCCGACTGGTACTGGGACACGACCCGGCCCGTGGTGAGCAGGACCGGGTAGTCGGCGTCCGTCTCCTCGGCCGCGGGCCGGTGCACCACCGGCACGAACCGGGCCCGCCCGTCGGGCGTCGCGAACCGGTCCAGGAACAGCCGGGGCGTCCCCGCGTGCTCCGGTTCGGGGCAGGGCCAGAAGACGCCCTGCTCCTCCTCGATCCGGCGGTAGCTGATGCCCGCGTAGTCGGCGGGGCCGCCCGCGGAGGCCCGGCGCAGCTCGTCGAAGACCTCCTCCGGGTCGGTCGGGAAGCCCTTCTCCCAGCCGAGGAGCGCGGCGAGGGCGTGCAGGACCTCCAGGTCGGTGCGGACCCCGGCGGGCGGGGTGAGGGCGCGGCGCCGCAGCAGCACCCGCCCCTCCAGGTTGGTCATGGTGCCGGTCTCCTCCGCCCACTGGGTGACGGGCAGGACGACGTCGGCGAGTGCGGCGGTCTCGGAGAGCACGACGTCCGCGACGGCGAGGAAGCCGAGTGAGCGCAGCCGCTCCTCGACGTGGGCGGCGTGCGGCGCGGAGACCACCGGGTTGGAGCCCATGAGGAGCAGCGCCCGCACGTCCCCGCCGAGGGCGTCGAGGAGCTCGTACGCGCTCCGCCCGGGCCCCGGCAGGGACTCCGGCTCCACGCCCCACACCCCGGCGACGTGGGCGCGGGCGGCGGGGTCGTCGAGCTTGCGGTAGCCGGGCAGCTGGTCGGCCTTCTGGCCGTGCTCGCGGCCGCCCTGGCCGTTGCCCTGGCCGGTGAGGCAGCCGTAGCCGCTGAGCGGCCGGCCCGCGTTCCCGGTGGCGAGGCAGAGGTTGATCCAGGCGCCGACGGTGTCGGTGCCCTTGGACTGCTGCTCGGGGCCGCGCGCGGTCAGCACCATGGCGTTGTCGGCGTCGGCGAACATCGCGACCGCCTCGCGCAGCTTCGGCACGGACACCCCGGTGATCCGCTCGACCTGCTCGGGCCAGTGGGACATGGCCCCGGCCCGCGCGTCCTCCCAGCCGGCGGTCCGCTCCCGGACGAACTCCTCGTCCACCCGCCCCTCGGCGACGACCAGGTGCAGCATGCCGAGGGCGAGCGCCAGGTCGGTGCCGGGGCGGGGCGCGAGGTGGAGGTCGGCCTGTTCGGCGGTGCGGGTGCGGCGCGGGTCGACGACGATCAGCCTGCCGCCGTTCTCCTTCAGCTCGGTGAGGTAGCGCAGGGCGGGCGGCATGGTCTCGGCCAGGTTGGAGCCGACGAGGACGACGCACCCGGTCCTCGGGATGTCCTCCAGCGGGAAGGGGAGTCCCCGGTCGAGTCCGAAGGCCCTGCCGTGCGCGGCCGCCGCCGACGACATGCAGAAGCGTCCGTTGTAGTCGATCTGCGAGGTGCCGAGGACGAGCCGGGCGAACTTCCCGAGCGTGTACGCCTTCTCGTTGGTGAGGCCGCCGCCGCCGAAGACCCCCACGGCATCGGGACCGTGGTCGGCGCGGGTCCGGCGCAGCCCGTCGGCGACGGCGGCGAGCGCCTCCTCCCAGGACGCGGGCGCCAGCGCCCCCGTGTCAGGGCATCGGACCAGGGGCTCGGTGAGCCGGACCCGGGAGGAGAGTACGGAGGGGGCGGTGCGGCCCTTGCCGCACAGCGCGCCCCGGTTGACGGGGAAGTCGGTCCGGTCGACCACCTCGGCGGGCAGCTCCGGGACGCCGGTGGGGCGGAGCGACATGCCGCACTGCAGGGAGCAGTAGGGGCAGTGGGTGGGAACGGCGGTGGACTCGGACATGGCGCCAGCGTGGGTCAGCCGTGTTACGCGGGGCGACGCGGCTGATTACGGGCGCGCTGCCCTCCGCTCAGCCCGCGGGGGGCCGTGGGGTGAGGCCGGCGCCGAGGGGGCCGGGGCTACGGCGTCCCGTGGAGCGAGGCCAGCGCCTCGGTGACGCCCTTCTCCCGCGGCCCGAGGAAGTGCGGGTCGGGGCGCAGTCCGGCGTCGAGGGCGGCCTTGCCCGCGGCGAACAGCTCCCGGGTGGTTCCGTAGTACCAGGTGGCGTCGTGGGGTTCGGGGACGCCGACTCCGTAGGCGTCGACGCCCGCCCGCCCGCAGAGCGCGACGGCCCGCTTGATGTGGAAGTCCTGGGTGACGAGGACGGCCCGGTCGACACCGAACACCTTCCGGGCCCGGACGCAGGAGTCCCAGGTGTCGAAGCCCGCGTGGTCGCTGACGATCCGGTCGTCGGGCACCCCGCGCCGGGTGAGGTAGGCGCGCATGGCGCTCGGCTCGTCGTACGCGGTCCGGCTGTTGTCGCCGGTGACGAGGAGGACCCGCACCTTGCCCGTCCGGTACAGCTCGGCGGCCGTGTCGAGCCGGTGCGCGAGGTACGGGGTCGGGCGCCCGTTCCACAGACCGGCGCCGAAGACGACGGCGACGTCCCGGGCGGGCACGTCGGCGGTGGTACGGAGCTTCCCGGCGGCGGCGGTGTGCATCCAGGTGGCGGGGGTGAGCGCGAGGACGGCGCCCACCATCACGGCCTGGACGGTACGGCGGCGGGCCCGGGTGGAGCGGGGTATGAACCGGGTGAGCCGTGCCCGCATGCGGGAACCTCCGAGGATCGCGGTCGCGGACCGGTGCCGGTCCGTCACCCCGTCCGACGCGCCTCGGCGGCGTTCGGTTCGCCGGAGGCCCCGCGTGTTCCGTACAACACACCGGCCAGGACCATCCCGAGGAGCATCCCGAGGAGCTGGGCGGCGGCGAAGGCGGGCACCGAGGCGGGGGCGATGCCGGTGAAGGAGTCGGAGAAGGCGCGGCCGACGGTGGCGGCCGGGTTGGCGAAGGATCCCGAGGAGGTGAACCAGATCGCCGCGCCGATGTAGCCGGCGACCGCGACCGGCGCGAGGGCCGGGCGGCCGATGTGGCGCAGGCCCTGGACGACGAGGACGAGCCCGGCGGTGGCGACGGCCTCGCCGAGCAGCAGGTGGAGCGCGGAGCGCGACTCGGTGGCCCAGGCGCCGGGCGTCCGCCCGAACATCGCCTCGGCGAGCAGGGCCCCGGTGACGGCTCCGGCGAGCTGGGCGGCGATGTAGGCGAGGACCTCGCGCCCCGCCGCGCGCCCGGAGCGCCGGGACCACCACTCCGAGAGGGTGACGACGGGGTTGAAGTGGGCGCCGGAGAGCGGCCCGATGAGGGCGATGAGCAGGCCGAGTCCGATGGCGGAGGCGGCGGCGTTGGCGAGCAGCCGGACGCCGATGTCCTGGCTGAGGGAGTCGGCGCGGATGCCGGAGCCGACGACGACGGCGACGAGGGCGGAGGTGCCGATGAACTCGGCGGCGACACGTCGGGGGAGCGACGCGGGGGGGGACATTCTCATAGTGGAAAAGATATTCCGTGATTCGGAAGGAAAAAAGAGGGGAGGTGAGGAGCGTCCGGACCGTACGATCCGCGCATGATCACCGATGCCGTCCTCGCGGAGGCCGTCCGCAACAACGCCGAATGGTGCGGGGCCATGTGCGCCGCCCACGGCCGGCCCGGCGCCTTCGGCCCCCGCGCCTGGACCAACGACCGCCGCACCCCGCTCTACTACCCCGACGCGGTGACGCTGACCGGGGACGCGGACGTGAAGGACGTCCTGACCGGCATCGACCGCGACACCCCCGGCGCCTCGGTGAAGGACAGCTTCGCCCGCCTCGACCTGACGGCCGAGGGCTTCCGCCTCCTCTTCGAGGCCACCTGGATCCACCGCCCGGCGGGCCTCCCGGTCCCCCCGGCCACCGGTGACTGGCGGGCCGTCCGCACCCCGGACGAACTCGCCGCCTGGGCCCTCGCCTGGAGCGACGGCGACGCCGACGAGGCGGCGCTCTTCCGCCCCGAACTCCTCGCCGACCCCTCCACCACCGTCGTCGCCGGGTACGCGGCCGACGGCCGGATCCTCGGCGGAGCCGTCCTCAGCGCGAGCGGCACCGTCACCGGCGTCTCCAACCTCTTCGCCACGGGGGACACGGACCCGGGCCGGTCCTGGGCCGGGTCCCTGGGCCTGGTGGCCGACGACCGCACCGTCGTCGGCTACGAGTCCGGCGACGACCTCGCCCCCGCCCTCGCCGCCGGCTTCCGGGAGACCGGCCCGCTCCGGGTCTGGCTGGACGCCTGACACCGCGCGGCGCAGGCCCGTGAGGTCACGGAAAACAGCCGTGACCCCCGTGCAACGGGCAGGCAACCTGGGGGCCGCAGGATCGGTTCATGACGGAGCCGGACAGCACCTTCGCCCACGCCGCCGAGCTGCTCGGCAGGATCACCGAGCAGCTCGGGACCCAGCTCGGCCACGTGCGTCCGTACGGCCACCGGCCACGGAAGCACGAGCAGGAGGTCCCGCCACCCATGAACACACCCGGTCCCGCCGCGCCCGCCCGGCCCGCCCCGGCCGCCCCCACCCTCGTCGCCGTCGGCCACGGCAGCCGGGACCCCCGTGCCCGGGCCACCCTCGGCCGGCTCCTCGACCGGGTCCGCGAGCTCCGGCCCGGACTCGACGTACGGCTCGCGCACATCGAGCTGAACACCCCGCTCCTCGACGCCACCCTCACGGAGCTGGCCGCCGAGGGCCGCGCCGCCGTCCTCGTCCCCCTGCTCCTCGCCCCCGGACACCACGTCACCCACGACCTGCCCGCCGCCCTCGCCGCCGAGCCCGCCCTCCGGGCGGGCGTCGCCGAACCCCTCGGCGCCCACCCCCTCCTCGTCGAGGCCCTCGCCGACCGGCTCGCGCAGGCCGGCTGGGACGCGGCGACCGGCGCCTCCCGCGCCGCCGGGGTCGTCCTCGCCTCCGCCGGCTCCCGCGACCCCCGCTCCGGCGCCGAGCTCCGCCGCATCGCGGCCCTCCTCGGCGAGCGGCTCGGCGGAGTCCCCGTCGTCCCCGCGTACGCCTCCGCCGCCGCGCCCACCGTCCCCGAGGCCGTCCGCGCCCTCGCCGCCCGGGGCCGCCACCGGGTCGCCGTCGCCTCCTGCTTCACCGCCCCCGGACTCTTCGCCACCCGCGCCGCCGACCACGCCCCCTGGATCGCCTCCGACCCGCTCGGCGCCCACCCGGCCCTCGCCCGTCTCGTCCTCCACCGCTACGACCGGGCCCTGGCGGGCCGCACCACCACCCCCAGGCGGGAACTCGTCGCCGTCTGAGCGCTTCTGTCGGTCCCTCCGGTTACCGTCGACGCATGGAAGGCATCGCACAGAGCACCGGCAGCACACACGGCACCGACGGCACCGGCGTCACCGACACCCCCGGCTACGACTCCGCCGCGACCGACCGCTGGGCCGCCGAGCCCGACAAACGCCCCGGACGCACCGCCTTCCAGCGCGACCGCGCCCGCGTCCTGCACTCCGCCGCCCTCCGCAGGCTCGCCGGCAAGACCCAGGTCGTCACCCCCGGCACCCGGGGACACGCCTGGGACGCCAGCCCCCGCACCCGGCTCACCCACTCCCTGGAGTGCGCCCAGGTCGGCCGGGAGCTCGGCGCCGCCCTCGGCTGCGACCCCGACCTCGTCGAGGCCGCCTGCCTCTCCCACGACATGGGCCACCCGCCCTTCGGGCACAACGGCGAGCAGGCGCTCAACGACGTCGCCAAGGACTGCGGCGGCTTCGAGGGGAACGCCCAGTCGCTCCGCCTCCTCACCCGCATCGAACCCAAGCGCTTCGTGAAGGACGCCGACGGCGAGCTGGTCAGCGTCGGGCTCAACCTCACCCGGGCCACCCTCGACGCGGCCACCAAGTACCCGTGGACGCGCGGCGGACACCCCGAGGACCCCGGCTCGCCCAAGTTCGGCGTGTACGAGGACGACCTGCCCGTCTTCGCGTGGATCCGGCAGGGCGCCCCCGGCCACCGCAAGTGCTTCGAGGCCCAGGTCATGGACTGGGCCGACGACGTGGCCTACTCGGTCCACGACTTCGAGGACGGCCTGCACGCCGGGCACATCGACCCCAACCTCCTCCTCGCCGAACCCGAGCGCGCCGACATCGCGGCCGTCGCCATCGGCCGCTACGTCCCCGAGGACACCGACCCGCAGGAGCTCGCCGACGCCCTCGACCGGCTCCTCGACCAGGAGTGGTGGCCGCACGGCTACGACGGCTCGGCCGTCGCCCAGTCCCGTCTCAAGGACGCCACCAGCCAGCTCATCGGCCGGTTCGCGCTCGCCGCCGAGGGCGCCACCCGGCACGCCTACGGTTCGGGCCGGCTCACCCGCTACGGCGCCGAACTCGTCGTCCCCCGCGCGACCCGCAACGAGTGCGCGGTCCTCAAGGCCGTCGCCGACCGGTACGTGATGCAGCGCGCCGAACAGGAGGCCCTCCGCGCCGACCAGCGCATCGTCGTCGCCGAACTCGCCGAGGCCCTCGTCGCCCGCGCCCCCGACGGACTCGAACCCCAGTTCCGGTCACTCTTCGACGCGGCGCGCGACGACCGGGCCCGCAAGCGCGTCATCGTCGACCAGATCGCCTCCCTCACCGACGCCTCCGCCCGGGCCCTCCACACCCACCTCCGTCCGCACCACGGCTGAGTCGGCCCTCTTCCGCCGCCACCCTCCGTGCGGGACGCTCGCATGCACGCCCCGAGGCGGTACGGCCCGACGAACGCCCGGGGGCGTAGGTTGGAAGCGGTCGCAAAGAGGAGGAAACGACGTGGTCGACGCAGATCAGACCTTTGTCATCGTCGGCGGGGGCCTGGCAGGGGCCAAAGCGGCGGAGACCCTGCGCGCCGAAGGGTTCAACGGCCGGGTGATCCTCATCGGCGACGAACGCGACCACCCCTACGAGCGCCCACCCCTCTCCAAGGGGTACCTGACCGGCGCCAAGGAACGCGACGGCGTCTTCGTCCACGAGGCCGCCTGGTACGCGCGCCACGACATCGAACTGCACCTCGGGCAGTCCGTCACCGCCGTCGACCGCGAGGCCCGCACGGTGCGCCTCGGCGACGGCACCGTCATCCGCTACGACAAGCTGCTCCTCGCCACCGGCTCCGAGCCCCGCCGCCTCGACGTCCCCGGCACCGAACTCGCCGGCGTCCACCACCTGCGCCGGCTCGCCCACGCCGACCGGCTCCGCCAGGTCCTCGCCACCCTCGGCCGGGACAACGGCCACCTGGTGATCGCCGGAGCCGGCTGGATCGGCCTGGAGGCCGCCGCGGCCGCCCGCGGCTACGGCGCCGAGGTCACCGTCGTCGAATCCGACCCCACCCCCCTGCACCGGGTCCTCGGCCCCGAACTCGGCCAGCTCTTCGCCGACCTCCACAGCGACCACGGCGTCCGCTTCCACTTCGGCGCCCGGCTCACCGAGATCGTCGGCCAGGACGGCATGGTCCTCGCCGTCCGCACCGACGACGGCGAGGAGCACCCGGCCCACGCCGTGCTCGCCGCGATCGGCGCCGCCCCCCGCACCGTCCTCGCGGAGAACTCCGGGCTCGCCCTCGTCGACCGCGCCGACGGCGGCGGCATCGCCGTCGACGAGTCCCTGCGCACCTCCGACCCCGACGTCTTCGCCGCCGGAGACGTGGCCGCCGCCCACCACCCGCTGCTGCACACCCGGCTCCGCGTCGAGCACTGGGCCAACGCCCTCAACGGCGGTCCCGCCGCCGCCCGCGCCATGCTGGGCCGGCACGTCTCCTACGACCGCGTGCCCTACTTCTTCACCGACCAGTACGACCTGGGCATGGAGTACTCCGGCTGGGCGCCCCCCGGCTCGTACGACCAGGTCGTGGTCCGCGGCGACACCGGCAAGCGCGAGTTCATCGCCTTCTGGCTCAAGGAGGGCCGGGTCCTCGCCGGCATGAACGTGAACGTGTGGGACGTCACAGAGACCGTCCAGCAGCTCATCCGCTCCCGTACGGCCGTGGACACCGACGCCCTCGCCGACCCCTCCGTCCCCCTGGAGAGCCTGATCTGATCACCTCCGCCCGCACGTAGACTTCATGCGTGGCAGGCAGGATCAACGATGACGACGTGAAGGCGGTCCGGGACGCGGTCCCGATCGACGCCGTCGTGTCCGAGTACCTCCAGCTCCGCAACGCGGGCGGCGGAAACCTCAAAGGCCTCTGCCCCTTCCACGACGAGAAGTCGCCCTCCTTCCAGGTCAGCCCCGGCAAGGGACTCTTCCACTGCTTCGGCTGCCAGGAGGGCGGCGACACCATCGCCTTCGTGATGAAGATCGACCACCTCTCCTTCTCGGAGACGGTCGAGCGCCTCGCCGCCAAGGCGGGCATCACCCTCAGGTACGAGGAGGGCGGCTACAACCCCGGCCACCAGCGCGGGGAGCGCATCCGCCTGGTCGAGGCCCACAAGGTCGCCGCCGAGTTCTACATCGGCCAACTCGACTCGCCCGAGGCCGAGATCGGCCGCGTGTTCCTCGCCGAGCGCGGCTTCGACCAGGCCGCCGCCGCCCACTTCGGCGTCGGCTACTCCCCGGCCGGCTGGGACCACCTCACCCGCTACCTGCGCGGCAAGGGCTTCTCCGACAAGGAACTGATCCTCTCCGGACTCTCCCAGGACGGCCGCCGGGGCCCCATCGACCGCTTCCGCGGCCGCCTCATGTGGCCGATCAAGGACGTCGGAGGCGAGATCGTCGGCTTCGGCGCGCGCAAGCTCCGCGACGACGACAACGGCCCCAAGTACCTCAACACCCCCGAGACCCCGATCTACAAGAAGTCCCAGGTCCTCTACGGCATCGACCTGGCCAAGAAGGACATCGCCAAGGTCAGCCGGGCCGTCGTCGTCGAGGGCTACACCGACGTCATGGCCTGCCACCTCGCCGGGGTCACCACCGCCATCGCCACCTGCGGCACCGCCTTCGGTGGCGACCACATCAAGATCCTCCGCCGTCTCCTCATGGACAACGGCTCCGCCCGGGTCATCTTCACCTTCGACGGCGACGCCGCCGGCCAGAAGGCCGCCCTGCGCGCCTTCGAGGACGACCAGAAGTTCGCCGCCGAGACGTACATCGCCATCGCCCCCGACGGCATGGACCCCTGCGACCTGCGGCTCGCCAAGGGCGACCAGGCCGTCGCCGAACTCGTCCAGCCCCGCACCCCGCTCTTCGAGTTCGCCCTCCGCCAGATCGTGAAGCGGTACGACCTGGAGACCCCGGCCGGCCGCGCCGCCGCCCTCGACGAGGCCGCGCCCGTCGTCGCCCGCATCAAGAACATCGGTGCGCAGCACGAGGTCGCCGTCCAGCTCGCCGGCATGCTCGGCATCCTCGACACCCAGTTCGTCGTCAAGCGGGTCGCCCAGCTCGCCCGCTGGGCCCGCGACCGCGGCGGCAAGGGCCCCGCCGCCCAGCAGCAGACCCCCCGGCGCGGCTACGACGCCCAGGCGGCGGCCGGCGCACCCACCGGCGTCCAGGCCGGGCCCGCGCTCAACCTGCGCAGCCCCGCCCACCGCACCGAGCGCGAACTCCTCAAGCTCGCCCTCCAGCGGCCCGAACTGGTCTCCCCGGCCTTCGACGCCTACGGGGCCGACGAGTTCACCGCCCCGCCCTACGCGGCCGTCCGCCAGTGCGTCCACGACGCCGGCGGCGCCACCGGAGCCCCCTCCGACTACCTCGCCACCGTCCGCGAGGCCGCGCCCAACGACACCGTGCGCGCCCTCGTCACCGAACTCGCCGTCGAGGCGATCTTCGCCAAGACCGTCGACGAGGCCTACGCCGGCGACCAGCTCGTCACCGTCCGGCTCCGCGCCGTCGACCGGCGCATCCGCGAGGTCCAGGGCACCCTGGCCCGGCTCGGCGCCCAGGGCGACCCGGAGCGGCTCGCGGCCGTCCAGAACGAACTCTGGGTCCTCACCCAGTACGGGCAGTCCCTGAGGAACAACGGCGCCGCCGCCCTCTGACGCACGTTCCGTCACCCCCCGGTCTCAAAAAGTCACCGCACGCCCCTCGTGGCGGCGATGTGTCGTACCCCACACTGGATGACGGTGCCGTTCCGCCCCTTCTGGAGGTCGCCCGCCGTGCAGACCCAGACCGTGACGCAGGACCAGGCAGAACCCGGCGAGGACGTGGAGGAGCCCGCCGTCCCGCCCCAGCGCCGCCGCCCGGACCCCGGCGGCAACGGGCCCTCCTCCGACCTCTTCCGCCAGTACCTCCGCGAGATCGGCCGCATCCCGCTGCTCACCGCCGAGGAGGAGGTCGACCTCGCGCGCCGGGTCGAGGCCGGGCTGTTCGCGGAGGAGAAACTCGCCAACACCCCCGACCTGGACTCCCGGCTGGCCGGCGACCTCGACCGGCTCGTCGTCCTCGGCCGGATCGCCAAGCGCAGGCTCATCGAGGCCAACCTCCGCCTCGTCGTCTCCGTCGCCAAGCGGTACGTGGGCCGCGGCCTGACCATGCTGGACCTCGTCCAGGAGGGCAACCTCGGTCTCATCAGGGCCGTCGAGAAGTTCGACTACGCGCGCGGCTACAAGTTCTCCACGTACGCCACCTGGTGGATCCGCCAGGCGATGTCCCGGGCCCTCGCCGACCAGGCCCGGACCATCCGCGTCCCCGTGCACGTCGTCGAACTCATCAACCGGGTCATCCGCGTCCAGCGCCGCCTGCTCCAGGAACGCGGCTACGAACCCACCGCCGAGGAGGTCGCCGCCCAGCTGGACGTGGCCCCCGAGCGGGTCGGCGAGGTGCTCCGCCTCGCCCAGGAACCCGTCTCCCTGCACGCCCCCGTCGGCGAGGAGGACGACGTGGCCCTCGGCGACCTCATCGAGGACGGCGACGCCGCCTCACCGGTCGAGTCCGCCGCGTTCCTGCTGCTCCGCCGCCACCTGGAGGACGTGCTCTCCACCCTCGGCGAGCGCGAACGCAAGGTGGTCCAGCTCCGCTACGGCCTCGACGACGGCAGGCCCCGCACCCTGGAGGAGATAGGACGCCTCTTCGGCGTGACGCGCGAACGCATCCGCCAGATCGAGTCCAAGACCCTCAACAAGCTGCGGGACCACGCCTACGCGGACCAGCTGCGCGGCTACCTGGACTAGGGCCGGTCCGACCGACCCCGCCGGGTCCGGGCCGCCCGGCAATCCTCGTACAGGCCCTAGGGGTTCACCTCGGTGGTGGTGAGGGTCCACGGCCCTCCGCGCTGAACAGCAGCAGCTGCGGCCCCCGCGGGACCGGTACCGTCCGTCGCAGCGCCCCGGTCGTGTTCAGGAGCAGATCCGAGTCGGGCAGCCCGCCCCCGGCGCGTCCGCGGACCTCGTAGCTCTGGATGCCGACGTAGCCGCCGCCCCTGTCGGGCTCGCCCTTGAAGTCCACGCGGAGGTCGGCGCCGTCGCCGAGGTAGAGGAACGCCTCGGGGCCGTACCCGCTCAGCGTGCCCTCGAGACGGCGGGCCGCGGCGACGGGCTTCACCCGCAGCACCCAGCGGTTGTCCGCGGCGAGCTTCAGCCGCAGCGCCCGGTCCTTGGGGGTGACGACGACCGAACTGGCCCGGAAGTCGGTCAGGGTGGTGTTGAAGACGTAATCCCCCTCCCTGTTCCGCTTGTCGAGCGGGAAGAGGCCGACGTACCCGCCGTCCTCGTGCGCGAGCTCCACGAGGACGGGGCCGGGCTGGACACGGCTGTCGAGGGTGATCACGTCGTCGCCGACGCCCTCGAAGACGACCGGCTCGAAGACGGGCCCGAAACCCCAGCCCTCGACCAGCTCGTACGGCCGGTCGGCGGGCGGGAACGGCCCCGCCGTGACGGGCGCCGGCGTCCCGGCCGGTTCCCCGGCGGCGGGCGAGCCGCCCGTGGACGGCTCCTGACCCGGCACCTTCACCACCCCGGCCAGCGGGACCGGTCCGGAGACGGCCGGTGCCGACTCCTCCTCCGCGACCTCCACGCCGTACGCGGTGACGAGCCCGGCGAGCCCGGAGCCGTACCCCTGCCCGATCCCGCCGAACTTCCAGCCGCCCGACTCCCGGAAGAACGCCCCGAAGGCGACGGCGGTCGCGTCCGGTGCGCCGGGCACCGTGTACGAGGCGACGGCCGCCCCGTCCGGCGCGAGCGCGGTCAGGGCGCCGCCTGCCGCCGATCCGGCGATCACGATCCGCGCCACCTCGGCCTCCACCTCGTGCAACGAGAGGACCAGCGCCTCCGGTTCGTGTCGTACCGCGCCGGAGGGGTGGGCGGGCTGCCCGTCGAAGACCATGTCCGCGTCCCCCCGGACCCGGCCGTCCGTGCCGAGCAGCAGCGCCGCCACGTCCACGCCCTCGGCGCCCACGCGCAGGGTGACCGAAGGCACCCAGGAATTCTCGGTTGTGTGACCCATGCCGCACATCATGCGGCATGGGTCGCACGCCCGTTCAGTCGACCTCGGCGACCGCCTGCGCGAACTGCGCCGCGTACAGCCGGGCGTACGCCCCGCCGGACGCCAACAGTTCCTCGTGCGTGCCCTGTTCGACGATCGATCCGTTCTCCATCACCAGGATCACGTCCGCGTCCCGGATCGTGGAGAGCCGGTGCGCGATCACGAACGAGGTGCGCCCGTGGGCCAGGCGCGCCATCGCCTTCTGGATCAGGACCTCGGTACGGGTGTCGACCGAGCTGGTCGCCTCGTCGAGGACGAGGATCACCGGGTCGGAGAGGAACGCCCGCGCGATGGTGATCAGCTGCTTCTCGCCCGCGCTGACCCCCGCCCCGTCGTCGTCGATGACCGTGTCGTACCCGTCGGGCAGGGTGCGGACGAAGCGGTCGGCGTGCGCGGCCCGCGCCGCCTCCTCGATCTCCGCCCGGGTCACCTCGCGCGTCGCGCCGTACGCGATGTTGTCGGCGATGGTGCCGCCGAAGAGCCAGGTGTCCTGGAGGACCATGCCGATGTCGGTCCGCAGCTCCTCCCGGGGCATCTTCGCGATGTCCACCCCGTCCAGGGTGATCCGGCCGCCCGTCACCTCGTAGAACCGCATGAGGAGGTTCACCAGGGTCGTCTTGCCCGCCCCCGTCGGGCCGACGATCGCGACCGTCTGCCCCGGCTCCACCACGAGCGACAGGTCCTCGATGAGGGGCTTGTCGGCCTCGTAGCGGAAGGAGACGTCCTCCAGGGCGACCCGGCCCTTGAGGTCGCTCGTGCCGCGGCCGCCGGGCGAGGGCGCCCCCGTCACGCGCGCGGGTGCGTCCGGCTCCTGCTCCTCGGCGTCGAGCAGCTCGAAGATCCGCTCGGCGGAGGCGACGCCCGACTGCACCAGGTTCGCCATCGACGCGACCTGCGTCAGCGGCATCGAGAACTGGCGCGAGTACTGGATGAAGGCCTGCACGTCACCGATGGAGAGCGTGCCGCTCGCCACCCGCAGACCGCCGACGACGGCCACCAGGACGTAGTTGATGTTCGAGATGAAGAACATCACCGGCTGCATGACGCCGGAGTTGAACTGCGCCTTGAACCCGGCCTCGTACAGGGCCTCGTTCTGCTCGCGGAAGTCCCGCGCGGACTCCGCCTGCCGGCCGAAGACCTTCACCAGCGTGTGCCCGCTGTACATCTCCTCCACGTGCGCGTTGAGCGTGCCCGTGGACTTCCACTGCTGGACGAAGTGCGGCTGCGAGCGCTTGCCGATCCTCGCCGCGACGAAGACCGAGACCGGCACCGTCACCAGGGCGACGAGCGCGAGCAGCGGCGAGATCCAGAACATCATCGCCAGCACGCCGACGATGGTGAGCAGCGAGTTGATCAGCTGGCCCATCGACTGCTGGAGGGTCTGCGAGATGTTGTCGATGTCGTTGGTCGCCCGCGACAGCACCTCGCCGCGCTTCGCCTTGTCGAAGTACGACAGGGGGAGCCGCGCCAGCTTCGTCTGGACGTCCTCCCGCATCCGGTAGACCGTCCGGTTGATCACCGTGATCGACAGGCGGGTGGCGACCAGCATGAGCAGGCCCGCCGCCACGTACACGGCGAGCACCACGAGCAGCACCTCGCCGACGGCGGAGAAGTCGATCCCCTGCCCCGGCGTGAAGTCGACCCCGGACAGCATGTCCGCCATGCCGGAGTCGCCCGCCGCACGCAGGTCCTCGATCGCCTCCGCCTTCGTGCCGCCCTCGATCTGGCGCCCGACGACGCCCGCGAAGACGAGGTCGGTCGCCTTGCCGAGGATCTTCGGGCCGACCACGGAGGCCGCCACCGACAGCACACAGGCGATCAGCATCGCCCAGAGCGCGCCGCGCTCGGGCGCCAGCTGCCTCATCAGCCGCTTGCCCGAACCCTTGAAGTCCATCGACCGCTGGTCGGGGCCGCCACCGGCCATCATGCGTCCGCCAGGACCGGCCATCAGGCTGCCTCCGCCTCGGTGAGCTGGGAGAGCACGATCTCCCGGTACGTCTCGTTGTCCGCCATCAGCTCCCGGTGCCGTCCGGTGCCGACGACCCGTCCCTCGTCGAGGACGACGATCCGGTCGGCGTCCCTGATGGTGGAGACCCGCTGGGCGACGATCACGACGGTGGAGTCGGCCGTCTCCCGGGCGAGCGCGGCCCGGAGCAGGGCGTCCGTCTCGTAGTCGAGCGCGGAGAAGGAGTCGTCGAAGAGATAGATCTCCGGCCGCTGCACCAGGGTCCGCGCGATGGCGAGTCGCTGTCGCTGGCCGCCGGAGAGGTTGGTTCCGCCCTGGGAGACGGGGGCGTCG
>NZ_JBEOXR010000093.1:0-16840 GCF_040296665.1 Streptomyces sp. NPDC002057
CCCCACACCCGAAAGGGTGTGGGGGTCGCGGTCGTCGGACAGGTCCCGCGGCCCTGACGCTCAGGGACGGGTGAGCACCCAGAGCCGGTGGTCCCAGCCGATGTCCTTGCGGTCCCGGACGACCAGGCCCGCCCGCTCCACGAGCGCGGACACCTCGTCGGCCGCCCGTACGCCGGAGCCGAAGGCGCACTTGAGCCGCAGGTGGTGCAGGACGGCGTCGACGTCGTCGGCGTCGGCCGCGGTGACCATCTCCACCAGGATCAGCGTGCCCTCCGGCGTCAGCGCCGCGGCGGCCTCGGAGAGGGTGTGGACGGCGTCCTCGTCGGCGAGCCACTCCAGCTGACGGGACATCAGCAGGGTGTCCGTGCCTCCGGGAGCGGCCGCCGACTGCGCGACCAGCTCGACGCGCGGCAGTACGTCACTGTCGAGGATCTGGTCGCGGAGCACGCGCAGCGCCGACGGCATGGCCGCGATCCGGGCGCGCAGCGCGGGGAACTCCTTGACCAGGGCGTTGACGACGGTCGCCGCGCCGTGGCCGGTCGCGGTCAGTTCGGTCACGGCCGACCAGTCGTGGGCCCGGAGCACGCCGGGGGCGATCCACATGGCCTCCTCCTCGACGGCGGCGCGGGCGCTGCCGGCGAGCCTCGGCTCGTCCTCCATCGCGGCGGTCAGGGTCCGTCCGGTGAGCGTCCGGTATCCCGCCTCGCCGGTGCGGACCGTGTGGAGCAGCCCGGAGAGCGAGGCGTCGAACGCCGCTTGGGCGCCTTCCAGGTGGTACTCGTCGGCCGAGTGGTCGTCCTCGACGAGCTCCTCGCTGACGGGGGTGAGGCCGTAGCCGTCCTCGTCCGCAGCGAGCAGGTCGATCGAGACGAGGTAGTCGAGCAGCGCCTTGAGGGTGGGCGGGTGTGCCTCGGCTCGGCGGGCCAGCTCGACGGCGTCGCGCACCCCGCCGTCGACGAGGTCGAACAGGCCGAGGGTGACCGCGGTGCGGATCGCGTATCCGGGGGCGAGGTCCGTCAGCTCGTGCAGCCGCTCGTGCGCGTCGCCGTCCTCCTCCGGCTCGGCGGTGGCCGCCTCGGCCCCGTCGGACACCGCGGCCGGGGCCGGTTCGGCGCGGCGCCAGTACCCGGTGACATGGGTGTGGTCGCGCGGCACCTGACGCTCCGCCGCGAGGTACCGCCGGATCCCCTTCAGGGTGAGGGTCTCCCCCGCGACCCAGGCGAAGACGGTGCCCGGCAGCCACTCGGCCGTGCGGACCGCCTGTTCGAGGAGATCGGTGGTGCCGGCCGGAGCACCCTTGCGCGACAGCCAGACGATCTCGGCGTCGGCCCGGGTGGGCAGCTCCTGGCGGTGGCTGTCGTCCCCGATCTCGATGAAGACACGGGCCTTGGTGCCCTCGGGCATCTCGGCGAGCCACCGGCCGATGGCGGGCAGGGCCGTCTCGTCTCCGACGACGAGGAGCCAGTCGGCGCCCTCGGGGTGGCTGTGCGACATCTTCGGTCCTGCGATCCAGGCGCTGTCGCCCGGCTGGACGTGCTCGGCCCAGGTGGAGGCGATGCCGCCCTCGTGGCGGACGAAGTCGAAGTCGATCTCGCCGGCCTCGGCGTCGTGCCGGACCGGGGTGTAGTCCTTGGCGACGGGGCGGCCGTCGGCGGGCCAGTCGAGGCTGCTGACGTTCTGGCCGGGGAGGATCAGACGACCGGTCTCGTCGGCGAAGAAGAACTTCACGTGGTCGTCGAAGCCCTCCGTGCGCAGGGCGGGAAGTTCGAGTCCGTTCTTCTCGAAGGCGTCGAGCTGGGCTCCTCCGAGGGTGAGGCGCCGCATCCCCGGGGTGATGTTCTCGGCGCGCAGGACGGTCAGTTCCCTCAGCACGATGGGGAAGGTGACGACCGAGCGGGGGCTGCGGGTGGGCATGGGTACGGCTCCTTGTGGCACTGCGGTGGTCCGGGACCCGCGGCCGGGCGGACCGGTGGGCGTGGTGACGCCGTCCGGTCCGCCCGGCCCGCGCGGGTGGGTGAAGGGGTGGTGCTCGGTGACGAGTGCTCGGATGGGTGGCGCGCTCGTGCTCCCTCGCGGGAGCGGGGGTCACTTGCCCGCGACGGCCTTGGCCAGGATGGGCGTCAGCTTCTCGATGACCCACGGGAAGTTGAGGGCGTCGGGGTAGGCGACCGCGGAGGAGAGGGTGTTCTCGGCCGGGATCACCGCGTAGTGCTTGCCCTTGACGACCGTGAGGGACTGGAAGAGCTTGTTGCTCTCCAGCTCGGAGGCGCTGAGCAGGCCGTTGTCACCGAAGGGGTACGTCATCAGCAGGACGTCGGCCTCCAGCTCGTCCAGGTTCTCCAGGCTGACGGAGTTCTTGTCCGCGGTGTAGGCGGTGGCCTTGGCGGTCTTCTTCAGGCCGATCTGCTCGAAGATGCCCGGGTCCTGGTCGGCGTGGGACATGAAGGTGAGCTGCTCGGGGTGGACGACCGCGTAGGTGTACGTCTTGCCCTTGAACTCGGGGTGCGCGGCGGCCGCGTCGGCGATGGCCTTGCCGTTGGCGGCGATCACCTTGTCGGCCTCGGCGGTCATGCCGAGCGCCTTGGCGGCGTTCTTCAGGCGCTCCTGCCAGGTGAGGGTGTCGGCGTGCTTCTTGTCGGAGTAGGTGACGACCGGGGCGATCGGCGCGAGCTTGGCGTAGTCCGTGTCCATGGACCAGGTGTTCATGCCGAGGATGACGTCCGGGGCCTCGGCCGCGATGGCCTCGAAGTCGGTGCCGTCGGTGTCGTCGTACGTCTTGAGCTTGCCGGCGCCGAGCTTGGTGAGGGCGCGCTGCTTGTACTCGGGGATCGGGCCGCCGTCCTCGGCGTCCGGGGTGATGACGGGGACCAGGCCGAGGGCGAGCGCGATGGAGGTGTCGCCGTCGGAGACGGTGGCGACCTTGAGCGGCTTCTTCTCGACCTCGGTCTTGCCCCAGGCGTTGGTGAGGGTGACCGGGAAGGCGGCGGCGGGGGCCGCGCCGCCGGACGGCTTCCCCGCGTCGGCCTTGTCGTCCTTGGCGCCGCCGCAGCCGACGAGCAGGGTGGCGGCCGCGGCCGCGGCGATGAGGGTGCGGACGGCGGACCGTCGGGCGGCGGGTCTGGCGAGGCGGTTCATGATCAGTTCTCCTGCGAGTGGTGGCGGCGGCCGAGGGGGAAGATCTGCGGCCTGGCCGTGAGGGGGTGGGGCACGACGACGCACTTCAGGCCGAAGACCTCGGCCACGGTCGCTTCGTCGAGCACCTCTTCGGGCGTGCCCTGCCTGACGATCCCTCCGTCGCGCATGGCGATGATGGTCGAGGCGTACAGGGCTGCCTGGTTGAGGTCGTGGGAGACGAGCACGATGGTCTTGCCCGTCTGTTCGTTGAGGTCCGCGAGGAGGTCCATCACCTCGATCTGGTGGGCGACGTCCAGATAGGTGGTGGGCTCGTCGAGGAGCAGGGTCGGGGTGTCCTGGGCGAGGGCCAGGGCGATCCAGACGCGCTGGCGCTGCCCGCCGGAGAGCTGGTCGACGGGACGGTCGACGAGTTCGGCGGTGCCGGTGGCCCGGAGCGCCTCGGCGATGACGGTGTCGTCGTGGGCGTCGCGGCGTCGGCCGAACTGGCGGTGGGGGTGGCGTCCGCGCCAGACCAGGTCGCCGACGGTGATGCTCTCCGGGGCGATCGGCGACTGCGGCAGCACGCCGAGCCGACGTGCCACCTCGCGGGTGGGCAGGCGGTGGATGTCGGCGCCTTCGAGGAGCACCGATCCGGCGGCGAGGGGCAGCAGCCGGGCCATCGACTTGAGGAGGGTGGACTTGCCGCAGGCGTTGGGGCCGACGAGCGCGGTGATGCGGCCGGCCTCGATCCGTACGGAGAGGTCCTCGATGACGGGGTTGCCGCTGTACCCGGCGCTGATGTGACGCGCTTCGAGCCGGTGGGTGGGCGGCTCCTCGTCGGCGCGCGGCGGCGTGGTGGGCTTCGGCGACTCGATGGTGGTGTCGGCTGTCACTGGATTCCGGGTCTCGGTCTCGGTCTCGGGTCCGTCGGTCTCGGGGGTCTCGGTCTGCGGTGTCGCGGCGTGTGTCACGGGGCTTCCTGCCTGCGTCGGAGGATCAGCCAGACGAAGTAGGGCGCGCCGAGCAGCGCGGTGAGGACCCCGGTCGGCACCGGGCTGATCACGGGCGCGTGCTGCGCGAGGACGTCGGCGCCGATCACGACGACGGCGCCGATGGCCGGGGCGACGGCGGTCGAGCGGTCGACGCCCACGAGGCGTACGGCGATGGGACCGCTGATGAGCGAGACGAAGCCGATGGGGCCGACGACGCTGGTGGCGAGGGCCGCGGCGGCGGCGCCGAGGAGCAGGACGCCGACGCGGACGGTGGTGACCCGGGTTCCGAGGCCGGCCGCGAATCCGTCGCCCAGGGAGAGGGTGCCGAGGGACCGGCCGAGCAGGAGCGCCGCGACCAGGCAGCCGGCGAGCCCGAGGGCGAGCGTGGTGACGCCGTCCCAGTCGGCGGCGTTGGTGCTGCCGACCGTCCAGCGCATGGCGATGGCGATGCTCTGCTGGTCGGCCACGGTGAACAGGTAGTTGGTGTACGCGGTGCAGACCGCGCTCAGCCCGATGCCCACCAGAACCAGTCGGTAGGTGTCGATCCCGTTGCGCCAGCTGAGCAGTTGCACGGCGGCGACCAGGACGAACGAGCCGACGACCGCGGCGACCGGGACGCCGACGGTGAAGGCGGCGGGCGCGTAGAGCAGCGCGGTCGCGGCGCCCGCGCCGGCGCCGGCCGAGATGCCGACGATGTCGGGGGTGGCGAGCGGGTTGCGGATGAGCCGCTGGTAGAGCGAACCCGCCAGGCCGAAGAGGGCTCCGGCCAGGAGCGCGGCCAGCGCCCTGGGCATGCGCAGCTGGAAGATCATGTAGTCGGCGAGGCCCGTGCGCAGGCCGAACATGGCGGGCAGGACGTCGGCGGGGTCGACGCGGCCGATGCCGCCGAGGAGGACGGAGGCGGTCGTGAGCGCGAGCAGGGCGACGGCCAGCACGGAGGCGACCACGGTGGTGCGGCGGTTGCGGGCGCGGCGGCCGGCGCGCAGGTGCGCGACGACGACGGGCGTGGTCGGGGTGTCCGGCCGCGTGGGCCGGGTGTCGATCGCGGTCATCACATCTTCACCAGGTCGCGGCGGCGGGCGAGCCAGACGAAGAACGGGGTGCCGACGATCGCGGTCATGAGGCCCACCTGGATCTCCCCGTGGTCGAGGATCAGTCGGCCCGCGGTGTCGGAGGCCGTGAGCAGGACGGCGCCGACGGCCATGGAGATCGGCAGGGACCAGCGGTGGTCGGGCCCGGTCAGGAGTCGTGCGCAGTGCGCGGCGACCAGTCCGACGAAGGCCACCGGGCCGACCGCCGCGGTGGCGGCGGCGCAGAGCAGGACGGCGACGCCGGCGCTGGCCAGGCGGGCCCGCTCGACCCGTACGCCGAGGGCTCGGGCGGTGTCGTCGCCGAGGCCGAGGATGTTGAGGGTGCCGCCGAGCGGCAGCGCGAGCAGGAGCCCGCAGAGCGCGAAGGGCATGATCTCGTCCATGACCTCGGCCCGGCCGGTGAGTTGGCCGACGGACCAGAACCTCAGGTGGGCGAAGGCCTCCTTGTCGCGGACGACGAGGAGGGTGATGAGGGAGGACATCACGGCGGCGAGGGCGACTCCGGCGAGCACGAGGCCGACGGCGGAGCTGCCGGCGTCGGTGCGGGTGCCGATCAGGTAGACGAGCGTCGCGGCGAGCGCGGAGCCCGCCAGGGCGAGCCAGAAGTAGCCCTGCGCGTCGGTGACGCCGAGGAACATGATGCCGAACACGACGAACATGGCGGCCCCTTGCTCGACCCCGAGGATGCCGGGGTCGGCGAGCGGGTTCGCGGTGAGCGCCTGCATGATCAGTCCGGAGGCGCCGAGCGCGGCACCCACGGCGAGGCCGAGCAGGGTCCGGGGGATGCGTTCGGTCCACAGGACGTGCGAGTTGTACGCCTCTCCTCCCGGGTGGAGCAGGATGCGGACGACTTCCAGGGGGGAGATGTCCCGGGAGCCGAGCGCGATTCCGGCCAGCAGGGTCGCGATCACGGCGGCGGTGGCGATCACCGCGACGGTCGCGCCGCGCGAGAGCCGGGTCCGTACCGGTGGCAGCGGAGCTCTCACCGGCGGGGACGTTTCTGTCATGGGATGTTCCTGTTCCTCACGGGTCGTGCGGTCAGTTAGGTTACCCTTACCTAAGCTCCGGCGATCCAAGCGGGAGCCCGACCGATCACACCGAGGGGCCAGGAATCCATCCCGGTCCCCGACAACCAGGGGGTGGGCCATGGCCCAGGGAAGAACGGCCGCGGCGGCGGACGAGGACTTCATCACGGCGGGGGGTCACCCGACCCATGTGCACGACTTCCACCAGCTGCTCTACGCCCCGCTGGGTCGGATATCGGTCTCCACGCCCGGCGGCGCCCACGAGCTCACCCCGTCCGTGGCGCTCTGGATCCCGGCGGGCACTCCGCACAGCGCCCGGTTCCACCCCGACTCCCTGGTGCTCGCCGAACCCTTCGACGCCGACGTCCACCGACTCCCCTACGAGGAGCCCACGGTGGTCCGGATCGACGAGCCGAAGCGGCGGCTCCTGCTGGCCCGGACGCGCGGCGCGGGGGCCGGGGCCGACGAGGCGACGGCCTTCGCCGCGCTGACCGGCACCCCGTCCGCCGCCCTGCCGGCGCCCCGCCCGACGAGCGACACCGCCCGGTCCGTCGCCGGCGCGCTGCTGCGCAGGCCGGACGACCGACGGACCGCCACGGAGTGGGCGGAGAGCCTCCACACCAGCTCGACGAGCCTGCGCCGCGCCTTCCGCGACGAGACGGGTCTCGCCTTCTCGGAGTGGCGCACGCGGGTGCGCCTGAACCTCTCGCTGGACCTGCTGGACCGGGGGCACCTGGTGAGCGCGGTCGCGTCCAGGGTGGGATTCACCAGCACCAACGGGTACATAGTGGCGTTCCGGCGCCACTTCGGCTGCACGCCGGGAGCGTGGGTCAAGGGGCGCGCGGAGCACGCCAATCCCCTCCCGGACCACGCCGCCTGACCCCGGAGCGGGCGCGGCCGTACGGCGCGGTTCGGCTCCGGGAGGCCACTTGACACCCAGTCATTCGTCAAGGACCTTAGGCTAGCCTTACCTAATCATCGAGCCTCGGGGGCACGCACCCCGGCCCTCCCGGCCGGACGGTCCCCTTCGGGACGACTCCCCCACACCGCACGCACAGCCCCGCAAGGAGAGCCAGCATGACCGCGACCAACCCCTTCGAGGACGCCGACGCCCGCTACCTCGTGCTCGTCAACGCCGAGAACCAGCACTCGCTGTGGCCTGCGTTCGCCGAGGTCCCGAGCGGCTGGACCGTCGTGCACGGCGAGGACTCCCGGGAGGGCTGCGCCCTGTACGTCGACGCCCACTGGACCGACATGCGTCCCGCGAGCCTCGCGGCCCGCGCCTAGGAACACCCCCACCACGAGACCCCCGGCACCGACCTCGGCACCGGGGGTCCGCGCCGGGACGGACCACGTCCGTCCCGGCCTCACCCACGCTCAGATCAGGGCGCGCACCAGGACCCGGGAGCCCCGTGCCGGGTCGAGGGAGGCGCGCCAGGTCGGGGGCGCCTCCTCCTCGCCGCCCACGGTGAACCCGTGGCGCAGGAAGAGCAGCCCGCTGCCGGCGGTCGCGGTGAACACCCGGGACGCCCCCTGGGCCGCGGCCTCGGCCAGCACGGCCCGCAGCAGCGCGGAGCCGATGCCGCGCCCCTGACTCCCCTCGGCCACACAGAAGTTGTAGAGCACGGCGGCCGCTCCGCCGTGCGCATCGACCCGACGGCGCAGCGCGACACACCCCGCCAGTTCTCCGCGTTCCCCCTCGGCGACGAGGAAGTCCGCCGCGTCACGGGCGTACCGGCCCGCCGGACGGTCCCGGAGGGCTCCGTCCCGCACGAAGGGCGCGGACAGCCGGTGCACGGCGGCGGCGTCGGAGCGCCCGGCGGGGCGGACGACGGCGACGGGCTCCGACCGGAGGCCCGGGCGGGGCATGGCTGTGGTCAACGGCTTCTCACTCTCGTGGGGTTGGAGGGCGGCGGGTCCACCGGGAGCCGCGCCGCCGCTTGACTCCACCACACCATAGAGAGTTAGGTAAGCCTTACCTAACTCGACTTACCCACTCGAAGCATTCGAAACACGTCACACGTCGGACGGGAAGAGGACACCACGATGGTCGACACGGCCGGACAGCAGGCGTTCACACGCGAGCGGCTCACGCGGGACGTCGCCGACGTGCTGTACGTCGACGCCGCGGAGGTCGAGCCGGACGAGAGCCTCATCGAGCAGGGCCTGGACTCGATCCGCCTGATGACCCTGGTCGAGGGGTGGCGCGCGGACGGCGCCGAGATCGGCTTCGTGGACCTGGCCGAACGCCCCACCCTCGACGCGTGGTTCGAGCTGCTCAACGCCCCGACGGGAGTGCCCCGTGCGCGCCGGTGACTTCCTCATCGACATCGGCCCGCTGCGGACCAGCCGCGACTTCCGGGCGATCTTCATCGCCCGCGTGGTCTCGCTGTTCGGTCTCGGCATGGCCACCGTCGCCCTCTCCGCCCAGGTCTTCGAGATGACGCGCTCCACCTTCGGGGTCGCCGTCTCCAGCATGATCATGAGCGTCACGGTGCTCGTCGGCTCCCTGTGGGGCGGCTGGATGGCCGACCGGACCGACCGCAGGACGCTGATCCTCTGGGCCCGGGGCTCCGCCGCGCTCGCCTTCGCCGGTCTCGCGGTCAACGCCTTCCTGCCCACCCCCGAGCTGTGGGCGATCTACCTCTGCGTCGCCTGGGACGGACTGGCCACCGGCGTGAGCGTCACCGCGCTCATGGCGGTCGCGCCGACCCTGGTCCGGCCGGACCAACTGCCCGCCGCCGGCGCCCTGATCTCCCTCACCGGCGAGATCGGCTCCGTCACCGCCCCGTTCATCGGCGGCATCCTGCTCGCCGTCTCGGGCCCCGGACCGGTCTTCGCCTTCACCGCGGTCACCACCGGCATCACCACCCTGCTGCTGCTCCGGCTGCGCCCGCTGCCCCCGTTCAAGGACGAGGACGACGACGCCGACGGCGCCGAGGACTCCGGATCGCCGCTCGCCGCCTTCCGGTTCGCCGTGCGCAACCGCGTCGTCGGCGGCCTGCTGGCCCTCGGTGGTGTGAACGCGCTGTTCAGCCTGCCGGTCGTGCTCTTCCCCGAGCTGGTCTACACCGAGTTCGGCGGCGGCGACTTCATGCTCGGCGTGCTCTACACCGCTCCGGCCCTGGGCGCCATCCTCGTCTCCGCGACGAGCGGCTGGATCACCCGCGCCGCGCGCCCCGGACGCCTGCTGCTGACCGCGGCGTTCACCGGCGGCCTGGCCGTCATCGGCTTCGGCCTGAGCGGCAGCGCCACCGTCGCCTACGTCATGCTCGTCGTGGGCGGTGCGGCCGGGACGGTGTACGAGATCCTCGAGTACGCGCTCGTCCAGCACAACACACCGGACCGGCTGCGTGGCCGGATCGTCAGCGTCGTCACGGCCCAGGGCACCACGGGCGGCATCGTCGGTGACGTCGAAGTGGCCCTGGTCGCGCGCTGGTTCAACCCGGCCGGCGCGGCCCTCGTGAACGGCGCGATCTGTGCCGTCGCCGCCGTGGTCGTGGCCGTCGCGGTCCCCGGACTGCGCAAGGCGACACTCCCCCGCGAGGAAGCCGACGACGACGAGCCGCCCATCGGCGGCGGCGACACCCCGGTCCCCGCGGGGGACCTCCGCCGGGCCACCGCCTGACCCCGGCCGGGGAACCGTGCCCGCGGGGCGCCGCCACCGCGCGCCCCGCGCCTTCCCCGGCCACCCCCTCACCTCCCCGACTCCCTCCTCGCCTTTCCTTCCCGCGGGCGGACACCGATCCGCCGCGGGTGAACCTGGAGCAAGATCCATGACCGAGCGTGCTTTGCGGCGTCTCCCCCTCACCGGGGCTCAGACCGGTGTCTGGTACGGGCAGCGGCTCGCCCCCGACTCCCCGGTCTACAACGTCGGCCAGTACGTCGAGATCGACGGCACGCTCGACGTGGACCTCTTCGAGGCGGCCGTCCGCCGCGTCGTCGACGAGTGCGAGGCGCTCACCGTCCGCTTCGAGGAGGACGCGTCGGGCACCCCGTGGCAGCTCCCGGCCGAGGGGCCCCGCCGAGGACCGGTCCTGGAGACGGCGGACCACAGCGCGGAGCCCGACCCGAGGGCCGCCGCGCTCGCCCGGATGCGCGCCGACATGGGGACGCCCGCCGACCCCGCCACCGCGCCGCTCTTCGCGTTCGCCCTGCACACCGTGGCCCCCGGCCGCACGCTCTGGTACCAGCGCGTCCACCACATCGCGCTCGACGCCTACGGCTTCTCGCTGGTCTCCCGCCGCACCGCCGAGGTCTACTCGGCGCTCGCGCGCGGCGAGGAGCCCGGCCCGACCCCGTTCGGCCCGCTGTCCGCCGTCCTGGACGAGGAGAGCGCCTACCGAGAGAGCGAGCGGTACGCCGAGGACCGCGCCCACTGGCTGGCCCGGCTCGACGGTCGTACCGACCACGAACCGCTGTCCGGCGCGTCGTTGCCGGCGGCGCCCGACTTCCTGCGCGCCGAGGCCGTCATCGGCCCCGAGGCCACCACCGGGCTGCTCGCCCTCGCCCGCGCCGCGCGCTCCACCTGGGCCGATGTGGTGACGGCCGCGTTCGCGGCGTTCCTGTACCGCTCGACCGGCGACCGCGACGTGCTCCTGTCGCTGCCCGCGATGGCCCGCCTCGGCTCCGCCTCCCTCTCGGTCCCGGCGATGGTCGTCAACGTGCTGCCGCTGAGGGTCGCGGTCCGGCCCGGGCAGCCGCTGGCCGAACTGGTCGCCGAGGTCGCGGACGGCGTCCGCGACCTCCGCCGCCACCAGCGCTACCGCGCCGAGGACATCCGCCGCGACCTCGGACTCGTCGGCCGCGACCGGGGGCCGCTCGGCCCCATGGTCAACGTGAAGGCCTTCGACAACGCCCTCGACTTCGCCGGCGCCCCCGGCGCCGTGCACAACATCGCCGCCGGCCCGGTGGACGACCTCACCCTCGCCGTCCACCACGACGCCGCCGAGGGCCGCATCCGCCTCGAACTCGACGCCAACCCCCGGGCCTACGACGCCGCTTCGCTCGCCGCGCGGACCGCGGAGTTCGCCCGCTTCCTCACCGAGGCCGCGGCCGGGGGCACCGACGTCCCCGTCGGCCGCCCCGACCTGGTCGACGCCGAGCGGCGGCGCGCCCTCTCCGAGGCGGCCGACGCGACGGTGCGGGAGATCGAGCCCGGCACGGTCGTGGACGCCTTCGCCGCGCGGGCCCTCGCCCACCCCGACGAGACCGCCCTCTTCTCCGGCCGGGACGAACTCACGTACGCGGAGCTCGACGGCCGCGCCAACCGGCTGGCCCGGCTGCTCGTCGCGCGCGGCGTCGGCCCGGAGTCCTTCGTCGGCCTCGCGCTGCCGCGCGGCACCGACCTGGTCGTCGCCCTCCTCGCCGTCCTCAAGGCCGGCGGCGCCTATCTGCCGCTCGACCTGAACTACCCCGCCGACCGGCTGGAGTTCATGGTCCACGACGCCCGCCCGGTCTGCGTGCTCACCACCCTGGCGGGGGCGCCGGACGCCCCGGACGTACGCGGCACCGAGACCGTCGTCCTGGACGCGCCCGACACCCTGGCCGCGCTCGCCGACCTCTCCCCCGCACCGCTCGACCGAGCGGAGGCCCCCGCGCTCGCCGGCGACCACCCGGCGTACGTCATCCACACCTCGGGCTCCACCGGCCGCCCCAAGGGCGTCGTCGTCCCGCACGCCGCACTCGCCAACTTCCTCCGGATGCAGGCCCACGAGCTGGCCATGAACCCCGGCGACCGGCTCGTCGCCGTCACCACGATCTCCTTCGACATCGCCGCGCTCGAACTCCACGTACCGCTCATCAGCGGTGCGGCGGTGGTGCTCGCCGACCGTGACACCGTCCGCGACCCGGCCGCGCTCGCCGCCCTGGTCGACACCCACCGGCCGGCCGTCATGCAGGCCACCCCGTCGCTGTGGCACGCCCTCCTGGAGGACGGCCGGCCGGAGAGCCTCGGTACGACGAAGGTCCTCGTCGGCGGTGAGGCGCTGCCCGCCGCGCTGGCCGAACGCCTCGCCCGTACGGCCGCGTCGGTGACCAATGTGTACGGGCCGACCGAGGTCACCGTCTGGGCCACCTCCGCCGTCCTGTCCCCGGACCACACCGGCACCCCGGACATCGGCCTGCCGTTCTGGAACACCCGCGCCCACGTCCTCGACGGCGCCCTGCGCCCCACGCCGGACGGCCGCCCCGGCGAGCTGTACCTCGCGGGCGCCCAGCTGGCCCGCGGCTACCTGGGCCGCTTCGCGCTGACCGCCGAGCGGTTCGTCGCCGACCCGTACGGACCTCCCGGCAGCCGCATGTACCGCACGGGGGACCTGGTACGCCGTCGCCCCGACGGCCGGATCGACTTCCTCGGCCGCGCCGACGACCAGGTCAAGGTCCGCGGCTTCCGCATCGAACTCGGCGAGATCGAAAGCGTCCTGACGGACCGTCCGGAGATCGGTCGCGCGGTCGTCGTCGTCCGCGAGGACGTGCCCGGCTCGCAACTCCTCGTCGGGTACGTGACCGCCTCCGACGGCGGCGCCCCGGACCCCGAGACCCTGCGGGCCGCCGCCGGCGAGCGGCTGCCCGGCTACATGGTCCCGTCCGCCGTGGTGGTCCTCGACGCCTTCCCGCTCACCGCCAACGGCAAGATCGACCGCCGGGCGCTGCCCACACCGGACCTGGCCGGGCTGACCACGGCCGGCGGCCGGGCCCCGCGCGGTGCCCGCGAGGAGATCGTCACCGGCGTCTTCGCCGACGTACTGGAGCTGGAGTCGGTCGGCCCCGACGACGACTTCTTCGACCTCGGCGGCCACTCCCTGCTCGCCGCCCGCGTGGCCGCGCGGGTCCGCGGCGCCCTGGGCACCGAGTGCGGGGTCAGGGACGTCTTCGAGGCCCGCACCCCGGCGGCGCTCGCCGAACGGCTCGGCGCCCGCACGGAGTCCGCGGCCCGCCCGGCGCTCACGGCCGGGGCCCGGCCGGAGCCGCTGCCGCTCTCCCACGCGCAGCGCAGACTCTGGTTCCTCCACCAGATGGAGGGGCCGAGCACCACGTACAACATCCCGTTCGTGGCCCGCTTCGACGCGCTCCTCGACACGGAGGCGCTCGACGCGGCCCTCCGGGACGTCGTGGCCCGGCACGAGGCGCTGCGCACGGTCTTCACCGACCGGGCCGGCGAGCCCGCCCAGCGGATCCTCTCCCCCGAGGACGTGGAGCTCCGTCTGCGGGTGGAGGAGACCGACCGGGACCGCTTCGACGCGGTGGTGGAGGGCGCCCTCGGGCACCTCTTCGACCTGACGGCCGAGGTGCCGGTGCGGGTGACGGTGGTGCGCGACACCGAGCGCGGCACCGACGCCCTGGTGGTCGTGCTGCACCACATCGCGAGCGACGAGTGGTCGATGGGGCCGTTCCTGGGCGGTCTCGAGCAGGCCTACGCGGCGCGCCGCGAGGGCCGCGCACCGGACTTCGCCCGGGCGGAGTCCCGGCTCCCGGTCCAGTACGCCGACTTCGCGCTCTGGCAGCGGGACCTGCTCGGCGACCCGGCGGACTCCGCCTCCCTGACCGCCCGGCAGGCCGCGTACTGGCGCGAGACGCTGGCCGGCCTCCCGGCCGAGCAGGCGCTGCCCACCGACCGGCCCCGCCCGGCGGTGGCGAGCAACGCGGGCGGCATGGTCCACCGCGAGGTGCCGGCCGCGCTCGCCTCCCGGATACGCGGACTCGCCCGCGAGTCCGGCAGCAGCGTCTTCATGGTCGTCCACGCGGCCGTCGCCGCCCTGCTGCACCGCCTCGGCGCGGGCGACGACATCGCGCTCGGCAGCCCGGTCGCCGGCCGCTCGGACCCGGCGCTCGACGACCTCGTCGGCTTCTTCGTCAACACGGTGGTGCTGCGCGCCGACCTCTCCGGGGACCCCGCCTTCAGCGCGCTCCTGGAGCGGGTGCGCGCCGGTGACCTGGCCGCCCTCGACCACGCCGACCTGCCGTTCGACACGGTCGTGGAGACGGTCAACCCGGTCCGCTCCCTCACCCGGCACCCGCTCTTCCAGACCATGGTGTCGCACAGCACCGTCACGCAGGACGTCCGCGCCCTCTTCGGCCTCGACGCGCGCGTGGACCGGGTCGACCCGGGCGTGACCAAGTTCGACCTCGACATCACCTTCTCCGACACCGCCCACGACGAGGCGCTCGACCTGGAGGTGTTCTACTCCTCCGCGCTCTTCGACCGGGCGACCGCCGAGACGCTCGCCGAGCGGCTGCTGCGGCTCCTGGAGCAGGCCGTCGCCGACCCCTCGGCCCCGGTCTCCTCGTACGAACTGCGCTCCGAGGCCGAACGGGACCTCCTGGAGCGGTGGAACGACACCGCCGTCGCCCACCCCGGTGGCACGGTGGTCGAGGTGCTCGGCCGGCAGGTCGCCCGCACCCCGGACGCCGTCGCCCTGGTCTGCGGCGACGAGCGCCTCACCTTCGCCGACCTCGACGACCGGGTGAACCGGCTCGCGCTGCTGCTCGCCGAGGAGGGCGTGGGCCCCGACACGGTCGTCGCGCTCGCCGTGCCCCGGTCCGCCGACTCCGTCGTGGCCGCCTTCGCGGTGCTGAGGGCCGGTGGCGCCTACCTGCCGCTCGACCTCGACCACCCGGCGGACCGACTCGCGTACATGCTGGGGGACGCGGGGCCGGTCTGTGCCGTCACCACGACGTCCGTCGACGGCGCGGTGCCGGAGCTGCCCGGGGTGGCCCGGCTCGTCCTGGACGACCCGGCGGTGCGGGCCCGGCTCGCCGCCGCCTCGGGTCCCGCGCCGGCCGCGCCGGGCCCCGACGACCTGGCATACGTCATCTACACCTCGGGCTCCACCGGCCGCCCCAAGGGGGTCGGCCTGCACCACGCCGGTCTGGCCAACCTGTACCGGGACCACGAGCGCGCGCTGTACCGCCCGGTCGCCGAGCGCCTCGGGCGGCGCGTCCGCGCCCTGCACACCGCGTCGTTCTCGTTCGACTCCTCCTGGGAGCAGCTCCTGTGGCTGATCGCCGGGCACGAGCTGCACGTCCTCGACGAGTACGGCCGCCGGGACGCCGACGCCGTCGTCGCCCAGGTGCGCGAGCAGCGGATCGACGCCCTCGACGTCACCCCGTCGTACGGCCGTCACCTCCTCGACGCCGGTCTCCTCACGGGTGACTGGCGGCCCCCGCTGTTCCTCCTCGGCGGCGAGGCGGTGCCGCCCGCGCTGTGGAGCGAACTCCGGGCGGTTCCCGGGGTGGAGACCGTCAACTACTACGGGCCCACCGAGTTCACCGTGGACGCGCTGGTCGCCCGGGTCACCGACTGCGCGTCGCCCGTCGTCGGCCGCCCGCTGGACAACACCCGGGCGCACGTCCTGGACGCCGGGCTGCGTCCCGTCCCGCCCGGTGTGCCGGGCGAGCTGTACCTGGCGGGCGTCCAGAACGCGCGCGGCTACCTGGGGCGGCCCGCCCTCACCGCCGAGCGCTTCGTGGCGGACCCGTACGGTCCCTCCGGCACCCGCATGTACCGCACCGGCGACGTGGTCCGCCGCAGGGCCGACGGCCTGATCGAGTTCCTCGGCCGCGTCGACGACCAGGTGAAGATCCGCGGCTTCCGCGTCGAGCTGGGCGAGGTCGAGGCCGCGCTGGCGGCCCGGCCCGGTGTGGCCTCGGCCGCGGCCCTGGTCCGCGAGGACACCCCCGGCGTGCCCCGCCTCGTGGCGTACGTGACCGGCGGGGCGGACCCGGCGGAGGTGCGCCGCGCCCTCGCTGAGGAGCTGCCGGAGTACATGGTGCCGGCGGCGGTCGTCGCCCTGGACGTGCTGCCGGTGAACGTCAACGGCAAGCTCGACCGGGCGGCCCTGCCCGTCCCCGCCCTCACGGCGGCCGAGCCGTCGCGGGCCCCGCGCGGCGAGGCGGAGGAACGTCTCGCCGCCGTCTACGCCGAGGTCCTCGGACTCGCGTCCGTCGGCGCCGAGGACGACTTCTTCGCCCTCGGCGGCCACTCCCTGCTCGCCACCCGGGTCGTGGCCCGGGTCCGCGCGACCGGTACGGCGTGCACCGTACGGGACGTCTTCGAGGCGCGTACGGTCGCGGCGCTCGCGGCCCGTCTCGCGGAGCGCGCGGCGCACACCCGCCCGGTCCTGGCCCGGGCCGCCGAGCGCCCGGAGCTGCTGCCGCTCTCGTACGCCCAGCGGCGGCTGTGGTTCCTGCACCGGGTGGAGGGGCCCAGCGCCACCTACAACATCCCGCTCGCCCTGCGGCTGCGGGGCGCGGTCGACGCGTCCGCGCTGCGGGCGGCGCTCGGGGACGTGGTGGGCCGGCACGAGGTGCTGCGCACGGTGTTCACGGAGATCGACGGCGAGCCGTACCAGCGGATTCTCGCGCCCGGCGAGACCGAGGTGTCCCTCGCGGTCCGGCGGGTACCGGCCGCCGACCTGCCGGAGCTGGTGGAGGCGGCGGCGACCGAGGTGTTCGACCTGGCGGCCGAACTCCCGCTGCGCGCGTTCCTCTTCGGCACCTCCGACGACAGTGCCTCCGACGACGAGCACGTCCTGGTCGTGCTGCTGCACCACATCGCGACGGACGAGTGGTCCACCGGACCGCTCCTCGCCGACCTGGACACCGCCTACACGGCCCG
>NZ_JBEOXR010000094.1:0-16658 GCF_040296665.1 Streptomyces sp. NPDC002057
GTCACCTTCCCGTCGTCGCCCGGGGCAGACGGGAAGGTGACGACAGGCCCTAGGTCCGAGGGCCGGCGGACTCGCGCAGCGTGAGGAGGTACGTCGCCGTCAGGGCGACGGCACGGTCCTCGTCCTGTGCCAGCTCCGCGAGGGCGCGTGACGCCGTGGCGCCCGGGATGTCCGCGAGCGCCTGTGTCAGCCGTCGGCGCGCCCGCACGTCGGCGGTGGCGCGGGCGAGGCGGTCGACGAGCCCGGCGGCGATCCGGTCCGCCGACGCGCGATCGCGCGCCAGCGCGCCCAGGGCGTCGGCCGCGTCGACGTCGTTCGCCTCCTCGACGATCATGTCGAGGAGCGTCGGCACCGCGTCGGCCACTCCCCGGCCCCCGAGCGCCAGGGCGGCGCACCGGCGGACCGCGACGTCGGAGTGGGTGAGGGCGTCCCGCAGCCGCGCCGTCGCCTCGGCGCCCGTCAGCTCGGCGAGTGCTTGGACGGCCCGCCTGCGGACCGTCGCCCGGGGCGAGCCGAGGCCCTCCGCGAGGAGCGCCTCGCCACCGTCGCCGGCCCGCGCCAGCGCCCAGCGGAGGGCTCCGGCGACGTGCGGGTCCCGCTCGCTCAGCGCGGCCTCGACCAGCGCCTCCACCGGCACCGGAACCTCCTCGACCACGGAGGACAGGGCCGCGCGCTGACGTGTCCCGGCGCTCTTCGAGCCGAGGGCCTGGAGGAGGGCGACGGTCTGGAGGACGTCCTCCCAGTCGGCGGGTTCCGCCGCGCCGATCCGGCGGAGCCGCGTGAGCAGGGCGGTCTCCCGCGCGATGCGGTCCTGTGTCTGGCGGATGAGGTCGTCGACGAGCGCCGAGGGGGCGAAGCCGGGATCGCCCAGGGCGCTTCCGACCTCCCGCAGCGACAGGCCGAGGGAGCGCAGGCTCTCGATGTGGAAGATCCGCCGGATGTCCTCGTCGGAGTACTCGCGGTAGCCGGCGCCGCTGCGGCCCGTCGGCCGCACCAGGCCGAGCGCCTCGTAGTGCCGGAGCATGCGGGCGCTCACCCCGGACCGCCGTGCCACGTCTCCGATCAGCACCGCTACCCCGCCTCCCCGTTCCCGCCGAGGGCCACCACGCGCTTCGCCTCCTCGATCGCGAACTCGAACCCGGCGTCCGGGTCGCGCGACAGCCGCTCCGTGGCCATCGCGTGAGCGCGTACGGCGGGGTCGGGGTCCGTCATCGCGGCACTCAGGGCCGGCGTCACGGCCTCGCCCAGCGCGATCAGCGCCCGGCTGAGGCTCAGCTGCGTCTCGCGCCCGCCGCGCCCCAGCTGTGTCGCCAGCGCTCCTGCCAGCGCGGACTCCTCGCCCTCGGGCACGAGCACGACCGCCGCCCGCCACGCGCTCCGCGCCACCTCGTCGTCGGCGTCGGTCAGCAGAGCCCGGGTGAGCGCCGGCCACGCCTGCCGGTCCCCGATCTTGGACAGCGTGTGCAGCGCCTGGCTGCGTGCCTGGGCCTGCTCCGAGCGGAGCTCCCGCAGCAGCCCCGGGACCGTCTCCGGTGCCGGGTGTCGGGTGAGCGCCCAGGTGAGCATCTCGCGGACGGAGAAATCGGGCTCGACCGCGCACCGCTCGATGAGCCTGTCGACGAACCGCGGGTCCGGGGTCGTGCCGACCGCCAGCGCTGCCCGCAGCCGCACCGACGAACGGTCGTCCGCCAGCCCCTGGAGAACGCGCGTCGGGTCCGTGGCCTGTTTCGGCATGGTCATGGGGACCACCTCCTCGGCCGTCAGTGAAGACCTTGTCACCGTGTCAAGGTCAAGCGGACCACACCGCGTGCCTCCGACCGCACCCCGACGAGACCAACCGCGACGAGGTCGTGGGCGGCCGGCTCGGCCGGCCGGCCCGCGCCACCGCCCGACCTCCTGACCGCCTGACCCGCCGGCACCGGACGGTCGACCGTCCGCACGCGACCCCGGTGCCGCCGCGAGGCCCCGCTGGGACCCCTTCTCGGCGGTCGGGCCGGAGCTTGTCCGTTCCTCCAAGCCCCCTCGCATCCGCGATGGACAGTCCCACAGGCTTCTTGCAGATAAGAGGCCAGGCGACCTACGGTGTCGCACATGCAGTCCTATTCGACCGGCCGGCCCGCACGCCTGCCGGGCACCGGCCCTCGCCACCGCGATCACGCTCGGTGACATCGCGGAACGGCGGACGATCCGGGCCGGACCGCATCGTCTCCCTCCCGGCCCGCGAGGCCGGGGAGGAACCGGGACGGGAAGTCGGCATGCAGGCCACCGCCCGCGTGAAGTCGACCAGCGTGCACCTCGCGCGCACCTGACCACCCCTCACGCACGACCGAAGCACCTCGGCCGTCGGCGCGGCCGGCCCCTCACTCCGCACCTTCCGTTCGTCCCCAAGGAGTTCGCCCCCATGTCCCTCACCCTCACCGGACGCCGCGCTGCCGCGGCCGCCCTCACCGCGGCCCTGCTCGTCCCGCTCGCCGCCTGCGGCAACGACGACACCAAGAAGGACACCGGCGGCTCCACCCCCTCCGGCTCCGCGAGCGCCGCGCCCCGGGCGAACCTGACGGTCCTCGCCGCCGCCTCGCTCACCGATGTCTTCAAGACCGCCGGCGCGGCGTACGAGAAGTCCCACCCCGGCACGAAGCTCACCTTCTCCTTCGCCGGTTCGCAGGAGCTCGTCGCCCAGGTCTCGCAGGGCTCGCCCGCCGACGTCCTGGTCACCGCCGACACCAAGAGCATGGACAAGGTGAAGGCGGAGACGGGCACTCCGAGCATCATCGCGAAGAACCGGCTCGTCATCGCGACCGGCGAGGGCAACCCGTTCAAGGTCGACGACCTGAAGGACCTGGCCGACACCAAGCTGAAGGTCGTCCTGGCCGCGCCCCAGGTCCCGGCCGGCAAGTACAGCAAGCAGGTCCTGGACGCCCAGAAGATCACGGTGAAGCCGGTCTCCCAGGAGCCCAACGTCCGCGCCGTCCTCAGCAAGGTCGAGCTCGGCGAGGCCGACGCCGGCCTCGTCTACAAGACCGACGCCGAGAGCGCGAAGGACAAGGTCGACGCCGTCGAGATCCCGGACGACCGGAACGCCATCGCGAAGTACCCGGCCGCTACGATCAAGGACTCCAAGAACGCCGAGGCCGCGGCCGCCTTCGTCGCCTGGCTCTCCTCGCCCGAGGGCCAGAAGATCCTCCAGGACGCGGGCTTCCAGAAGCCCTGACCGAACCGGATCAACCGGATCGTGAGGGGCTGTCCGTACCGGGGGTGCGGACAGCCCCTTCTCTTCTTGCCGTCATCTCTTCGGGGTCATCGATGAAACGAGCAGGCGTACGCAGGACCGGCGCCCGTCCGCCCCTCGCCCTGGCGCTGCCCGCGCTGGCGGCCGTGGCCTTCCTGGCGCTGCCGCTCATCGGCATCCTCGTACGGACCGAGTGGGGCGAACTCTCCGACCACCTGAGCTCACCGGGTACCGTCCAGGCGCTGAAGCTGTCGCTGCTCGTCTCCTTCTGGGCCCTGGGGCTCTCCCTGCTCCTCGGCGTCCCGCTCGCCTGGCTGCTCGCCCGGGTGTCCTTCCCCGGCAAGGCGTTCGTGCGCTCCCTGGTGCTGCTGCCGATGGTGCTCCCCCCGACCGTCGGCGGTGTGGCCCTGCTCCTCGCCTTCGGCCGGCGCGGCCTCCTCGGGCCGTGGCTGGAGGACACCTTCGGCATCACCCTGCCGTTCCACACCTCGGGGGCCGTCGTCGCGGCGACCTTCGTCGCCATGCCGTTCCTCGTCATCAGCCTGGAGGGCGCCCTCGGCGGCCTCCGGCCCCGCTACGAGGAGACCGCCGCCTCGCTCGGCGCCTCGCCCGTCCGGGTCTTCTTCACCGTCACCCTGCCGATGGTGGCGCCCGGCGTCGTCGCGGGCGCGGCCCTCACCTGGGCGCGGGCGCTGGGCGAGTTCGGCGCCACGATCACCTTCGCCGGCAACCTGCCCGGCACCACGCAGACCCTGCCCCTCCAGGTCTACCTGCTCCTCCAGGACGAACCCGAGGCCGCCACCTCCGTCTCCCTGCTGCTGCTCGCCATCGCGATGGCCGTCCTCGTCGCCCTGCGCGGCCGATGGACGGGCACCCCGACGGACCGGGCGCGGCCCACGGCCCCGGAGGGCGGGACGGACGGGGTGCCGACGGGCCGCTCGACCGCCTCGGGCCCCGTGGCGACGGACGCGGCCGTCGAGGACTCGGGCGCGGCGGGCCCGGGCGCGGCCGGGGCACCGGCCGGTGCCGCGCGGCCGTCCGCCCCCGCCGGGGAACGTTGGTCGCTGCACGCCGAGGTCACCGGCTTCACCCGCCTCACCCTCGACGCCGAGCCGGGTACGACGATCGCCGTCGTCGGGCCCAACGGCGCCGGGAAGACGACCCTGCTCCGCGCCCTCCTCGGACTCACCCCCCGCGCCCACGCCGAACTCACGCTCGGGGACACCGACGTCACCGGCCTTCCGCCGCACCGGCGCCGGGTCGCCTGGGTCCCGCAGGACGGCGCCCTCTTCCCCCACATGACGGCGCTCGCCAACACCGCGTACGGGCTGCGCGCCCAGGGTGTCGGACGCGCCGAGGCCCGCCGCGAGGCCCGGTCCTGGCTCGACCGGCTCGGTGTGGGGCACCTGGCGCAGCGCAGGCCGGCCCAGCTGTCCGGCGGCCAGGCCCAACGCGTGGCCCTGGCCCGGGCCCTGGCCGCCCGGCCCCGGCTGCTCGTCCTCGACGAGCCGCTCGCCGCGCTCGACCAGACCACCCGCGCCCATGTGCGCCACACCCTGCGCACCCATCTCGCCGGCTTCGGCGGTGTCTGCCTCATCGTCACCCACGACCCCGTCGAGGCCGTCTCGCTCGCCGACCGGGTGCTGGTCCTCGACGAGGGCCGGACCGTCCAGGACGCGACGCCCGCCGAGGTCACCCGGCACCCCCGCTCCCCCTGGGTGGCCCGGATGCTGGGCGGCAACGCCTGGGCCGGCATCGCCACGGCCGACGGCCTCGCCCTCCTCGACGGCGGCACCCTCATCACCGCCGAGCCGCTGCCGCCCGGCACCGAGGCGCTCGCCGTCATCGCGCCGGAGGCCGTGGCCGTGCACCGCGAGAGGCCCGGCGGAAGCCCCCGTAACGTCTGGCCCGGCACCGTCCGCGAGATCACGGCCAGTGGCAGCAGGCTGCGGGTGCTCGTGACCTCCGACCGGGCGCCCGACCTGGTCGCCGAGATCACCCCGGGGGCCGCCGCCGAACTCGGCCTCGCCGACGGGGTGTCCGTGTGGACCGGGGTGAAGGCGACCGAGGTGACGGTGGTGGCCCTGTGAGATCGACCCGCCGCCGACACCACGGAACCGCATCAGCGATGCAATCCCGCACCTGAGCCTGGCAGATGCAACCCTTTCCGACGCTCTTCCCTCTTGGATGATCCGCCGTACCGCCCCCTCCCCCGGTGGCCTGTTTTCCGTACCTCGGTCCAATCGCCTTCGCCCCGCGACCCTTGATTCACTGGCGTGCACCGGCCCGGCGCGGCGGAGTGGCTCTCACCGCGACGGGACAACCGGCCAGGAGGCCCTGCGCGTCGTCCGCGGTGTTCGGCGCGCAGGGGCCCGCCGGTTCCCCCTGCACGAGGCCGGTCGACCCGCCGTCAGGGCTCGCGGCCCGGGTCAGGTCCGGGGGATCCGACCGCGCGGGCGGTCCCGCGTCACGCGGTGGGTTCGATGCCCCAGGCGACGGCCCGGGCCGCGGCGGCCGCGCGGTTGGGGAGGTCGAGCTTGGCGAGGATGTGCTCGATGTGGGTCCCCACGGTGCGCGGCGTGATGTACAGCCGCTCGGCGATCTCGCGGTTGGTGCGGCCGGCGGTCAGCTCGGCCAGCACCTGGAGTTCCCGCGGGGAGAGGCCGCCCGGCCGTCGGCTCCCGGCCGCTCCCCGCACGTCCTCGGCGGGGGCCGGACCGGGGTGCGGGGCGGGGCCGGGGTCGACGGTCGCGGCGAGGGCCTCGGTGAGCAGGGTGACCACCGAGCGCGCCGGATCGGGGGTGCGCAGGGGCCGGCGGGTGCTGACGTTCAGCATGCCGACGTACCGGCCGTCGGCGGCGAACAGGCACTGGGCCACCCCGTCCTCGATGCCGAGGGGGGAGAGCACGTCCTGGTACCCCGGGGAGGCGGCCAGGAGCCGCCGGGGGGCGTCCCTGAGCCAGACCCCTCCCCGGGCCGGGCTGTGCAGCACGGGGAACATCGGGTCGCGGTGGAGGCGGGTCTCGATGTAGGCCGTGGCGTCGTCCGGGTAGCTTCCGGCGAGGGTGGTGTGGCGCCGGCGCAGCGGATCCCACCGGACCAGGGAGGCGTGGTCGTACTCCATCACCCGGGAGAGCGCCGCCAGGACCGTGTCGACGCCGGCCGCACCACGCGTGGCGCTCCTGGCGGCCTCGCGGACGTGGAGGGCCGCGTCCAGGACGTCCGCCGTGCTCCGTTCCGCTGCCATTCCCCCAGGATGATCATGTGTACGCCGTACGTCAAAGACGAAGGGTGTCGTGCACGACCTTCCCGTCCACGACGGTGAGGACGACGGGCATCCCCGGGATGTCGTGGGGGTCGGCGCCGAGCAGGTCCCCGTCGAGCACGCAGAGGTCGGCGACCTTGCCCGGCTCCAGGGAGCCCTTCCAGTCGTCGGCGAAGTCCTGCCAGGCCGCTTCGATGGTGTACGTACGGATGGCCTCGGCGACGCCGACGCGCTGCTCGGGGCCGCTGACCCGCCCGGCGGCCTTCGACTCGCGCAGCACCATGGTGGCGACGCCCTGGCGCCAGTCCGGGAAGGTGACGGGGGCGTCGGACCCGCTGGCGACCCGTACTCCGGCGTCGATGGCATCGCGGTACGGCCAGGCGTACGCGGCCCGTTCGGCGCCGACGAAGTCCTCCTCCATGTCGGCGACGGTCCACTTGATGGTGGGGTTCATGTTGACGCCGAGGCCGTGCGCGGCGAGCACCTCCATGCTGTGCGGGGTGAGGAAGTCGCCGTGGATGACGTAGTGGCGGGCGTCCGGCCTCGGGTGTGCGGCGAGGGCCGCGGCGAAGGCGTCCGCGACGGCGTCGCAGGCCCGGTCGCCGGTGACGTGGACGCCCAGCTGGTGTCCGGCGGCGTGGGCGTGCCGGATCATGGCCTCGATCGCGGCGGTCCGCTCGGCGTCGGTCGCGCCGCCGACGCACAGGGAGCCGCAGCCGCCGCCGACGTACGGCTCGTGCATCCAGGCGGTCCTGTTGGGGACGATGCCGTCGGCGAAGATCTTGACGCCGTGGATCGCGAGGCGGCGCGGATCGGCCTCTCCCGCCCCGGCTCCGGACGGGTCGCCGGACCGGCCGAGGGCGGTGAGGCCCTCGGCGAACTCCTCGGCGGTGCTGGTCATTCCGGTGGGCAGGAGGAGGACGCCGAGGCGGGCGGTCAGTTCGCCCCCGGCCAGCAGTTCGCGGTAGACGTCGAGGGTCTCCGCCCCGAGCGCGCCCCGCATGATGCCGTCGCCGCCGGGGCCGAGCCCGGGCTCGGTGTAGCTGGTGACGCCGAGCCGGGCGAGGGTGGCGAGGGTGGACCTGATCGCGTCGGTCCGCTCCTGGCGGCTGAGCGGCGGCAGCGCGTTCTGGACGAGGGCCTGGGCCCCCTCGTGGAGCAGCCCGGTCGGTTCGCCGGCCTCGTCCACGACGACGGCCCCGCCGGGCGGCGCGACGGTGTGGCGGTCGATCCCCATGAGCGCGAGGGCCCGGGAGTTGACCCAGGTGGCGTGTCCGGAGAAGGAGTACAGGACGACCGGGTGGTCCGGGCTCGCGGCGTCGAGGTCGTGGCGCGAGGGCTGCCGCGCCGGATCGGCCACGCACTCGTCGAGGTAGCCGGTGTCCCAGCCGTGCCCGGTGACCCACTGTCCGGCCGGAACCCGCCCGACGGCCTCCCGTACGGCTCCGGCCACCTCCGCGAGGGAGGCCACGGCGGGATGGCCGAGTTCGAGGGAGAGCGGCGGCGTGGACATGCCGAAGGCGCAGCCGTGCAGATGGGAGTCGTTGATGCCGGGAAGCAGCGTCGCTCCCCGGAGGTCGACCACGCGGGTGCCGGGTCCGACGAGGGGCTCCACGTCGCCGCGCCCGCCGACGGCGGTGATGATCCCGCCGGTCACCGCGAGGGCCGAGGCGACGGTGGACTCCGCGTCGACCGTGACCACCCGTCCGTCGAGAAACACCAGGTCCGCGTACGTGTCCACTGAGGGGTCCTTTCGAAGAGTCCGGGCGCGCTCGGTCGCCCGGAGACGATCTCCCGAGGACTATGGCGACGCGCCCGCTCCCCGCGCATCGGTCGTTCCACCGATGCGCGCACGGTCGCGGACCGGGGCTCGCGGACCGGGGCGCGCGCTCCGGACTGCGCCGAGCCTCCGGTGGCACGGAGCCCGGGGGGTTTTGCGGCGGGGGTCCCGGGTACTGATCATCCGTCAACTCACAAGTAACTTTCTGGACGTTCCTGACAGTTGATGATCACGTCAAGTACTCTTCGGTCGCGCCGGGGAGCGTTTGAAGATCACCCGGGATCAAGACCTGGGGGGCCCGTGTTCAACGCCGCAGTGCTCGATCTGCCCTTTCCACTCCGCAGCAACCCGAACCAGCGCTCCATCGCCCACGATCACGAGGGGTGGCTGCTCCGTCACGAGGGGCTGTCCGGTGCCATCCACCCGGCGGCCTACGCCAAGTGGGACGTCCCCCGTCTCGCCGCGCTCACCAGCCCCGACTGCGCCACCGCCGACCTCACCCTCGCCGCCGACCTGCTCAGCTTCTACTTCCTCTTCGACGACCGGTTCGACACCGGTCTCGGCCGCGCCCCGGCACAGGTGGCGCGGCTCTGCACCCGCCTGACGTCCCTCGTGCACGGGGACGGACCCGAGCCCGGCGCCCGGACCCCCGTCGAGCGGGCGTTCGCCGACCTCTGGGAGCGCAGCCTGCAGGGCATGTCCGCCCGCTGGCGGGCCCGGTCCGCCTACCACTGGGAGTGGTACTTCGCCTGCCATCCCGCCGAGGCCGCGGGCCGGCTCTCCGGCCTGCTCCCGGACCGGGAGGAGTACCTGGCGCTCCGCCGGGGCACGGCCGCCATGGAGACGCTCTTCGACATGGTCGAGCGGCTGAACCGGTTCGAGCTGCCGCAGGAGGCGCTGCACCACCCCGCCTTCCGCCGGATGCGCCAGCTCGCCGCCGACATACCGTCGTTCACCAACGACGTGCACTCCTACGCCCAGGAACTCGCCCGGGGCGATGTCGCCAACCTGGTGATGATCGTCCGCGAGGAGCGCGGCGGCACCCCCGAGGAGGCGGCCGTCGAGGTGATGCGCGAGGCGCAGGCGATGGTCGACCGCTTCGCGGAGCTCTCGTCCCAGGTGCCCGGGATCTGCGACCTGCTCGGGCTCGACCCGGCCGGCCGCGAGGCCGCCCACCGGTACGTCGGGGGCCTCGCGGCCTGGATCGGCGGCTACCACCGCTGGGAGATCGGCACCGGCCGCTACGACCACTGAGGCTCCCGGCGACGCCCGGCGCCCCGCTTCGCGGGAACGACCGACGAACTGAGAACCGGTCAGAGACCCTCTGAAATCCGACTTTCCTGGGCACGGGACTGGAAGATTCATGCTCTGTATGCATATCAATCCCCTCACGAGCGTTCCGAACTGATCAAGAACGCATCTATAGTTCCGTCGTTGCGACCTCCTTCTTCCGTGCCCGCACCCGAGAGTCTGGTTGATGTCGGCATCACCCACCCCGTTCCGCCCCGCCCTGATCGCCGCGCTCCTGACGGCCGCCGCCACCGGCGCACTCACCGCGGCCGCGATCGCCGCGGCACCGGCCGGGGTGCGCCCCGCGCTCGGCTGGTTCGCCGTCTGCGGCGTCCTGTTGCTGTCCGCCGCGGCCTTCTCCGTCACCTGGTACGCGCGCACCGCGCGGACCCACGGCGGGCGGGCCGAGACGCTCGCCGCCGAACTCGCCTCCCGCGAGGCCTACGTCGGCCGGTTCAAGGCCGCCGCCGAGCGTGAGGCCCTCGCCCTGAAGGAGCGTCACGAGGCCGAGACCGCGGCGCTGAGAGAACGTCACGCGGCGGAGGCCACCGCCTCCGCCATGGGCCACACGGCACGGGCCGAGGAACTCGTCCGCGCCCACGAGGCGGAGACGACCCGGCTCGTCGAGGCACGGACCGCCGACGTCAAGGACCTGGAGAGCCGGCTGCGCCGCGCCGAGTCCGGCCGGTCGGCCGCGCTGGCCGCCGCGGCCAACGCCGCCGGACGCATGCAGGCCCTGGCCACGAGCATGATGGCCGACCTCCGGGAGATGGAGCACCGGCACGCCGACGAGGACGTCCTCACCGACCTCCTCCACCTCGACCACCGCACCGCGCAGGCGGGGCGGCTCGCCGACTCCGTCGCCGTGCTGACCGGAGCCCGCTCCGGCCGGCGCTGGGCACGCCCGATCGTCATGGAGTCGATCCTGCGCGGCGCCATGGGCCGGATCGGCGGCTACCAGCGGGTGCGGCTCCACTCCGGCAGCGAGGCGGCCGTGGCCGGCCACGCCGCCGAGGGCGTCATGCACGCGCTGGCCGAACTCCTGGACAACGCGGCGAACTTCTCCCCGCCCAGCGCCGAGGTGCACGTCTACGTGGAGGAGGTCCCGGCGGGCGTCGTCATCACCGTCGAGGACAGCGGCCTGGCCATGAGCGAGGTGCAACTGCGGCGCGCCGAGGCCGCCGTAGGCTCGGCGACCCAGGACCTCGCCGGGCTCTCCGGAACCCGCCTCGGCCTGCACGTGGTCGGCCGGCTGGCCCGCAAGCACGGCCTGACCGTGTCCTTCCGCCCGTCCGCGCGCGGAGGGACCGGCGCCCTGCTCATGCTGCCCCAGGACCTGATCAGCCACGCCGCCGAGAAGCCGGCCGACGCGCCCGGCGAAGCGCCACTCCCCGTGGCGGGCCGCGGCGTGACCGCCCCCGCCGCCACCCTTCCGGGACCCCGGAAGCCGGAACCCGAGCCCGAGGCCCTGCCCGTGCGCGCATCCGCACCCGTCCCCGCGTCCGACACCGACGCACCGGAGCCGGAGACGGACGCGATCGTCCTCCCGCGCCGCCGTCGCGGAGAGACCCTGGCCTCCCAGCTCAAGACCACGGACGCACCCGCGAAGGAGAGCCGGACGGCTCCGCGGACCGAGGCGGCCCCCGCCACCCCGCCGCGCTTCGGCTCCTTCCACCGGGCCGTACGCGGGACGGGCACCCGGCCGGAGGGCGGACCCGCGACCGCCGGCGACGGCGAGGGCGCCGACGCGCCCGCGACCACCGGCACCCCCGCCGAGACCCCCGACCCGTCCCACCCCCAGGACCGGGCGACCGCACCGCGCACGTCGCCGTCCTCGAACTCCCCGTATTCGGAAGGCAATCCGCGATGACCGGCTCCACCACCGACGAGAAGCTCAGCTGGCTCCTGGAGGGCCTGCTGGAACGCACCCCGGCCGCCCGTCACGCGCTGGTGCTCTCCCGCGACGGCCTCAAGCTCTGCCGTACCCCCGGACTCTCCGTCGACCAGGCCGACCAGCTCGCCGCGATCGCCGCGGGCATCCAGAGCCTGTCGCACGGCGCCTCCGTGGAGTTCGGCGACGGCACCGGCGGGGTCCGCTCCGCGATGGCGGAGTTCTACGGCGGCATCCTCTTCATCGTGGAGGCCGGGGACGGCGCCCATCTCGCCCTGGTCGCCGACGAGGACGCCGACGCCGGACTCGTCGGCCACAACATGACGGAACTGGTCGAGCAGTTGGGCGAGCACCTCGTCGCCAGGCCCCGGGGATGAGCCGGGCCAGGCCGGGCCGGGACGACTCCCCCGACCGCCTCTACACGGTGACCGGCGGTCGCAGCCGTGCCGGGTCCGACTCCTTCGACCTGGTGACGCTGGTGGTCTCCGAGAGCGACCCCGTCCCCGGCATGCAGTCCGAGCACGCCGCGATCCTGCGCATGTGCCGCTTCCCCACGGCCGTGGTCGAGGTCGCGGCCGGGCTCGGCCTGCCCGTGTCGATCACCCGGATCCTGCTCGCCGACATGCAGGCCACCGGCCGGATCAGCGCGCGCCACCCGCGCCCCACGTACCGCCTTCCCGATCACGACATCCTGGAGCAGGTGCTCGTTGGACTCCGTAGCCTCTGAACAGCGCCAGACCCTGCACAGCACCGCCGACAACGGACTGAAGATCGTCGTCGTCGGCGGGTTCGGAGTCGGCAAGACCACCCTCGTCCGCTCGGTCAGCGAGATCCGTCCGCTGAACACCGAGGAGACGATGACGCAGGCGGGCGAGGGAATCGACGACACCGTCGGCGTCGCCGCGAAGACCGCCACCACCGTGGCGTTCGACTTCGGCCGGATCTCCCTCGACACGCACAACGTCCTCTACCTGTTCGGCGCCCCCGGCCAGGAGAGGTTCTGGTTCCTGTGGGACCGGCTCTTCTCCGGGACCCTCGGCGCCGTCGTCCTCGTCGACACCCGGCGGCTCGCCGACTCCTGGTACGCCGTCGACCGACTGGAACACCACGGCACCCCGTTCGTCGTCGCCTGCAACGACTTCGGCGGACCCGCCCACACCCCCGCCCAGATCCGCGAGGCACTCGACCTCGCCGACGAGGTCCCCCTGGTCTTCTGCGACGCCCGGTCGCGCGAGTCCAGCAAGCAGGTCCTCATCTCGCTCGTCGAACACCTGCAGACCCTCGTCGCCTCGGATCCGCAGCCGATTCCGGAGCACACCCCGTGACCCACCCCGCGCCCCAGCCGGTCCCGCTGAGCGGCCCCCAGTTCCAGACCGACCCCTCCGAGCTGTACCGGCGGATCCGGCGCGAGCACGGCTCCGTCGCCCCGGTGCTGCTCGACGGCGGCATCCCCGCCTGGCTGGTCCTCGGCTACCGCGAACTGCACCAGGTCACCAGCGACCCGGTCCTCTTCTCGCGCGACTCCGAGCTGTGGAACCAGTGGGACGCGATCCCGGCGGACTGGCCGCTGCTGCCGATGATCGGCCGCAGGCAGCCGTCGATCCTGTACACCGTGGGCGAGCGCCACCGGGAGCGGGCCGGGGTCATCTCCGACGCGCTCGACGCCGTCGACCCGTTCGTCCTCAAGGAGCGGGCCGAGCGCTTCGCCGACGAACTCATCGACGCCCTCTGCTCCAGGGGCTCCTGCGACATCATCGCCGAGTACGCGATGCTGCTGCCGGTACGGGTCCTCGCCAGCGTGTACGGCTTCGCCGACGAGCAGGGCCCGGGCCTGGTGACCGCCCTCAACGACATGATCAACGGCCAGGAGGGGGCCCTGGAGGGCCAGCGCCACCTGGGCGAGTCGATGTTCGCGCTGCTCGCGGCCAAGGCGGAGAACCCCGGCGACGACGTCGCCTCGCGGATGATCGCCAACACCGCCGGCTTCACCGTCGAGGAGGTCGCCCAGGACCTCATGGTGATGCTGGCGGCCGGGCACCAGCCCACCGCCGACTGGATCGGCAACTCGCTCCGTCTCATGCTCACCGACGACCGGTTCGCGGCCTCCCTCTCCGGCGGCCGGCACAGCGTCGGCGAGGCGATGAACGAGGTCCTGTGGGAGGACACCCCCACGCAGAACGTCGCCGGCCGGTGGACCTCGCGCGACACCCACCTCGGCGGTCGCATGATCGGCCGCGGGGACCTGGTCCTGCTGGGCCTGGCCGCCGCCAACTCCGACCCGCACGTACGGGCCGACTCCGGCGCCCTCACCGGCGGCAACAACGCCCACCTCTCCTTCGGACACGGCGAGCACCGCTGCCCCTTCCCGGCCCAGGAGGTCGCCGAGACCATCGCCCGGACGGGCATCGAGGTCCTGCTCGACCGGCTGCCGGACGTCGATCTCGCGGTCGGGGAGGGCGCGCTCACCCGGCGCCCCTCCCCCTGGCTGCGCGGCCTCACCGCGCTCCCCGTGACCTACACCCCGACCCCCGCGCTTGGAGCCTTCGCATGACCTGCCCGTACGACCACACCGCCGCGTCCGGCACCGATGTGATCACCCTGGACCCGTTCGTCTCGGACCTCGACACCGAGAGCGCCCGGCTGCGCGAGGCCGGGCCGCTGGCCCGCGTCGTGCTGCCCGGCGGGGTGCCCTGCTGGGCCGTGACCCGTCACGCCGAGGCGCGCAAGCTGCTCACCGACTCGCGCGTGGTCAAGGACATCGGCGTGTGGGGTGCCTGGCAGCGCGGCGAGATACCCCTGGACTGGCCCCTGATCGGCCTGGCCAACCCCGGCAGGTCCATGCTGACCGTCGACGGCGACGAGCACCGGCGGCTGCGCACCCTGGTCGCGCAGGCGCTGACCGCGCGCCGGGTGGACCGGCTGCGCGCGGGCATCGAGGCCCTCACCGAGTCGATGCTCGACCGCCTCGCGGAGCGGCCGGCGGGCGAGGTCGTCGACCTGAAGGCGGAGTTCGCCTACCCGCTGCCGATGAACGTGGTCAGCGAGCTGATGGGTGTCGACAAGGCCGACCATCCCCGGATGAAGGCCCTGTTCGACAAGTTCTTCTCGACGCAGACCCCGCCCGAGGAGGTGCCGCAGATGATGGCGGACCTGGGCACCCTGTTCGCCGGGATCGTGGCGGGCAAGAAGGAGAACCCGGGCGACGACCTCACCAGCGCCCTGATCGAGGCCGCCGAGGACGACGACCGGCTCAGCACGGAGGAGATCACCAACACCCTCCAGCTGATGGTCGCGGCGGGCCACGAGACGACGATCAGCCTCATCGTCAACGCCGTCGTCGCCCTGGAGACCCACCCCGAGCAGCGCGCCCTCGTGCTCAAGGGCGAGGTGCCGTGGGAGAACGTCGTCGAGGAGACCCTGCGCTGGTCGACCCCGACCTCGCACGTGCTGATCCGGTTCGCGGCCGAGGACATCGAGGTCGGCGACCGGATCCTGCCCAAGGGCGACGCCCTGATCGTGTCGTTCGGCGCGATCGGCCGCGACGAGGACCAGCACGGCCCGAGCGCGGGCGCGTTCGACGTGACCCGCACGCCGAACCGTCACATCGCCTTCGGCCACGGCCCGCACGTCTGCCCGGGAGCGGCGCTGTCCCGCCTGGAGGCGGCGGTGGCCCTGCCCGCGCTGTACGCGCGCTTCCCGGAGCTCCGTCTCGCGGTGCCGCGCGAGGAGCTCCGCAACAAGCCGGTCGTCACGCAGAACGACCTGTTCGACCTGCCGGTGCACCTGGTCTGACGCACCCCGGGCCCCGGCCTCCCCCCTGGGAGGGCCGGGGCAGCGGTGGCGTCGGGGGTGAGGGGAAGGGCCGCTGTCGGCGTGCTCGCACGGGCAGGCGCGGCACGCGTCCTAGGCTGCGTCTTTCCGGGAACCCTCCGAAAGCGCGGTTGGTCTTGCTTGCCGTCACCGTCATCGCGGGCATTCTGTTCACCTGGTGCGTCCTGTCGCGCCGGCTCGCGCTGTGGAGCATCACCGCGCCGATCGCCATGATGGGGGCGGGCCTCGCCCTCACCAGTGGCTCGGACCCGCCGCTCGTCTTCGACCTCGGCGACCTGGCCGGCTTCGAACGCTCGGTGGAGGTCGTCCTCGCCCTGCTCCTCTTCGTCGACGCGACCGAGGTTCCGGCGGGGGTCATCCGGCGGGAGCGGCGGGTCGTCGCCCGTCTCCTGGGCCTCGCGCTGCCGCTGACCCTGGTCGCCGCGTTCCTGGCCGCGCTCGTCTTCTTCCCCGACCGGCCCGGATGGGTCCTGGCGGCGCTGGCGACCGTCGTCGTCCCCCTCGATCTGGCGCCCGCCGCGGCCGTCGTACGGGACCGGCGGATCCCGGCGCGTCTCCGGGAGGTGCTCAACGTCGAGGGCGGCCTGAGCGACGGCATCGTCTCGCCCGTGTTCCTGCTCTGCGTCGCGGCCGCGGCCCAGTCCCACACACCGGGCGACGACTACGCCGAGGCCCTCCTCGACGCCGTCGGCGCGGCGGGCTGGGCCGTCGGCGCCGGGGCGTTCGTCGGCTGGGGGGCCGGCCGGGTGCTGCGCCGTTCGTGGGCGAGGGGCTGGACGCTGCCCGCCGCGACCAGGCTCGCGGTGCTGAGCGTGCCCATCGCCGCGTACACCCTGGCAGGGGCACTGGGCGGCAACGGCTTCATCGCCTCCTTCGTCGCCGGTGTCTGCGTCGCCCCGGCGCTGCGGCACCTCCCGGAGGGCACCGTGACGATGACCGACGACCTGGTCACCCTGCTGACGCTCGGCCTGTGGTTCCTCTTCGGCCAACTGGTCGGCGACGAGTTCTGGGACGGCTTCCACCTCTCCGTCGTCCTGTACGCCCTCCTCGCCGTCACCCTGGTGCGCCTGGTGCCCGTGCTGCTCGCGCTCGTCGGGACGGATCTGTCCCTGTCCGACCGGCTGTTCCTGGGGTGGATGGGGCCCCGGGGCGTGACCTCGGTGGTCTTCGGTCTCCTCGCGGCGATCGAACTGCCCGCCGCGGGCGGCGGCGACTTCATCTCCCGGGTGATGGTGATCACCGTGATGGTCAGCATCGTGCTGCACGGCCTGAGCGGCGAGCCCGTCGGCCGGCTCTACGCCCGCCACCGGCGCACCGCCCCGGAGCCCCGGGGCGCGGAGTGAGGGGGCGGACCCGGCGCCCCCCGGGGGCG
>NZ_JBEOXR010000095.1:0-14354 GCF_040296665.1 Streptomyces sp. NPDC002057
CACCCCCCGGGCCCCCCGCGGTCCACCCGCGCGCCGCCGTCGGGGGGGTGGTTTGCGGCGTGGCGGGGGGGGCGGTCGAGCCGCGGCTCGACGACGCCATCGAGGCGGCCATCACCCTCGCGGAGGAAGAGGCCGAGTACGGCGGCGCGGGTGTCCTGGTGACCGGTTCGATCTTCACGGTCGGCGACGCCCGGCTGCTGCTGCGAAGGGGCTGAACCCGATGCGTACCCTCTGTTCCTCGACGCTGATCGGCGAGTTCTTCGTGATCGGCTTCGCCGGGCTCGTCGCCATGAAGGACGACAGCCTCGCCATGTCCACCGTGTGGTGGGTCTGCGGCGTCGCCATGGTCCTCTCGGTGCTGCTCTGCGGGATGGTCACCCGTCCCGGCGGGGTGCAGCTCGGCTGGGCCCTCCAGATCGGCCTCGTCCTGAGCGGCTTCGTCGTGCCGACGATGTTCTTCCTCGGCGCGGTCTTCGCCGGCCTGTGGTGGGCCTCCGTGCACTACGGGCGACGGATCGACGACATCAAGGCGCGCTGGGCCGAGGAGCACCCCGCAGGGGCTTCGGCAGGGCCTGACGCTGCGTAATCGAGGCACGTGCGGGACCTGTAGCCTCGGAGGTCCCGCACACCGCTTTTCCGAAGGAGTCACCCCGTGAGCCAGCGCACGCTCGTCCTGCTCAAGCCCGACGCCGTCCGCCGTGGCCTGGTCGGCGAGATCATCGGCCGTATCGAGCGCAAGGCCGGCTGGACCCTGGCGGCCCTGGAACTGCGCGAGCTGGACCAGGAGACCCTGGAGCAGCACTACGGCGAGCACAAGGGCAAGCCCTTCTACGAGCCGCTGATGGGCTTCATGGCCTCCGGTCCCGTCGTCGCGCTCGTCGTCGAGGGCGAGCGGGTCATCGAGGGCGTCCGCCAGCTGGCCGGTCCGACCGACCCGATCGCCGCCGCCCCGGGTTCGATCCGCGGTGACTTCGGCACCATCGTCCGGGAGAACCTGATCCACGCCTCCGACTCGGAGGAGTCGGCCCTCCGCGAGCTGAAGATCTTCTTCCCGGGTCTGGTCTGATCCGCACTGACCTCGCGTCAGCCGAAAGCAGCACCCTGTGGGGCGACCGAAGGAATTCGGTCGCCCCCAGGCATATGAACGCCGATCCCGGGAACGGATCGCGGCGTCCTACCGTCACCTGTACAGAGGTGGACCACCGCGCGGTATCCGGGCGGGCGGCACTACGATGGAAAACTCCACGCCGCACCACCTTCAGCCACCCATTTCAGCCACCGTTTCGCCTGCCTGAGAAGCCGTCAACGCTCGCTGGGGAAGGCCCGAAGCATCCTCATGGGAAACAAGGGGAACTCAATGTCGTTCATCGGCCGTGACATGGCTATCGACCTCGGGACTGCCAACACGCTGGTGTACGTCAGGGGGCGTGGCATCGTCCTCAACGAGCCGTCGGTCGTCGCCATCAACACCAACACCGGCGGCATCCTCGCGGTCGGCGCCGAGGCGAAGAAGATGATCGGCCGGACCCCCGGCAACATCGTCGCCGTCCGGCCCCTGAAGGACGGCGTGATCGCCGACTTCGAGATCACGGAGCGGATGCTCCGCTACTTCATCCTCAAGATCCACAAGCGCCGCTACCTGGCCCGCCCCCGGGTCGTCGTCTGCGTGCCCTCCGGCATCACCGGTGTGGAGCGCCGCGCCGTCATCGAGGCCTCGACGCAGGCCGGCGCCCGCCAGGTGCACATCATCGAGGAGCCCATGGCGGCGGCCATCGGCTCGGGCCTCCCCGTCCACGAGGCCACCGGCAACATGGTCGTGGACATCGGCGGCGGCACCACCGAGGTCGCCGTCATCTCCCTCGGCGGAATCGTCACGGCACAGTCGATCCGGGTCGCCGGCGACGAGCTGGACAACGCGATCATCCAGCACATCAAGAAGGAGTACTCGCTCCTCCTCGGTGAGCGCACCGCCGAACAGATCAAGATCACCATCGGCTCGGCGTACGACCTCGACAAGGACGAGCACACCGAGATCCGCGGCCGTGACCTCGTCTCCGGTCTCCCCAAGACCGTGGTCATCTCCGCGGCCGAGGTCCGCAAGGCCATCGAGGAACCGGTCAACGCGATCGTCGACGCCGTGAAGACCACCCTCGACAAGTGCCCGCCGGAGCTCTCCGGTGACGTCATGGACCGTGGCATCGTTCTCACGGGTGGCGGCGCCCTGCTCCGCGGCCTGGACGAGCGCCTCCGCCGCGAGACCGGCATGCCGATCCACATCGCCGAGGACCCGCTGGACTCGGTGGCGCTCGGATCGGGCAAGTGCGTGGAGGAGTTCGAGGCCCTCCAGCAGGTCCTCGACGCCCAGCCGCGCCGCTAGGGCATCACCCGTACGGCCCCACGGCCGCCGGTACCACCCGTACGGCCCCACGAGAGCACAACCGCACAGCCGAAGAACCGAACCACGAGGAAAGGCACGGCCGCCGCACGTGAGGGACACACGAGAGAGCCGGCTGCTCCTGGTGCTGCTGATCGCCATCGCGTTCGCACTGATCACGGTGGACATCCGCGGCGGTCAGGAGTCACCCGTCGACGGTGCCCGACAGGCCGCAGCAGCGGTCTTCGGACCCGTCGAGAACGGTGTGGCGGCCGCCGTCGATCCCATCGGCAACGCCATAGGCGCGGTCCGGGACTCCGGCGAGAGGCACACCCGGATCGCCGCCCTGGAGAAGGAGAACGCCGAGCTCAAGGCCGAGCTCGGCAGCGACGACCGCAACCGCAACCGGGTGCGCGAACTCGACGCCATGCTGAAGACCGCCGGTGCCGGCCAGTACGGCATCAAGGGCGCGCAGGTCATCGCCATAGGAGCGGCCCAGGGCTTCTCCTGGACCGTCACGGTCGACGTGGGCGCCCGCGACGGCATCAAGCGGGACATGACCGTCCTCAACGGCTCCGGACTCGTCGGCCGCGTCACCACCGTCGGCCCGTCCACCTCGACGGTGCTCCTCGCCAACGACCCCGACTTCACCGTCGGTACGCGCATGGAGAAGTCCGACGAGCTCGGCTTCGCCACCGGCCAGGGCGACGGGCCGCTGCTCGTGCAGCTCCTCAACGGCAAGGCCAAGGTGAAGCCCGGCGACCGGCTCGTCACCTTCGGCTCGCGCGCCGACAAGCCCTTCGTGCCCGGCGTCCCGGTCGGCGAGGTCGTCCGCGTCGACCCCGCGGGCGGCGGACTGACCCGCAACATCTACGTCCGCCCGTACGTCGGCTTCACCAAGCTCGACATCGTGGGCGTCGTCGTCCAGGCCCCCGGCTCCGACCCGCGCGACATGGTGCTTCCGCAGAAGCCCAAGCCCGCGCCGACCGTGACGGTCACGGCCACGCCGCCGCCACCGGACGGACAGCGGCAGAACGGCAACGCCACCGACCGGCAGGGCCAGAACCAGAACCAAGGCCAGAACCAGGACCAGGGGGACGCGACACCGTGAAGTTCAACCGCATCCTCCTCTCCGCCACCCTGATCGTGGTGGCCCTGGTCGTCCAGGTCTCCGTGCTCGCGCGCCTCCAGCTCCCCGGCGCCGTCCCCGACCTGGTCCTCCTCACCGTCGTCGGCCTCGCCCTCGTCCACGGACCCGTCAGCGGTTCCCTCATCGGCTTCAGCGCCGGGCTCCTCGCCGACCTGGCGCCGCCCGCCGACCACGCCGCCGGCCGCTACGCCCTCGTGCTCTGCGTCATCGGCTACCTCGTCGGCCTGGCCCGCCCGGAGAACGGCCGGCTCACCTCCGCGACCGGCCCCATGGCCGTCGTCGTCGCGGCCGCGGTCGGCTCCACCCTGCTGTACGCGGGCGTGGGCGCCCTCGTCGGCGACACCGCGGCCCGCCATGTCGGCCTGGGATTCCTGCTCTTCACGGCGGCCGTGTACGACCTGCTCCTCGCCCCGTTCACGGTGCCGCTCATCATGGCCCTGGCCAGACGCGCGGAGAACGATCCGCTCGCCGACGCCGGCGGGGGCAACGGCGCCGACGTCGCCTCCGGCTGGCTCTCCTCCGGCACCGGCCTGAGGATCGGGACCCAGCGCGGCGGCCTGCGGGTGAAGGCAGCCCGGAGCCGCGCCTCACGGGCCGGACGCATCAAGGGAGTCAAGCGACTGTGACCGAGGGGGCACCGGCGGTATGAGCAACATCCCCGAGACAGGGCGGACCCCACGGGTCCAGATCCGGCTCGTCGTCATCCAGATCCTCGTCTTCTCCCTGCTGCTGACCCTGGGGGGCCGGCTCTGGTACCTCCAGATCCGCAACGGCAAGGAGTACACGGACGAGGCGAAGAACAACCACGTCCAGCAGGTCGTGCAGCCCGCCGTGCGCGGCTCCGTCCTCGACGCCCGCGGCGTCCCGCTCGCCGACAACGAGACCCGGCTCGTGGTCTCCGCGTCCCGCACCGAGCTGATGAAGATGAAGGACCGGGGCAAGACCGTCCTGACCCGGCTCGCCGGCGTCCTCGACATGAAGCCCGACGAGGTCATCAACAAGATCCGGCTCTGCGACTCCAAGACCCCGAAGCCCTGCTGGAACGGTTCGCCCTACCAGCCGATCCCGGTCACCGACGAGGCGACCACCCAGCAGGCGCTGACGATCCGTGAGAGCTCCGAGGACTTCCCCGGCATCACCGCCGAACCCACCGCCGTCCGCCGCTATGCCGCGCCCGGCAAGGCCCGCACCGCGCAGGTGCTCGGCTACCTCTCGCCCGTCACCGACGGGGAGATCGAGAAGGCCAAGGACACCGACTCGCCGTTCCTCCGCTCCGACCAGGTCGGCCGCTCCGGCATCGAGCGCACCTACGACAAGGAGCTGCGCGGCAAGGCAGGCGTCACCCGCTACGAGGTGGACAACCTCGGTCGCGTCATGGGGCAGACGAAGTCCGACCCGGGCGTGGCCGGCTCCACCCTCATCACCAGCATCGACGCCCGGGTCCAGGCCGTCGCCGAGTACGAGCTCAACGCGGCGATGAAGGCCGTCCGCGGCGAGACCGACAAGATCACCGGCCGCAAGTACGAGGCCGACTCGGGCGCCGTCGTCGTCATGGAGACCAAGACCGGCCGCGTCGTCGCGATGGCCTCCCAGCCCGACTACGACCCCAACGCCTGGGTCGGCGGCATCTCCGGCAAGGACTACTCGGCACTGACCAGCAAGAGCTCCAACTACCCGCTGCTCAACCGGGCCATCCAGGGCCAGGCCCCCGCGGGCTCCATCTTCAAGGTGGTGTCGGCCAGCGCCGCCGTGCGCGCCGGCTACGCCTTCGACGACAAGTACAACTGCAGCAGCTCCTACAGTCTCGGCAGCCGCAGCTTCGCCAACTTCGAGTCCCAGGGCCACGGCCCCATCACCCTCGGGGACGCCCTCAAGTTCTCCTGCAACACCGTCTTCTACGCGCTGGGCCACAAGGAGTGGCAGCGCGACGGCGGGGTCAAGGCGAAGAAGGACGCCCACGACTGGTTCTACACGACCGCCCGCGACTTCGGACTCGGCTCCGAGACCGGCATCGACCTGCCGAACGAGGTCACCGGCCGGATCCCCGACCGCAAGTGGAAGCAGAACTTCTGGGAGGCGAACAAGGACTCCTGGTGCAAGCAGGGCAAGAAGGGCGGCACCTACGTCGAGCAGATCGCCTACGAGAGCTGCCTCGAAGGCAACCAGCTGAAGGCCTACGACAGCATCAACTTCGCCATCGGCCAGGGCGACGTCCTCGTCACCCCCATCCAGATGGCCACCGCCTACTCCGCCATCAGCAACGGCGGCACCCTCTACGACCCCACCGTCGGCAAGGCCGTGATCAGCCCGGACGGCAAGACGATCCGGGAGATCAAGCCCAAGCCCCACGGCAGGCTGCCGGTCGGCGCCCAGACGATCCGCGACCTCGACAAGGGCCTGCGCTCCGTCGTCGAGCCCGGCGGCACCGCCGCCTGGCGGTTCGGCGGCTGGCCCCAGGACAAGATCCCGCTGCGGGCCAAGACCGGAACCGCCCAGGTCTACGGCAAGCAGACCACCTCGTGGCTGGCGACCTACAGCGACGACTTCACGATCGTCATGACGATCTCCCAGGGCGGCACCGGCTCCGGAGCCTCCGGCCCCGCCGTGCGCAACATCTACGACGCCCTCTACGGCCTCGACGACGCGGGCAACCAGGACCTCAAGCGGGCCCTGCTGCCGAAGCCGCAGAAGGCCCTGCCGAAGGTCAACGCCGACGGCACCATCGACGCCCCCGCGATCAAGCCGTACGACCCCGCGTCGCAGTTGGTCGACCCCGCCGAGAAGGACGGCGGAGCACCGCCGCTCGCGGGCCCGCCTCCCCACCTGAGGGACTGACACGATGACGACCCGCACGAGCTTCTCCGTATCCCGCTACGCACCCGACCGCGGGCCGGTCGCACGGCTCACCGCCCGTGACTCCGTGCTGCGCCGGCTCGACTGGCCGATCCTGCTTGCGGCGCTCGCGCTCTCCTTCATCGGGGCGCTGCTCGTCTGGTCCGCCACCCGCGGCCGGACCGAGCTCAACCAGGGCGACCCGTACTACTTCCTCTTCCGGCACGTGCTCAACACCGGCATCGGCGTCGCGCTGATGATCGGCACGATCTGGCTCGGCCACCGCACCCTGCGCGGCGCGGTCCCGGTCCTCTACGGCCTCTCGATCGTGCTGATCCTCGCCGTCCTCACCCCGCTCGGCGCCACCATCAACGGCGCCCACGCGTGGATCGTCGTCGGCGGCGGCTTCTCCCTCCAGCCCAGCGAGTTCGTGAAGATCACGATCATCCTGGTCATGGCGATGCTGCTCGCCGCGAAGGTCGACGCCGGCGACCAGCTCCACCCCGACCACCGCACCGTGGCCAAGGCCCTCACCCTGGCGGCCCTCCCCATGGGCATCGTCATGCTGATGCCCGACCTCGGCTCGGTCATGGTCATGGCGGTCATCGTGCTCGGTGTGCTGCTCGCCTCCGGCGCCTCCAACCGCTGGGTCCTCGGCCTCATCGGCGCGGGCGTCCTCGGCGCGGTCCTGGTCACCACGCTCGGCATGCTCGACGAGTACCAGATCAACCGCTTCGCGGCCTTCGCCAACCCCGAGCTCGACCCGGCCGGCGTCGGCTACAACACCAACCAGGCCCGCATCGCGATCGGCTCCGGCGGCCTGTACGGCGCGGGCCTGTTCCAGGGGCACCAGACCAGCGGCCAGTTCGTGCCGGAGCAGCAGACCGACTTCATCTTCACCGTCGCGGGGGAGGAGCTGGGCTTCGTCGGCGCCGGCCTGATCCTCGTCCTCCTCGGCGTCGTCCTCTGGCGGGCCTGCCGGATCGCCCGCGAGACCACCGAGCTCTACGGCACGGTCGTCGCGGCCGGGATCATCGCCTGGTTCGCCTTCCAGGCCTTCGAGAACATCGGCATGACGCTCGGCATCATGCCGGTGGCCGGTCTGCCGCTGCCGTTCGTCTCGTACGGCGGATCGTCGATGTTCGCGGTGTGGGTGGCGATCGGACTGCTCCAGTCGATCAAGGCCCAACGGCCGATGACGGCCTGAGAGGGTGTCTTGTCGGTCAGGCCGGAGCCCAGCCTGACCGACGAGACACCCCCTAGGCCCACTCCCGCCGCGTTCACTTCCCGTCTAGATTCGATTCATGGCGGACACGAAGCGCGAGATCGAGCGGAAGTACGAGGCCGGCACCGACACCGGCCTCCCGGATCTGACCCGGGCGGCCGGGGTGGCCTCGGTCACCGACGAGGGCGTCACCGAACTCGACGCCGTCTACTACGACACCCCCGACCTGCGGCTTGCCGCGGACGCGCTCACCCTGCGGCGCCGCACCGGCGGCCAGGACGCCGGCTGGCACCTGAAGTTCCCCGTCGCCTCCGGCATCCGCGACGAGATCAGGGCCCCGCTCTCGGACACGCTCCCGCGTTCCCTGGCGGGGCTCCTGCGTTCCCGCGTCCGGGACGGCGAGGTCGTCCCCGTCGTCCGCCTCCGCTCGGAGCGGGACGTCCGCCACCTCCGCGACGACGCGGGCACCCTCCTGGCCGAACTCTCCGTGGACACCGTCCACGCCGAACGCCTGACGGACGAGGGCTCCGCCGGCTGGACCGAGATCGAGGTCGAGCTCGCCGACGACGCCGACCCGGCGATCCTCGACGCCGTCGAGAAGCGGCTCAGGAAGGCCGGGATCCGGCCCTCCGCTTCCGCCTCCAAACTGGCCAGGGCCCTCGCCGAGACGGGCAGCGGCCCCGCGGCCCCGCCCGCCCCGGGGAAGCCCGGCACCGCCGGAGCCGCCGTCCTCGCCTACGTACGCGAGCAGGTCGAGGCGATCGTCGCGTACGACCCCGCCGTCCGGCGCGACCTGCCCGACTCCGTGCACCAGCTGCGGGTCGCCTGCCGCCGTCTGCGCAGCGCCTTCAAGACCCACCGGCGCGTCCTCGACCGGAAGGTCACCGACCCCCTGGGCGAGGAGCTGAAGTGGCTCGCCGGGGAGCTCGGCGTCGCCCGCGACGAGGAAGTCCTCGACGAACGGCTGCGCGCCCGCGTCAGGGACCTGCCCGCCGCCCTCGTCCTCGGCCCGGTCAAGGCCCGGCTGCGCCGCCGGGACGCCGCCCTCGGCCGGCGCGCCCGCCGCCAGGCCCTCGCCGCCCTCGACTCCGACCGCCACCTCGCCCTCCTCGGCGCCCTCGACGCGCTCCTCACGGACCCGCCCTTCCGCGAGGACGCCGGCCGCGAGGCCCCCGAGGTCCTCGCCCACGCCGTCCGCAAGGACCTCGACCGGCTCGCCGCCCGCATCGAGCACGCCCACTCGCTCGACCCCGGCCACGAGCGCGACCTCGCCCTCCACGAGGCCCGCAAGGCCGCCAAGCGTGCCCGCTACGCGGCCGAGGCCGCCCGCCCCACCCTCGGCGGACCCGCCAAGAAGCTGGCGAAACGGGTGAAGGCCGTCCAGTCCCTGCTCGGTGAGCACCAGGACGCCGTCGTCGCCCGCGAGGCCCTGCGCGAACTGGGGATCCAGGCCCACGGGGTCGGCGAATCCGCCTTCACCTGGGGACTTCTCTACGGACACGAGGAGGCCGCGGCCCAGGCCGCCGAACGCGCGCTGCCCGGGGTCTGGGCCAGGGCCTCGGCCCCGGAACTCAGGGCGGCTCTGACGCGCTGAGCACCGGGGTACGCTTGAGAGTCGCCCCCCTGCCAGCTCACGAAGGTTCGAGATGTCTGCTGCCGAGTCTGTCTTCCCGCAGCTCGAAGCTCTGCTCCCGCACGTGCAGAAGCCGATTCAGTACGTCGGTGGAGAGCTGAACTCCACGGTGAAGCCGTGGGAGTCCGCCGATGTCCGCTGGGCGCTGATGTACCCGGACGCCTACGAGGTCGGTCTGCCCAACCAGGGCGTCATGATCCTCTACGAGGTGCTGAACGAGCGGGAGGGCGTCCTCGCCGAGCGCACCTACAGCGTCTGGCCGGACCTCGAAGAGCTGATGCGGGAGCACAAGGTCCCGCAGTTCACCGTCGACAGCCACCGGCCCGTCGGCGCCTTCGACGTCTTCGGCCTGAGCTTCTCCACGGAGCTCGGCTACACGAACATGCTCACCGCCCTCGACCTGGCCGGCATCCCGCTGGAGGCGAAGGACCGGACCGTCGACCACCCGATCGTCCTCGCGGGCGGCCACGCGGCCTTCAACCCCGAGCCGATCGCGGAGTTCATCGACGCGGCCGTCATCGGCGACGGCGAGCAGGCCGTCCTCGACATGACCGAGATCATCCGCGCCTGGAAGGCCGAGGGCCGGCCGGGCGGCCGCGAGGAGGTCCTCTTCCGCCTCGCGAGGACGGGCTCGGTGTACATCCCGCGCTTCTACGACGTCGAGTACCTGCCGGACGGCCGCATCGGCCGTGTCGTGCCCAACAGGTCCGGTGTGCCGTGGCGCGTCTCCAAGCACACCGTCATGGACCTCGACGAGTGGCCGTACCCGAAGCAGCCCCTCGTGCCGCTCGCGGAGACCGTCCACGAGCGCATGTCCGTCGAGATCTTCCGCGGCTGCACCCGCGGCTGCCGTTTCTGCCAGGCCGGCATGATCACGCGCCCCGTGCGGGAGCGAAGCATCACCGGCATCGGCGAGATGGTCGAGAAGGGTCTCAAGGCGACGGGCTTCGAGGAGGTCGGCCTCCTCTCCCTCTCCTCGGCGGACCACACCGAGATCGGTGACATCGCCAAGGGCCTCGCCGACCGGTACACGGAGGACAAGGTCGGCCTGTCGCTGCCGTCCACCCGGGTCGACGCGTTCAACGTGGACCTGGCCAACGAGCTGACCAGGAACGGTCGTCGCTCCGGCCTCACCTTCGCCCCCGAGGGCGGCTCCGAGCGCATGCGCAAGGTCATCAACAAGATGGTCTCGGAGGAGGACCTCATCCGGACCGTCTCCACCGCGTACGGCAACGGCTGGCGCCAGGTGAAGCTGTACTTCATGTGCGGCCTGCCGACGGAGACCGACGAGGACGTCCTCCAGATCGCCGACATGGCGATGAACGTGATCGCCGAGGGCCGCAAGGTCTCCGGCCAGAACGACATCCGCTGCACCGTCTCCATCGGCGGCTTCGTCCCCAAGCCGCACACCCCCTTCCAGTGGGCCCCGCAGCTGTCGGCCGAGGAGACGGACGAGCGGCTGCGCAAGCTCCGCGACAAGATCCGCGGCGACAAGAAGTACGGCCGCTCGATCGGCTTCCGCTACCACGACGGCAAGCCCGGCATCGTCGAGGGCCTCCTCTCGCGCGGCGACCGCCGCATCGGCGCGGTCATCCGCGCGGTGTACGAGGACGGCGGCCGCTTCGACGGCTGGCGCGAGCACTTCTCGTACGACCGCTGGATGGCGTGCGCGGAGAAGACGCTCCCCGAGTTCGGCGTGGACGTCGCCTGGTACACGACCCGCGAGCGCACCTACGAGGAGGTCCTGCCCTGGGACCACCTGGACTCCGGTCTCGACAAGGACTGGCTCTGGGAGGACTGGCAGGACTCCCTCGACGAGACCGAGGTCGAGGACTGCCGCTGGACCCCGTGCTTCGACTGCGGCGTCTGCCCGCAGATGGACACCCAGATCCAGATCGGCCCCACCGGCAAGAAGCTGCTGCCGCTGTCGGTCGTGAAGTAGGTCCGATCGGGTAACACTCCGGCGACGGCCCGGCGCGAGGGGAAACCCTCCGCCGGGCCGTCGCGTCATTTCCGGCATGAGCATGGAGAATCCGCCGCCGCCCGCGCTGATCCGCGTCCCGATCCGGATCGTCGTGCTGGTCGTCGTCCTCCCGATCCGCATGGTCTGGGACGTCCTCACGGCCACGGCCCACCTCCTCGACCGCGCGGTCCTCCGCCCGACGGGCCGCGGCCTCGCCCTGGTGCTCAACGGGCTGAACCAGGGCCTCACCTGGGTGCTCGTCAGGGTGGGGAGGGGTCTCGGGCTGCTCTTCCACCACCTGGTGGCCCGTCCCGCGCGATGGCTGTACCGGTCCGTGCTCGCCCCGGCCGGCCGCGGGCTCGCGGTCCTCGGCCGCTTCCTCGGGAACGCCCTCTTCGTGTGGCCGTGGGTGGGGCTCTGGTGGTACGTGGTCGTGCCCGTCGCCCGGTACGGGATCGCCGTGCCGGCCGGTTGGCTCCACCGCACGGTGCTGCGCCCGACCGGCCGAGGCCTGGCCCGGGCCCTCACCGCGGTGGGGGCGGGGCTCGGGTGGCTTCTGCCCCGGCTGGGACGGGGCCTGGCGACCGGGACCGGATGGCTGGCCAGGGCCGTGTTCGTGTGGCCGTGGGTGGGCCTCTGGCGGTACGCGGTCGTGCCGATCTGCCGGTACGGCGTCGCCGCACCCGCCGTCTGGCTGTACCGCCGGGTCCTCTCCCCGCTCGGCACCGGGCTCCTCTTCCTCCTGGAGAAGGGCGTGTTCGTACCGGTCGCCGCGCTCTTCCGGTACGTCCTGGTGCCACTGCTGCGGTACGGCGTCGTCGTCCCGGTCCTCTGGTTCGACCGGTACGTGCTGAACCCGGTCGGGCAGGGCCTCGGGTGGCTCCTGCCCCGGCTGGGACGGGGTCTTGCCGTCGGCGCGGGATGGCTGGCCGGGGCCGTGTTCGTGTGGCCGTGGGTGGGCCTCTGGAGGTATGTGCTCGTCCCGCTCGTCCGGTACGGGATCGTGGTCCCCCTCGGATGGCTCTGGAACCGGGTCCTCGTGCCGGTCGCGCGCGAGATCCGGGACGCGCTCGCCGTCTGCTGGCGCGTCGCCGGATTCGTGTCGCGGGCCGTCGGACGCGCGGTGAAGTGGGTGGCGTGGACCCTGGTGGGGCGGCCCCTGTCCTGGTTCTGGCGGAGCGTCTGCGCACCCGTCGGGCACTGGATCCGCGACGCCGTCTGGGTCCCGGCCCGCCGCGCCGCCGTCACGGCGGGCCGTGTGGCGCGGGAGACGCTCGCCGGAGCGGGCCGGGCGGCCCGCGAGGCGCTCGCCTCGGCCCGCGCCGCCGTGCGGCAGGCCCGCCGGGACACCTGGCGTGCCCTGGTCGGCGGAGCCCGGACGGACCGGCCCGGGGAACCGGACGTGGCCCGGGCGCGTACTCTGGGTAGTACAACGAACGTCCCCGGCGCGGCGCCCGCACCCGAGATCTCCCTGCGAAAGCGGGGGTGAACCGGGCGGGACCCCCAGGGCGACCCGTACATCTCGTGGACGGCGCCACCCGCGCCGCCCCGCACCGAGGAGAAGAACCACTGGGCAAGCGACAGCCCGAAGGCCCGCCGCCCGCACCGGCGGTGCAGCGCATCCGACTGCGCTACACCAAGCGCGGCCGCCTCCGGTTCACCAGCCACCGTGACTTCCAGCGCGCGTTCGAGCGTGCCCTGCGCCGTGCCGAGGTGCCCATGGCGTACTCGGCCGGCTTCACCCCGCACCCCAAGGTGTCGTACGCCAACGCCGCCCCGACGGGTACGGGCTCCGAGGCCGAGTACCTGGAGATCGCCCTCACCGCGACGCGCGACCCGGAGACCCTCCGGGCCCTGCTCGACGAGTCCCTCCCGGCCGGCCTCGACATCACCGACGCCGTCGAGGCCCGCACCTCGGGCCTCGCCGACCGGCTCACCGCCTCCGTGTGGGAGCTGCGCCTCGAAGGCGTCACCGTCGAGGAGGCCGCGAAGGCCGCCGAGACGTTTCTCGCGGCCGAGACCGTGGAAGTACAGCGCAAGACCAAGAACGGCGTCCGCACCTTCGACGCGCGCTCCGCGGTCACCGAGCTGACGGCGACCCCTCCCCAGGGTGATCCCCAGGGTGATAGGCCGCTGGACAGCGCCTGTGCGATACTGCGGCTGGTTGTTCGGCACGTGACACCTGCCGTGCGACCCGACGACGTCCTGTCCGGTCTCCGAGCTGTGGCCGACCTGGCGCCGCCGGTCCCCGCAGCGGTGACCAGGCTGGCGCAGGGGCTCTTCGACGAGGAGTCCGGCACGGTGACCGACCCGCTCGCGCCCGACCGCGAGGCAGTCACGGCCGCATCTACCACGGCCGCCGCGACCGCCTCAGCGACGGCGCCGGGTGACGGCACCGCGTAGGGAGCGGTCGTTGTAGCGCAGCCCTCGTACTCGGGAGCCACCTGGGTCGGGCAGCGCACTGACCAGGAGACTTTCGCCAGGCCGTCCGCACAAGGGCGTACGGAACCGGCGAGCCAGACATAGAGCTCCCGTGCGGCGCCCGCGCCCCGGACGGCGGCACCGCGCCCCAGGCGCGACCGTGCCGCCGGACCGGAACCAGACGCGGCGCCCGGGAGCGTGACGGGAGAACCCCGCATGCTCGAGTCCAACGAAGACACCAACGCCCCCGGTGACAAGCTGCCGCCGCGCCGCAGGCGCCGCGCCGCTTCCCGCCCCGCCGGTCCGCCGGTGACGGGCACGGCCGCCGAGGCCACCGCGACCGCGGAGGTCCCGGCCGTCGACACGCCGGCCGTGGAGGCCGCCCCGGCCGAGACCGAGGCAGCCCCCGCGCCGCGCACCCGCCGCCGGGCCACCCGCAAGGCCACCGCGCCCGCGCCGGAGACCGCCCCCGTGGCGGAGAGCCCGGAGCCGGTCGTGGAGACCGTCGCGGCCGAGGCCGTCGAGGAGGCCCCCGAGGCCGCCCCCGCCCGCCCGCGCCGCCGCGCCACCCGCAAGGCCACCTCGCCGGTGACCTCCCCGGTCGTCGCCGAGGAGCCCGCCGAGACCGCGCCCGCCGCGGAGCCGGTCGCCGAGGCCGTCGTGGAGGAGGCCCCCGAGGCCGCCCCGCCGGCCCGCGCCCGCCTACCCGATCTCCGTCGATCTCCTGCTCGTCGCCGCCTGGCATCGGCTGAGGAC
>NZ_JBEOXR010000096.1:0-14161 GCF_040296665.1 Streptomyces sp. NPDC002057
GGGATCAGGGAGGAGGAACCGCACGCGCGGGCGACCTCCTCGATCACGATCACCGTGGCCAGCGCGTCCGCGCCCGCGCCGCCGTAGGCCTCGGGCACGTGCACGGCGTGCAGGTCGTTGGCGACCAGCGCGTCCAGCGCCTCCTGCGGGAACCGGCCCTCCTCGTCCACCGCCGCGGCGAACGGCACGATCTTCGCCTCCGCGAGAGCACGGACCGACTCCCGGAGCATGTCGTGCTCCTCGGAGGGCCGATACAGGTCGAAATCAGCAGATGTCTCGTTCTTCTTCGACGCCACCGTCAGTCACTCCCACGCTTGCTAACTACCGTTAAGTAACCCAAAGGGTAGGGCGTGCCCCAGCCTCCGACCAGTGCACGACTATGCTCGGGCGGGCATTCCGCCCGACGTTCACTGGAGACCCGCATGGCCCTGAAGATCACCGTGATCGGTACCGGCTACCTCGGCGCCACCCACGCCGCGGCCATGGCGGAACTCGGCTTCGAGGTCCTGGGGCTCGACGTCGTCCCCGAGAAGATCGAGCTGCTGTCCTCCGGCCGGGTCCCGATGTACGAACCGGGCCTGGAGGAACTCCTCGCGAAGCACGTCGCCGGCATCGAGGGATCGAGCGGGCGGCTGCGCTTCACCACCTCCTGGGAGGAGGTCGGCGCCTTCGGCGACGTCCACTTCGTCTGCGTGAACACCCCGCAGAAGCACGGCGAGTACGCCTGTGACATGAGCTACGTGGACGCCGCCTTCACCTCCCTCGCCGGGGTCGTACGCGAAGGGGCCCTGGTCGTCGGCAAGTCGACCGTGCCCGTCGGTTCGGCCGAGCGGCTCGCGGGCGTGCTGCCGGAGGGCGTCGAACTCGCCTGGAACCCCGAGTTCCTGCGGGAGGGCTTCGCCGTGCAGGACACCCTGAGCCCGGACCGGATCGTCGTCGGCGTCCGGAGTGAGCGGGCCGAGAAGGTGCTGCGCGAGGTGTACGCCGTCCCGGTCGGCGCGGGCTCGCCGTTCGTGGTGACCGACTTCCCGACGGCCGAGCTGGTCAAGACGGCCGCGAACTCCTTCCTCGCCACGAAGATCTCCTTCATCAACGCGATGGCCGAGGTCTGCGAGGCGGCCGGCGGCGACGTCGCCAAGCTGGCCGAGGCCATCGGCCACGACGACCGGATCGGCGCCAAGTTCCTGCGGGCCGGCATCGGCTTCGGCGGCGGCTGCCTGCCCAAGGACATCCGGGCCTTCATGGCCCGCGCCGGTGAGCTGGGCGCCGACCAGGCGCTGACCTTCCTGCGCGAGATCGACTCGATCAACATGCGGCGGCGCGGCCAGATGGTGGAGATGACGCGGGAGGTCCTCGGCGGGAACTCCTTCCTCGGCCGCCGGGTCGCCGTCCTCGGCGCCACCTTCAAGCCCGACTCGGACGACGTCCGCGACTCCCCCGCCCTGAACGTCGCCGGCCAGATACACCTCCAGGGCGGCCAGGTGACCGTCTACGACCCGAAGGGCATGGACAACGCCCGGCGCGTCTTCCCGACCCTGGGATACGCGGACTCGGCGCGCGAGGCGGTGCGCGGCGCGGATGTGGTGCTGCACCTGACCGAGTGGCGCGAGTTCCGTGAGCTCGACCCGGCGGAGCTCGCCGGGGTGGTCTCGTCGCCGGTGATCCTCGACGGCCGCAACGCGCTGGACGCGGAGCGCTGGCGGGCGGCCGGCTGGACGTACCGGGCGATGGGCAGGCCCCGCGCCTGAGCCGCGGGCCTAGAGGGGTGGGGGGGCGCCTTTCGGCGCCCCCGCCCGGTCAGGCCGGTCAGGCCGCCGCCGGCCTGATGCGGTTCGTGCGCGCCAGGAACTCCGTCTCCCGCAGCGCCCGCGTCAGGTTGCCGTGCGCGAGGCCGACCAGCTCCTGGGCCGGCCAGTCCCGGCGGAGCAGCTCCGCGAAGAGCGGGACGTGGCCGAGGGCCGGGGCGGTGGTGTGGGAGACGCCGACGCAGTGCGGGCCGGCCTCCGCCCGCACCCGGTCGAGGACGTCGGCGACGGCGGCCGGGTCGTCGGTCACCGTGACCATGAGGACGGCGCCGTTCTCGCCGAGGAGGCCGAGGACGTCGTCGGGCAGGCCCTCCGGGGCCGCCCGGGTCAGCAGGGCGGGCGCGCGGGTGACCGCGAGGGTGCGGCGGACCGTGTCCTGGTCGGCTCCGGAGAGGTCCACGGCCAGGCCGATGCGGTTCATCTCCCGTACCGCCTCGCGGGCGAAGCGGTCGAAGCGGGTGAGGTTCACGGCCCGTACGCCCAGGGCGTGGTAGGCCCGCAGGGTTGCCGCGGAACCGCCGAGCGCCGTCCAGCTGACCGGGCCGAGCAGAGCGGCGACCCGGCCGCAGTTGAGGGCGTGGGCCATCTCGGAGGTGGTGTGCGCGAGACGCAGGTCCTCCGGGCAGGAGGCGACGAGCGCACGGACGGCGTCGATGCGCCGCAGGGTCCCGACGACCCCCTCGTCGGTGTCGACGTGGAGCGACCAGAACTGGGCTCCGGCCTCCGCCGCCCGGACGGGCGGGAGGTCCTCGGGGTCGAGGGACCGGGGCAGTTCGGTGTGTCCCTCGGTGACGGGCTGGGCGGCCAGGATGGCGCGGGCGCGGGAGGTCTCGTCGAGCGGTGGGGGCGGCTCGGGAGGGACTGGCTCGCCGGTGGCGGCAGCGGGGACGGTGGAGAGGTGGGGATGGTCGTCTAGCAGGTCCGCCATGGTCTTACTCCAACTCGGTGATGCAGTACCGCCCCGCGAATGCGGCGGGGCAGTACCGTCCACCGTGCCACCGGCCCCGTGCGGGGGCGCGGCGGACTACGCCGTCCGGGTGAGGCGCGCGGCCCCGTGCGGGACACGGCGGAGTACGCCGTCCGGTGAGGCGCGCGCGGCCCGTACGGGTCGTCAGGCCCCCGGGGAGACCGGGGAGTCCAGCGTCTCGATCGTCGCGTTCGACGGTGCCGTACGGCCCGTCAGATCGCGCGAGACCGCCTCCGCGTCGCGGAGCGCGCGGACCGCGTTGGACCAGGTCAGCTTGGCGAGGTCCGGGTGCGACCAGCCGCGGTGCAGGAGCTCCGCGATCAGGTTCGGGTAGCCGGCGACGTCGTCGAGCCCGGCCGGGGTGAAGGCCGTGCCGTCGTAGTCCCCGCCGATGCCGATGTGGTCGATGCCGGCGGCCTCGCGCATGTGGTCGAGGTGGTCGGCGACCGTGGCGGCGGTGGCGATCGGGCGCGGGTTCTCCGCCTCGAAGGCCCGGTGCAGCTTCATCGCCTCGGCGGTGGTGTCGAGGTGGTGGAAGCCGTGCGCCCGCAGGTTCTCGTCGGCCCGCGCGGTCCAGTCGACGGCGGCGGGGAGGATGAACTTGGGCACGAAGGTGGCCATGGCGACGCCGCCGTTGGCGGGGAGCCGCTCCAGGACGTCGTCCGGCACGTTCCTCGGGTGGTCGCAGACCGCCAGGGCCGAGGAGTGCGAGAAGATCACCGGCGCCGCGGAGGCGTCGAGCGCGTCCCGCATGGTGGTGGCGGCGACGTGCGAGAGGTCCACCAGCATGCCGCAGCGGTTCATCTCGCGGACGACCTGCCGGCCGAAGGCGGAGAGCCCGCCGACGCCGGGCGCGTCGGTCGCCGAGTCCGCCCAGTCGTTGTTGTCGTTGTGGGTGAGCGTCATGTAGCGCACGCCGAGGGTGTGCAGGGCGCGCAGGGTGGCGAGGGAGTTGTTGATCGAGTGGCCGCCCTCGGCGCCCTTGAGGGAGGCGATGCGGCCCTCCGCGCGGGCCGCCTCCATGGCGTCCGCCGTCAGGGCGGGGGCGAGGTCGCCCGCGTACCGCGCCAGGAGCTGGTCGACGATGTCGATCTGCTCCAGGGTGGCGCTGACCGCGTTGTCGCCGGTCAGCTCGCAGGGCACGTACACCGACCAGAACTGGGCGCCGACGCCGCCCGCCCGCAGCCGGGCGAGGTCGGTGTGGAGCGCGCCGGTCTGGTCCGCGCCGATGTCCATGCGGTCCAGGTCGTAGCGGACGTGCTCGCGCAGCGCCCACGGCAGGTCGTTGTGGCCGTCCACGACGGGGTGGGCGGCGAGCAGGTCACGTGCCTCGGCGAGGCGCTCGGCGGCGCTCACCTGGCGAAGCCGAAGGACTCGGCGCCCTCGACCTTGGCCCGCAGCCGCTGGCCCTTCTCGGTCGCCTGGTCGTTCAGCTCCTGCTGGAACTCACGCATCCGGCCGAGCAGCTCGGGGTCGTGCGCGGCGAGGATCCGGGCCGCGAGGAGGCCCGCGTTGCGCGCGCCGCCGACGGAGACCGTGGCGACGGGCACACCGGCCGGCATCTGCACGATGGAGAGCAGCGAGTCCATGCCGTCGAGGTACTTCAGCGGCACCGGCACGCCGATGACGGGGAGCGGGGTGACGGAGGCCAGCATGCCGGGCAGGTGGGCGGCGCCGCCCGCGCCCGCGATGATCGCCTTGAGGCCGCGGCCCGCGGCCTCCTCGCCGTACGCGATCATCTCGCGGGGCATCCGGTGGGCGGAGACGACGTCGACCTCGTACGGGATCCCGAACTCGTCCAGGGCCTGCGCGGCGGCCTCCATGACGGGCCAGTCGGAGTCGGATCCCATGACGATGCCGATGACGGGGGCGGTGGCGGGGGTCGTGCTCACTCGGTGATCGTTCCTCGCAGGTAGCCGGCGGCGTGACGGGCGCGCTCCAGCACGTCGTCCAGGTCGTCGCCGTAGGTGTTGACGTGTCCCACCTTGCGGCCGGGCTTCACGTCCTTTCCGTACATGTGGATCTTCAGCTGCGGGTCCCTGGCCATGCAGTGCAGGTACGCGGAGTACATGTCCGGGTAGTCGCCGCCCAGGACGTTGCACATCACGGTCCACGGCGCGCGCGGGCGCGGGTCGCCGAGGGGCAGGTCGAGGACCGCGCGGACGTGGTTGGCGAACTGCGAGGTGATCGCGCCGTCCTGGGTCCAGTGGCCGGAGTTGTGCGGGCGCATCGCCAGTTCGTTGACGAGGATGCGGCCGTCCGTGGTCTGGAAGAGCTCGACGGCGAGGTGGCCGACGACCCCCAGCTCCTTGGCGATCCGCAGCGCCAGCTCCTGCGCCTGGCCGGCGAGCTCGTCGTCGAGGTCCGGCGCGGGCGCGATCACCGTGTCGCAGACCCCGTCGACCTGACGGGACTCGACGACCGGGTAGGCGACCGCCTGGCCGTGCGGGGAGCGGACGATGTTCGCGGCGAGCTCGCGTACGAAGTCGACCTTCTCCTCGGCGAGGACCGGGACACCCGCGCGGAAGGGGTCGCCGGCGTCCTCGGGCGTACGGACGAACCAGACGCCCTTGCCGTCGTAGCCGCCGCGCACGGTCTTGAGGATGATCGGGTAGCCCCCGACCTCGGCGGCGAAGGCCGCCGCGTCCTCGGGGTCCGCCACGATGCGGTGCCGTGGGCTCGGCACGCCGATCTCGTCGAGCTTCGCGCGCATCACCCCCTTGTCCTGCGCGTGCACCAGCGCGTCGGGCCCCGGGCGGACGGGGATGCCGTCCGCCTCCAGGGCCCGCAGGTGCTCGGTGGGGACGTGCTCGTGATCGAAGGTGATCACGTCACATCCGCGCGCGAAGTCACGCAGCGTAGCCAGGTCGCGATAGTCGCCGATGACGACCTCGCTCACCACCTGGGCCGCCGAGTCCTGCGGGGTGTCACTGAGGAGCTTGAACCTGATGCCGAGGGGGATGCCCGCCTCGTGGGTCATACGGGCGAGCTGACCGCCACCGACCATGCCGACTACCGGAAACGTCACCCTCTTAGGGTATCCGCACCATCGGGGAACACTCGTCCGGCTGTGGTTTGGCACAAGGACGCCGCAGGTGGGGGCTGGGTTCTCGGGTGGTTTGCGAGGTACACGGGCGGGTGACAGGTCGCCTGGTTAGCATGGTTGGGTTGACGTCGCCCGGACGTCATCCGGACGGACGGGACAGAGCCATCACCATGAGTGAACCCGGCGCGCTGCGCACGCGACTCGACCGGCTCGTCCGGGAGGTCGCCAAGTTCGGGGTAGTGGGCGGTCTGGGCGTCCTGGTCAACCTCGGCGTCTTCAACCTGGTCCGCGGCACCACGGACATCCCGATGGTCCGGGCCAGCCTGATCGCCACGGTGGTCGCGATCGCCTTCAACTACGTGGGGTTCCGTTACTTCACGTACCGCGACCGGGACAAGTCCGGCCGCACGAAGGAGATGTCGCTCTTCCTGCTGTTCAGCATCGTCGGCATGGTCATCGAGAACGGCATCCTCTACGCGGCGACGTACGGCTTCGGCTGGGACGGCCCGCTGGCCAGCAACGTCTTCAAGTTCTTCGGGATCGGGGTCGGGACGCTGTTCCGCTTCTGGTCCTACCGCACCTGGGTCTTCCGCGCGCTCCCCGCGAAGGAGGCGGTGCAGACCGCCGAATCGTTCCTGGAGCAGGCCCCGCGGCAGGCGACCCGCCGCCAGCCCGACCGCGTCTGAGCCCCGGGCCGCTGCCGCCCCCGTCCGTCCCCGAGCCCCCGGCCCCGCCGGGGGCTCGGGCGTGTCCCGGGCCCGGGCGCGTCCCGGGGCCCGGGGGCGTCCCGGGGCCCGGGGGCGGTCCCGGGGCCCGGGGCGCGTCACCGTACGGGGCGCTCCGACGGTTCGTCCGAGAGGCTCCTGACCTCGCGGCTCAGGAAGAGCGCGAAGACCGGCGGCTGCTGCTGGAGCAGCTCCAGACGGCCGCCGTCCGCCTCCGCGAGGTCGCGGGCGACCGCGAGGCCGATGCCGGTGGAGCTGCGGCCGCTGACCGCCCGCTCGAAGATCCGCGCGCCGAGGTCGGCCGGGACGCCCGGGCCCTCGTCGGTGACCTCGATCACCGACTGGTTGCCGGTGACCCGGGTCCGCAGGGCGACCGTGCCGCCGCCGTGCATGAGCGAGTTCTCGATCAGGGCCGCGAGGACCTGGGCGACCGCGCCCGGCGTGCCGACAGCCCGCATCCCCTGCTTGCCCGAGTGGACGATGGCCCGCCCCGCGCTGCGGTAGGCCGGCCGCCACTCCTCGATCTGCTGCTTGACGACCTCGTCGAGGTCGAAGGCGACGGCGGAGCCGGTACGGGGGTCGCGGGAGTTCGTCAGCAGCCGCTCGACGACGTCGGTGAGCCGCTCGACCTGGGTGAGCGCGATCGTCGCCTCCTCCCTGACCGAGTCCAGGTCGTCGGCGAGGGCGACCTCCTCCAGGCGCATGGAGAGGGCCGTGAGGGGGGTGCGGAGCTGGTGCGAGGCGTCGGCCGCGAGCCGGCGCTCGGCGGTGAGCATCCGGGCGATCCGCTCGGCGGAGGCGTCCAGGACGTCGGCGACCCGGTCCAGCTCGGGGACCCCGTACCGCTTGTGCCGGGGGCGCGGGTCGCCGGAGCCGAGCCGCTCGGCGGTCTCGGCGAGGTCGGTGAGCGGGGACGTGAGCTTGTTGGCCTGCCGTACGGCGAGGAGCACGGCGGCGATGACGGCGAGCAGCGCCACCGCCCCGATGATCATCAGGGTGCGGCCGACCTCGGCGGTGACGGCCGAGCGGGACTCCTCGACGACGACGGTCTCGCCGCGCTCGCCCTCGGCGATGCCCCGGGTGACGTTCCCCTCGGGGCGGGTGCCGATCTCGATCGTGTCGCGGCCGGGGATGTGGATCTGCGCGTACCGCTTGGCGCCGCTCTGCTGGGAGAGGATGTCCGGGTTGACCGGTTCGCCGCCGATGAGGCGGCTGTCGACGATGGAGACGATCCTCAGCGCCTCCAGGTCCACGCTCTCCTGGGCGCTGCTGGAGATCGTGCGGGTCTCGACGATGACGAGGGAGACGCCGAAGACGGCGATGACGACGAGCACCACGGCGAGCGTGGAGTTGATGAGACGGCGGCGCACGGTGACTCTCGTTCTCTCCTGGGGCCGGCTCGGCCCGAAGCGGCCGCGTGGGCTCCGTCCGGGGCGTCCGCGTCGGCTCTGCCCGGGGCGGCCGCGTCAGCTCTTCTCGAAGCGGAAGCCGACGCCTCGGACGGTGGCGATGTAGCGCGGGTTCGCCGCGTCGTCACCGAGCTTCTTGCGCAGCCAGGAGATGTGCATGTCGAGGGTCTTGGTGGAGGACCACCAGGTGGTGTCCCAGACCTCACGCATCAGCTGGTCGCGGGTGACGACCCGGCCGGCGTCCCGGACCAGGACGCGGAGGAGGTCGAACTCCTTCGCCGTGAGCTGGAGCTCCTCGTCGCCCATCCAGGCGCGGTGCGACTCGACGTCGATCCGCACGCCGTGGGTCGAGGGGGCGACGGCGGGCTCGGTGGAGCCGCGCCGGAGCAGGGCCCGGACCCGGGCGAGGAGCTCGGCGAGCCGGAAGGGCTTGGTGACGTAGTCGTCGGCGCCCGCGTCGAGTCCGACGACGGTGTCGACCTCGTCGGCCCGCGCGGTGAGCACCAGGATCGGGACCGTGTGGCCCTCGGCGCGCAGCCGCCGGGCGACTTCGAGGCCGTCCATGCCGGGCAGGCCCAGGTCGAGCACGACCAGGTCCACTCCGCCCTGGAGCCCGGTGTCGAGGGCGGTGGGGCCGTCCTCGCGGACCTCGACCTCGTACCCCTCTCTCCGCAGGGCGCGGGCCAGCGGTTCCGAGATGGAGGCGTCGTCCTCGGCGAGCAGTACACGGGTCATGGGGTGATGGTAGTCCGCACGGGTGGGCGGCCGGGGCATGATCCGAGTGCGCGGAGTGACTCCTGGGGATCTTGTGGGTATCGCGCGCATGACCTTCGAATAAGCTTCCGCGGTTGCATCTTCACCTGTGATCCATCTCTCAAGTCCTTCCATATCCGCCACTGTCGTGTCGTATGGTGGCGAGACGTCTGACGCGGTAATCGGGGACCTTTGGCCAGCTTCGCGCGCCAAGGTCCTCTTTCTGCGTGAGGTCGGCCCAGCCGACCCTTGAGGACAGTGAATGACCTGTGGGCCGGGTTCCGGGACGCGAAGACGCGAATCCCGGGGCGTGGATCCCGGTGGGTTCCGACCGTGGATCCGCCGGTGCCGGCCTCCCCCACCGGGCGCACCACGCTCACAAGGCGCGCGTCCCGACAGAGCAAGGATCGACATGGCGTCCAGCCTGACGACGGCTTCCGCCGGAACCCCCGGTTCCGAGAAGACGTTCTTCGGCCACCCCCGCGGCCTGGCCACCCTCTTCATGACCGAGATGTGGGAGCGCTTCTCCTACTACGGCATGCGGGCACTTCTCGTTCTGTACCTGGTCTCCGGCGGCGCGGACGCCGCGACCGGCAGCCAGGGTGGCGGCCTCGCCATGACCGCGGCGACGGCGACGGCGATCTACTCCGTCTACGTCTCGATGGTCTACCTGATGGCCATGCCGGGCGGCTGGTTCGGCGACCGCGTCTGGGGCGCCCGCAAGACCGTCACCATCGCCGCCTTCGTGATCATGGCGGGCCACGCCTCGCTCGCGATCCCCGGCCAGGCGATGTTCTTCGTCGGCCTGGCGCTGGTCGCCGCCGGCTCGGGTCTCCTCAAGGCCAACATCTCCACGATGGTCGGCCACCTCTACGACGGCCCGGACGACCCGCGCCGTGACGGTGGCTTCACCCTCTTCTACGTCGGCATCAACCTCGGTGCCTTCGTGGCGCCGTTCGTGGTCGGCACCGTCGGCGAGAAGGTCAACTGGCACCTCGGCTTCGCGCTCGCCGCGCTGGGCATGGGTCTGGGCCTGGTCCAGTTCCTCCTGGGCACCAAGAGCCTCAGCCCGAAGAGCAACGTCGTCCCGAACCCGCTCTCCCCCGAGGAGCGCAAGGGCATCCTGGTCAAGGTCGCCCTGATCACCGTCCTCGTCGCCGCGTTCTACGGCGTCGTGGTGGCCCTGGGCATGTACACCCTGAACTGGGCGCTGGTCCCGATCACCCTCGCGGGTCTGATCATCCCGGTCGCCGTCCTGGTCCGCATCAAGCGCGACAAGGACCTCGACAAGACCGAGCAGTCGAAGATGACCGGCTACATCTGGTTCTTCGTCGCCGCCGCCGTCTTCTGGATGATCTACGACCAGGGTGGCTCGACGCTGTCGCTCTTCGCGGACGACAAGACCGCGGACACCGTCTTCGGCTTCGGCTTCCCGGCCACCTGGTACCAGTCGCTGAACCCGCTCTTCGTGATGGCGCTCGCCCCGGTCTTCGCGTGGCTGTGGCTGTGGCTGGCCCGCAAGAACCAGGAGCCGAACACCATCGTGAAGTTCGCGATGGGTCTGGTCCTCGTCGGCGCGTCCTTCTTCGTCTTCGTCGTCCCGATGAACATGGCGGGCGGCGGCGACAAGGTCTCCCCGATGTGGCTGGTCTCGATCTACATGATCCAGACCATCGGTGAGCTCTGCCTCTCCCCGGTCGGCCTCTCCGTCACGACGAAGATGGCGCCGCAGAAGTACGCCTCCCAGATGATGGGCGTCTGGTTCCTCGCCGTCACCGCGGGCGACTGCACCACGGGTCTGCTCTCGCTGGCCGGCGTCGATCTCAACGGCACGGGGATCATCGCCATGGAGGCCTCGTTGGCCGTCCTGGCGGGCTTCGCGATCTACATGTACCGCAAGAAGGTCCAGGGGCTCATGGGCAGCGTCCACTGACCCCTGCGCCATGGGCCCGCCTCACGGGCCCGTCGTACGGGTCTCCCCCGGGGACCTGTCGTACGGATCCGTCCCAGGGGCCTGTCGTACGCACGGAGGGCCGCCGCACCGCATCGGTGCGGCGGCCCTCCGCCGTTTCCCGGAGCGTCAGCGCCTCAGCCGCGCCCACGGGGTGAAGGTGAACACCGCGCCGCCGAGGAGGATCACCGTTCCCGCGACGAGGGCGAGGGCGCGCAGGGCGCCGTCGCCCTCGGCGCCGGTCTCGGCGAGGTTCCCGCCGTCGGAGCCGCCCGAACCGCCGGAGCCGCTCGCGCCGGAGCCCGCCGTGCCGGTGCCGCCGTCGGAGCCGCCCGACGCGCCCCCGGCCTGCTTGCTCGTGTCCAGTTCGAGGGAGACGCCGGCAGCCCCCTTGACCTGGCACGGGATCTGCATCTCGGAGCTGCCGAGCGTCACCGTGATGGTGAGCGTCCCGGGGCTGAGCGTGGACGTGCCGGTCGCGCCGGGCTTGTACGTGCCCTTCATGTCCGGCAGGTTCACCGGGTCGCCCAGCTTCAGGTCGGTGGGGTTCGGAGGGCCGGTGACCTTCACCGTGCCGCTGTCGGCTCCCCCGATCTTCACCGCCATGGAGCCCTTGAGCGCTCCCTTGGGAAGGGCCGCGGGGCTGTTCATGACGCCCTTGGCGGTCTTCACGGTGAGCTCGTAGGAGGCGCCGTTCTTCTTGGCGTCGATGGTCACCTTGCCGTTGATGGCGGCGGGGCCGGGGGCCTGGCAGCCGAAGGCGACCGCCACCTCCTTGCCCGGGAAGTCGGTCTGGCCGCCCGAGCCGCCGCCGGAGCCGGAGGATCCGCCCGAGGCGGAGCCGGAGCCCGAACCGGAGGATCCTCCGGTGCCGCCGGAGGATCCTCCGGTGCCGCCGGAGGAGGAGGTCGCGGAGCCGCCGGTGTTGTTCGACCCTCCGCCGGTGGAGCCGCCGGTGGCGGTGGAGCCGCCGGACGCCGCCGTACCGCCGGAGGTCGTGGTCGTACCGCCCGACGTCGTGGTCGTACCGCCGGACGTCGTCGTGCCGCCCGACGTCGTGGTCGTACCGCCGGAGCCCGTGCCACCCTCCGCCGTCACCTTGATCGTCGCGGCGACCGGCACCGTCTCCTTCGGCGCGCACTTCGTGTCCGTCGACAGCGGCTTGGACACGTTGATCGTGTACTTGCCGGGCGTCAGGGTGATCTCGCCCGCCTTGTCCAGCTTCAGCTTCCCCTTCATCTCGGGCAGCAGCATCGGGCTGTTCTTGGGGATCGGCGGGTTCTGCCGCGGTCCCTCCATCGCGACGGTGCCGGTCGCCGCGCCGCCCAGGGTGAGGACGCCGGTCGGCTTGACCGTGTTCGCTCCGAGGTCGAGCACGTCGGGGTTCTTCGACGCGGCCTGGACCGTCTTCCAGACGATCTCGACCTCGTCGCCGACCTTGGCCTCCGCCGGTGCGGTGATCAGCACCTTCGTCGTGCCCTGTACGGGCGGAAGCCCTGAGATGGACGGCGGGATGCACTCCGTCCCGTACGAGACCTCGGCGGCCTGGGCGGGGCCGGCGGAAATCAGGATCCCCGCGCCGCCGAGCATCAGCGCGACTCCGGCCGCGCTCATCCTCCGTTGCGTACTCACGCATGTCCCTTCGTCGTCGGGCTGCTCTCTGGGGCTGACGGTGCGGAGTCAGGACTGAACCACGGCAGGACCGCGGTCGGTTCGTCGTCCCCCGGGGCCCGCCGGGCGGGCTCGGGGGCACGGGTGCGCAGGCGGGCCAGGGGGCGGGGCCGCGGCCCCGGTGCCGTTCCCCGGCGGGGCCGCCGTCCGGCGGGGCCCGTCGCCGGGCGGGTGCGGTCCACCACGGCCATGCCGATCCGGAAGAGCGCCGCCGGCACGACGATCGCGAGCAGCAGCCAGAAGAGCGTCACGCCCCACGGGCGGCCGACCCCCCACGGCTGCTCGACCAGGACCTTGCCCGCGTACCGCACGGAGACCTGGTAGTCGCCGTGCGCGCCCGCCGTGAGTTCGACGGGGAGCCGGACGAGGGCCTTCCTGCCGGGTTCGACGGTGCCGCGCCACCGGCGCTCCTCGTACTGCGGCGCGAAGACGCCGTGGCTGGTGCCGACCTGGAAGACGGGGTCCTTCACGGGACCCGAGCCGAGGTTGCCGACGGTGAAGACGATCTCCCGGGAGGGCGGTGCCCCGAACCAGGTCAGCAGCGAGCCGGAGCCGTCGAGGCGGACGGCGGCGAGGACGGCGAGGCGTCCGTCGCCGGAGGCCTCGGGGAGCGGGGCGGTGGGGTGCCCGGCGACGGTGAACTCCCGGTCCACGGCGTCCTGCTGGCCGGTCACCCCGGCCACGTGCACGACGCAGGGGCAGGGCTTGGGCGGTTCGGCGACCGGGAGCTTCGCGCTGAACCCGCCCCTGGTGTCGACGGTGGCGGCCCTGCCCTCGGTGTTGGCGCAGGAGTTGGTGCCGCCGATGACGCCCTTGCCGGGGGCGGCCTGGCCGCAGATCAGGAGCATGAGCAGCGCGCCCGGTTTCCAGCCGCTGCCGCTGACGGTGATCTCGCCGCCCTTGCCTCCCTCCGCCTTCGAGAGTTCGACGACGGGGCCGGGGGCCGCCGCCGAGGGGGCGGCGGGCAGCAGACCGAGGGCGAGCGCGCAGAGCAGGGCCGCGGCCGCGCGCGCCCACCTCGTCGTCCCGTGTCGTGTCATGGTGTCGCTCCCCCCGGGGCTCGCTGGGTACGGGACCGCGCGCGCCGCCGCAGCGCCTGTGCGCAGCCGGCCGCCGCCGCCAGGAGCAGGCCGGCCGACGCGGTGAGCGCCGGGCCGGAGGCGAAGGAGGCCTCGGCCCGGCCGGTGGCGGGCGCGGCGCCCGGGGCGGTGGCGGTGAGCCGGACGGTGACGGAGTCGAGGGCGGGCGGGTCGGGCCAGGGTTCGGTCCGGGTGGCCCGCTCGCCGGGGCCGAGGGTGAGCGGCAGGGGGCGGCCCGGCCGGTCGAGGAGGGTGCCGAGGACCCCCTCGGCGTGGACCGCGAGGTGCGGGGCGAGGACCGTGGTCCCCCGGTTGACCAGGGTGTACCGGAGGGTGCCGGTCGCGGTGTCGACGTGGACGGCCTCGACGGTCAGCGCGGCGAGCCTCGGGCCGCTGACCCTGAGCCGCAGGTCGACGCGGACCTCCCGGCCCGCCGCCGTGGCCCGTACCGCTCCCCGGTGCTCGCCGGGCGGGGTGTCGGCGGTGAGGGTCACGGCGAAGGGCACGTCCGCCCGGGTCCTGGCGGGCACGGTCACGGTCGGCGCGGCGAAGGCGACGGGCGCGCCCTGTCCGCTGAGCCGTACGGTGAGCGGCTTCGCTCCCGGGTTGGTGACCGACAGGGTGTCCTGGAGGACGCTGCCCGCGGGGCCCTCCAGATAGGCGTAGGGCCGTCCGGCGGCGGGCTCCGCCGTCCAGCCCTGGGCGCCGGGCGCCGCAGCCGTCCCGTTCTGGGCACCGGGGGGCGCCGCCGCGAC
>NZ_JBEOXR010000097.1:0-13998 GCF_040296665.1 Streptomyces sp. NPDC002057
TGAGCGCCGAACCGGCCTCGGACATGACCGACTTGACGTCGGCGAACTCGAGGTTGATCAGGCCCGGGGTGGTGATGAGGTCGGTGATGCCCTGGCCCTCCGTCCGTACGGTCCGTCAGGCCAGCTTGGCCCGCACCGCCTCCAGGAGGGCGTCCAGGGCGACCGACTGCTGCTCGCCGGACTCCATGTCCTTGAGCTGGACGACGCCCTCGGCGAGGTCGCGCTCACCGGCGACGACGGCGAGGCGGGCTCCCGAGCGGTTGGCGTCCTTCATCGAACCCTTGAGGCCCTTGCCGCCGAAGGAGAAGTCCGCGGCGATGCCCTCCCTGCGCAGCTCGGTGACCTTGCCGAAAAGGATCCGGCGGGCCTCCTCGCCGATGGCGACGGCGAAGACGCTGGTGGCGGCCGGGATGTCCAGCTCGACACCCTCCGCCTCCAGGGCGAGGACCGTGCGGTCCACACCGAGCGCCCAGCCCACGGACGGCAGCGCGGGGCCGCCGATCATCTCGGAGAGGCCGTCGTAGCGGCCGCCGCCGCCGACCGCCGACTGCGAGCCGAGACCGTCGTGGACGAACTCGAAGGTGGTGCGGGTGTAGTAGTCGAGGCCGCGCACCAGCTTGGCGTCGTCCTCGAAGACGACGCCCGCCGCGGTGATCAGGGCGCGCACCTCCTCGTGGTACGCCTTGCACGCGTCGCACAGGTAGTCACGCAGGAGCGGGGCGCCGACCAGCTGCTTCTGCACGGCCTCGCGCTTGTCGTCGAGGACCCGCAGCGGGTTGATCTCGGCGCGGCGCAGGGTCTCCTCGTCGAGGTCGAGGCCGCGCAGGAAGGTCTGCAGGGCCTCCCGGTAGACGGGACGGCACTCCTTGTCGCCCAGCGAGTTCAGCAGGATGCGGAAGTTCCGCAGGCCGAGCGAGCGGTAGGCCTCGTCGGCCAGGATGATCAGCTCGGCGTCGAGCGCCGGGTCCTCGGAGCCGATCGCCTCGGCGCCGACCTGCGAGAAGTGCCTGTAGCGGCCCTTCTGCGGGCGCTCGTAGCGGTAGTACGAGCCGGAGTACCAGAGCTTGACCGGCAGGTTGCCCTGCTTGTGGAGGTTGGCCTCCAGGGCGGCTCGGAGCACGGAGGCGGTGCCCTCGGGACGCAGGGCGAGCTTGTCGCCGCCCTTGGTCTCGAAGGCGTACATCTCCTTGGACACGATGTCGGTGGACTCGCCGACACCGCGGGCGAAGAGGTTCACGTCCTCGAAGCCGGGGGTCTCGACGTAGCCGTACCCGGAGCGGCGCAGCGGCGCCGAGATGGCCTCGCGGACCGCGAGGTACGTCGCCGAGTTCGCCGGGATCAGGTCGTACGTGCCCTTGGGGGCCTTGAAGGTGCTCACGTGAATCGTCACATTCCTCGTCGGGGAGCCTTCGTGCTCCCGAGGCCGGCGGCCACGTCCCGCAGATACGGGTTGGTGGCGCGTTCCTGGCCGATGGTCGTCTGGGGACCGTGTCCCGACAGCACCACGGTCGAGTTGTCGAGCGGCAGGCACACGCGGGCCAGCGACGCGAGCATCTCGTCCATGTCACCGCCGGGAAGGTCGGTGCGTCCGACGGAGCCGGCGAAGAGCAGGTCCCCGGAGAAGAACACGGAGGGGATCTCCGCGGTCTCCGGCATCCTGAAGGTCACCGACCCCTTGGTATGACCGGGCGCGTGGGCGACGGAGAACTCCAGACCGGCAAGGTTCAGCGCGGCGCCGTCGGTGAGTTCACGCACGTCGTCGGGCTCCCCCACGGTCAGCTCGCCCATGAGAGGCATCCCGATGGAGCGGCCGAGGGCCTTCTCCGGGTCGCTCATCATGTAGCGGTCGGACGGGTGGATCCACGCGGGGACGTCATGGGCGCCGCACACCGGGACGACGGAGGCGACGTGGTCGATGTGTCCATGGGTGAGGACGACGGCGACGGGCTTGAGCCGATGCTTCTTGAGCGTCTCCTCGACTCCCTGGGCGGCCTGGTGGCCCGGGTCGATGATCACGCACTCCTCGCCTGCGGCGGGGGCGACCAGATAGCAGTTGGTCCCCCAGGCCCCGGCGGGGAACCCGGCAATCAGCACGTTCGTCCTTAGTTGTCGTCCGGCACTGGGCGCGGAATCCACGGGAATCGCGGGATTCAGCAGATCAGAGCCTACCGGCGGTGCCGGTTCCACAGCCAACCCGTATACGGTACGGGCACATCCGGCCAGGACAGGAACAGACGAGCGACGGGAGCGGAACCGGTGGTCACCAGCGATCAGCGGCGGCGGCAGCTTGCCAGGGAGAAGTACGCGCGGCAGCAGCAGCGGCGGGAGGAGAACCGGCGCAAGGCGAAGCGCCGCAACACCGTCGTCGCGGCCGCGCTCGCGGTGGTGCTGGCGGCGGGCGGCGCGGTGTACGCGTCCGTGGCGCTGACCGGCGACGACTCCTCGAAGGGGTCGGACACCACGGCGGGCTCCGAGGCGTCGGCGAGCGGGGCGCCCACCACCCCGGCGCCCACGCCGACCAAGCAGGCGGGCCCGGAGCCGAAGCTGGCCGTGGACCAGAAGGCCACGTACGCCATGGCTCTGAAGACCAACGAGGGCGACGTCACGATCACCATGGACGCGGCGAAGACGCCGCGGACGGTGAACTCCTTCAAGCACCTCGCCGACAAGAAGTACTTCGACGGGACGAAGTGCCACCGGCTCACCACGCAGGGCATCTTCGTGCTCCAGTGCGGCGACCCCAAGGGCGACGGCACCGGCGACCCCGGGTACACCATCCCGGACGAGAACCTGGGCGCGCTCGGCAAGGCGGGCGCGGACGGCACGGTGACCTTCCCGGCCGGCACGGTGGCGATGGCCAACACCGGGCAGCCGGGCACCGGCGGCTCGCAGTTCTTCCTCGTCTACAAGGACACCAAGCTCCCGCCGAGCTACACCCCGTTCGGGAAGATCGACGCGGCGGGCCTGGCGGCGATCGAGAAGGTGGCGGCGGCCGGTGTCGAGGGCGGCGCCACCGACGGTGCCCCGAAGAAGGCCGTCACCATCGAGAAGGCGACCGTCGCGAAGAAGTGAGCCGGGCGTCCGCACGCGCGCGTGACCGTGGAATCTCGGTCGCGCTGAGTGCGGACAGCCGGGCCGCCGTTCGCCTAGATTGGCGTTGTGCAGCGTTGGGCCGTCGGCCGCGCTGCGGAAGGCGGGCGAGGCCCGCCGGGAAACTGTGGACGATGCCCGGGGGGTACGACCCCGCGACGGCATCATGGTGAGGAGGCGCTGTGAGCAGCGACCCGTGGGGCCGCGTCGACGAGACGGGCACCGTGTACGTGCGGACGGCCGAGGGCGAGAAGGTCGTCGGATCGTGGCAGGCCGGCACCCCTGAGGAGGCCCTGGCCTACTTCGAGCGCAAGTACGAGGGCTTGGTTGTCGAGATCGGCCTCCTCGAGAAGCGGGTGAGGACCACCGACCTCTCGGCGAAGGACGCCACCGCGGCGATCGAGCACATCCGGCAGCAGGTCGACGAGCACCACGCCGTCGGCGACCTGGCCGCGCTCGCGACCCGTCTCGACAAGCTCGTCGAGACGGTCGACTCGCGCCGCGAGGAGCGCAAGGCCCAGAAGGCCAAGCAGACCGACGAGGCGCGCGGCGCCAAGGAGAAGCTCGTCACGGAGGCCGAGGAGCTCGCCCAGAGCGAGCAGTGGCGTTCCGCGGGCGAGCGTCTGCGGGCGCTCGTGGACACCTGGAAGGGCCTCCCCCGGCTCGACCGCAAGTCCGACGACGAGCTGTGGCACCGCTTCTCGCACGCCCGCTCCGCGTTCTCGAAGCGCCGCAAGGCCCACTTCGCCTCGCTGGACGCCCAGCGCGAGGACGCCCGCAAGGCGAAGGAGCGTCTGGTCACCGAGGCGGAGTCGCTGTCGAACTCCACCGACTGGGGCAACACGGCGGCCCGCTACCGCGAGCTGATGACCGAGTGGAAGGCGGCCGGCCGCGCCCAGCGCGAGCACGAGGACGACCTGTGGAACCGCTTCCGCGGCGCCCAGGACGTCTTCTTCGCCGCGCGCGGCGAGGTCTTCGCCGAGCGGGACGCGGAGCAGACCGAGAACCTCAAGCTGAAGGAGGAGCTCGCGACGGAGGCCGAGAAGCTGCTGCCGGTGTCGGACCTGAAGGCGGCGCGCGCGGCCTTCCGTTCCCTCAACGAGCGGTGGGAGGCCATCGGCCACGTGCCGCGTGACGCCCGTCCCAAGGTCGAGGGCCGGATGCACACGGTGGAGCGCGCGATCCAGGAGTCCGAGGAGGCCGAGTGGCGCCGGACGAACCCGGAGGCACGCGCGCGTGCCGCGGGTCTGACCGGTCAGCTGCAGGACGCGGTCGAGAAGCTGCGCAAGCAGATCGACGCGGCCCGTGCCGCCGGCAACGACTCCAAGGCCGACAAGCTCGCCCGCGAGCTGGAGGGCCGCCAGGCCCTGCTCGACCAGGCCCTGAAGGGCCTGGAGGAGTTCGGCGGCTGACACGGAGCCCGTGACCGTACGAGGAAGGCCCCCGGCGAGCGAGCCGGGGGCCTTCCTCGTGTCGTCGCTACGGCGTCACGGCCTGCGCGCCGAGGTCACGCGGTAGACGTCGTAGACGCCCTCCACGCCCCGGACGGCCTTCAGGACGTGGCCCAGGTGCTTCGGGTCGCCCATCTCGAAGGTGAAGCGCGAGGTGGCCACCCGGTCACGGGAGGTCTGCACGGCCGCCGAGAGGATGTTGACGTGCTGGTCGGAGAGGACCCGGGTGACGTCCGACAGCAGCCGGGACCGATCCAGCGCCTCGACCTGGATGGCGACGAGGAAGACCGAGGACTGGGTGGGCGCCCACTCGACCTCCAGGATCCGCTCCGGCTCGCGGGAGAGCGACTCCACGTTGACGCAGTCGCTGCGGTGAACCGATACGCCACTGCCCCGGGTGACGAAGCCGATGATCGGGTCGCCGGGGACGGGGGTGCAGCAGCGGGCCAGCTTCACCCAGACGTCCTCGACGCCCTTGACGACGACGCCGGGGTCGGCGTTGGAGCGCCGCTTGGAGCGGCCGCGGGTGGGCGGCGTCGCCTCGTCGATGTCCTCGGTGGCGGCCTCTTCGCCGCCGAGCGCCTGGACCAGCTTCTGCACGATGGACTGGGCGGTGACATGGCCCTCGCCGATCGCCGCGTACAGCGAGGAGATGTCGCTGTAGCGCAGTTCGTGGGCGAGGGTGACGAGGGAGTCGCCGGTCAGGATCCGCTGGATCGGCAGGTTCTGCTTGCGCATCGCCCGCGCGATGGAGTCCTTGCCCTGCTCGATGGCCTCGTCGCGGCGCTCCTTGGAGAACCAGGCGCGGATCTTGTTGCGGGCGCGCGGGGACTTGACGAAGCCCAGCCAGTCCCGGGAGGGCCCGGCGCCGGCGGCCTTGGAGGTGAAGACCTCGACCAGGTCGCCGTTGTCGAGGGTCGATTCGAGCGGCACCAGCCGGCCGTTGACCCGCGCTCCTATGGTGCGGTGGCCGACCTCGGTGTGGACCGCGTAGGAGAAGTCGACGGGGGTCGCGCCGGCGGGCAGCGCGATGACGTCGCCCTTGGGCGTGAAGACGAACACCTCGTTGCGGGAGAGGTCGAAGCGCAGGGACTCCAGGAACTCGCTGGGGTCCTCGGTCTCCTTCTGCCAGTCGAGGAGCTGACGCAGCCACGCCATGTCGTTGAGGTGGTCGTCCTTGCCGGTCCGCTTCGGCACGTCGGCGCGCACCTTGGAGGCACCGGCGACGGCCTCCTGCTTGTACTTCCAGTGGGCGGCGATGCCGTACTCGGCGCGGCGGTGCATGTCGAAGGTGCGGATCTGCAGCTCGACGGGCTTGCCGTTGGGTCCGATGACCGTCGTGTGCAGCGACTGGTACATGTTGAACTTCGGCATCGCGATGTAGTCCTTGAACCGGCCGGGGACCGGGTTCCATCGCGCGTGGACGGTGCCGAGGGCGGCGTAGCAGTCCCGCACCGTGTCGACGAGGACGCGGATGCCCACCAGGTCGTAGATCTCCGCGAAGTCACGGCCGCGGACGATCATCTTCTGGTAGACGCTGTAGTAGTGCTTGGGGCGGCCGGTGACGGTGGCCTTGATGCGGGCGGCCCGGAGGTCCGTCTGGACCTCGTCGGTCACTATGGCGAGGTACTCGTCCCGCTTGGGGGCGCGCTCGGCGACGAGGCGGACGATCTCGTCGTACATCTTGGGGTAGAGGATCGCGAAGGCGAGGTCCTCCAGTTCCCACTTGATGGTGTTCATGCCCAGGCGGTGGGCCAGGGGCGCGTAGATCTCCAGGGTCTCGCGGGCCTTCTTCTCCTGCTTCTCCCGCTTGAGGTACCGCATGGTGCGCATGTTGTGCAGGCGGTCGGCGAGCTTGATGACCAGGACGCGCGGGTCCTTGGCCATGGCGACGACCATCTTGCGGACGGTCTCGGCCTGCGCGGCCTCGCCGAACTTGACCTTGTCGAGCTTGGTGACGCCGTCGACGAGGAGGGCGACCTGGTCGCCGAAGTCCCGGCGCAGGGTGTCGAGGCCGTACTCGGTGTCCTCGACCGTGTCGTGCAGCAGACCGGCCATCAGCGTCGCCGGGTCCATGCCGAGCTCGGCGAGGATCGTGGTGACGGCGAGCGGGTGCGTGATGTACGGGTCGCCGCTCTTGCGCTTCTGGCCGCGGTGCCAGCGCTCCGCGACCTGATAGGCCCGCTCGACCTGGCGGAGCGTCGCCGTCTCGATCTTGGGGTCGTTGGAGCGGACGATCCGCAGCAGCGGTTCCAGGACCGGGTTGTACGGGGAGGAGCGCTGGACGCCGAGCCGGGCGAGGCGGGCGCGGACGCGGTTGGACGAGCCGCCGGAGCGGGCGGGGGCCGCCGGGGCCGGGCGCGAGGGGGCCGGGGGCTCGGGAGCCGGGCTCTTGGGGGCCGGCGGCGTGGAGGCGGCAGGCGCGGGCCCGGTCTCCGCCGGCTCGTTCTGGGGCGTGCCCGTCCCCTGCGCGGCCTTGTCGGCCTTCGGGTCGGGCTGCGCGGCGGAGAGTGACTGGGCCTCGTCTGGCAAGAGCGCTCCTCTGGGGTCCCCCCGGACGGAGTCTGGGGGAGGTGCCGGGTCCCCCGGTCAGGCCCGGAAAGGCCATGGTATCGAGCCCTGACACGCACTGCTCACGCGGCCGGGGCGGGGAACGGACCCGGCACGGGCGCGGCACGCTCTCCGGGCCCCGGACCGGGGCACTCCGGAAAACCGACGGGGCGCCCCGGGGATTCCCCGGAGCGCCCCGTACGAGGTGTCGCCCGATGTCAGACCGTGATCAGCGCCGTGAGCGGAGCGCCGTTCAGGGCCGGCTCCAGCCGGGCGCGGCCCGGGAGGAAGCCGAGCTCCATGAGGACCGCGACGCCCGCCACCTCGGCGCCCGCGCGGCGGATGAGCTCGATGGAGGCCTCGGCCGTACCACCGGTGGCGAGGACGTCGTCGATGACCATGACGCGGTCGCCCGCGTCCAGGTCCTCGGCGTGCACCTCGATCTCGGCGGTGCCGTACTCCAGCTCGTACGCCTGGCGGAGCGTGGCTCCGGGGAGCTTGCCGGCCTTGCGGACCGGGATGAAGCCCAGCCCCGCGCGGACGGCCACCGGGGCGGCCAGGATGAAGCCGCGCGCCTCGAGTCCGACGATCTTCGTCGCGCCGTGCGCGGAGCACAGCCCGGCGAGGGCGTCGGTGAGGGCCGTGAACGCCTCCGGGTCCGCGAGCAGCGGCGTGATGTCCTTGAACAGCACGCCCGGCTTCGGGTAGTCGGGTACGTCACGGATGCGGCTGAGCAGGAGGTCGGTGACGGCCTGGGCCCCGGCGGTCATCCTCGGTGCTCCTGGGTGCGACCGCGACGGTCGGCCCGGGGGCCCACGACCGCGATCTCGTTGTCGTCGACGGACGGGCCGTCCGAGTCGCCCTTGGCGGCCTCGCCGGCCCGCTTGACCATGATGCGCTTCTTGAGCGCCTTGATCGCCGGCTCGCGCTCCTTGAGGTCGGCGACGAGCGGGGTGGCGATGAAGATCGACGAGTACGCACCGGCGGCGAGACCGACGAACAGCGACAGGGAGATGTCGTTGAGCATGCCGGCGCCGAGGACGCCACCACCGATGAAGAGCAGGCCGGCGACCGGCAGCAGCGCGACGACGGTGGTGTTGATCGAACGGACCAGGGTGCCGTTGATCGAGCGGTTGGCCAGCTCGCTGTAGGTGAAGCGGGTCTGCTTCGTGATGTCCTTCGTCTGCTCCTTGAGGGAGTCGAAGACGACGACCGTGTCGTACAGCGAATATCCGAGAATGGTCAGCAGACCGATCACCGTACCCACGGTGACCTCGAAGCCGACCAGTGAGTAGATGCCGACCGTGATCGTGAGGTCGTGGATCAGCGCGATGAGCGCCGCGACCGCCATTCTCCACTCGAAGGCGATGGCCAGATAGATCACCACGAGGATCATGAAGACCCCCAGGCCGGTCCAGGCCTTGTTGGCGATCTGCTCACCCCAGCTGGGGCCGACGAGCTCCGCCGCGATCTTGTCCTCGGGGACGTTCAGGTCCTTGGCGAGCTCCGAGCGGACCTGGTCGGACTGCGCGGTGTCGAGGCCGCCGACCTGGATGCGCAGGGAGCCGTTGCCGAGCTGCTGGACGATCGCGTCGTGGCCGGAGGCCTCTTCCGCGTACTCCTGCGCCTGGCTGACGGTGACGTCCGACTTCGGGGTGGTGAAGACCGCGCCGCCCTGGAACTCGATGCCCATGTTGAGACCGCGGACGGCCAGGGCGACGATGGCGGTGATCGTGATCAGGATGGACAGGCCGTACCAGATCTTGCGGTTGCCGATGAAGTCGTAGCCGACCTCACCGCGGTGGAGCCGGGCTCCGAGATCGCCGAGCTTCGACATCTCACGCCTCCTTCGGGTCGGCGGGGCCAGCGCCGGAGGCGGTGGCACGGCGGGAGCGGCGCAGCGGCGGCTTGGCGCCGAGTCGCTTCGGGTCGAGGCCGGACCAGGGGTGGCCGTCACCGAAGAACTTGGTCCGCGCGAGGAGCGTCATGACCGGCTTGGTGAAGAGGAAGACCACGACGACGTCGAGCAGGGTGGTCAGGCCGAGCGTGAACGCGAAGCCCTGGACCTTGCCGACGGTGACGATGAAGAGCACGGCCGCGGCCAGGAACGACACGAAGTCGGAGACCATGATCGTGCGACGGGCACGCGGCCAGGCGCGCTCGACGGCCGGGCGGAGCGTGCGGCCCTCGCGCAGTTCGTCGCGGATGCGCTCGAAGTAGACGATGAACGAGTCCGCGGTGATACCGATGGCGACGATGGCTCCACAGACGGCCGGCAGGTTCAGCGCGAAGCCGATGGCCGGGCCGAGGAGGGCCATGATCACGTAGGTGAGGAGCGCGGAGACGCCGAGGCTGAGGATGGCGATCAGCGACAGGCCGCGGTAGTAGGCGACCAGGTAGATGATGACCAGACCGAGGCCGATCGCACCGGCGATCAGGCCGGCCTCCAGCTGGTCGCCGCCGAGCGCGGCGGTGACGGTGTCGACGCTCTGGGTCTCGAAGGAGAGCGGCAGGGCACCGTACGACAGGATGTTGCCGAGGTCCTGCGCCGACTGCTGGTTGAAGTTGCCGGAGATCTCGGCGCTGGCGCTCAGCGTCTGGCGCACCGACGGGGCCGAGACGACCTCGCCGTCCAGGACGATCGCGAAGCGGTTCTGCGGGTCGGCCTGCGAGGAGAGCTTGCCGGTGATCGCCTGGAACTTCTTCGAGCCCGCGCCCGTGAAGTCCATGGTGACGATCCACATGCCGCGCTGCTGGTCGAACTGGCCCTTGGCGTCGTCGACGTCGCGGCCCTCGACCTCGGCCGGGCCGAGGAGGTACTTCGACCACACGCCGGGGGCGTCCTCGCCACAGGCGACGGCCGGCTCGGTGGGCTTGACGCCCTGGCCGGCGGCGGTGCGCTGCTTGGGGTCGAGGCAGTTCAGAGCGGTGAACTTCTGCTCGAGCGCGGCGGTGGCGGCATCGGGCGTCGGGGCGGCCGACGGGGTCCCGCTGGGCTTCGGCGCCGTGGAGGCGGTGCCGGTGGGCGTGGGCGTCGGGGCCTTGAGGGCCTCGGTGAGCGCACGGCCCTGGGTGGCGCCGGCCGTCGGGGTGGTCGGCTTCTCGCCCGCGGACGAGCCGGAGGCGGACGGCTTCGGCGTGGCCGAGGGGGAGCCGGAGGTACCGGCGCTCGGCGCCGGCGCGGGGCCACCGTTCGTCACCGCGAGAACGGGCCGGAAGTAGAGCTGGGCGGTCGTACCGACCTGCTCACGGGCCTGCTTCTCGTTCGTCCCGCGAGGGATGTTGACGATGATGTTCTCGCGGCCCTGCGTCTGGACCTCGGCCTCGGAGACACCCAGACCGTTGACACGGCGCTCGATGATGTCGACCGCGGTGTTCATGTTGGTCTCGTTGACCGCCGACTCCTGGCCGGGCTCAGCCTTGGCCTTGAGCGTGATCGACGTACCACCGGCGAGGTCGATGCCCAGGCGCGGGGTGGTGTGCCCCGACCAGAACATGCCGCCGGTGAGTGCGACCATGGCGATCAGAATGAGTGCCAGGGCGCGGCCCGGCCGGCTCTGTCCCCCCGCCGGCCTTCGGCCCTTCTTCGGTGCTGCCACCTGTCGTATCTCCCTGTCCAACCGTCTCGCGCCGGGTATGCGCGAGGCGGCCACGAAGTGTGTGTGGGGACCTTCCCCCGCAGACGTGGAACCGTTCCGGGGACCGCGCGCGCCGGTGGGCGTGCGCGGTGTCCCCGACCGCGACTACTTCGCGTCGGTCTCGCCGTCGGTCTTGCCGTCCTTCTGGCCCTCGGCGGCGGCCTCGGCCGTGTCCGACTTCTTCGTCAGGTCGGCCTTCGGCGCCGCGTCCTCCACCTCGGCGGTCTCCGGCTTGTCCGTGGCCTCGGCGGCCTCGGTCAGCGAGGAGGCGTCGTCCGGGACGACGGTGTCGGAGTCCGAGTCCTCGTCGTCGCCGTGGACGATGCGGTTGTACTCGGAGTCCTCGAGGACCGCGCCGATCGCGTTCTTGGCGTAGACGGCGTGGACGCCGGGAGCGACCTCGAGGAGGACGGTCTCGTCGCCGAGCTCCTTGACGGTGGCGTACATCCCCCCGATCGTGCGCACGCCGGTGCCGGGCTGCATCTCGTTGCGCATCTGCGCCGCCGCCTGCTGCTTCTTCTTGGCAGAGCGGGTCATCAGGAACATGGCCCCGATGAGGACGATGAAGGGGAGGAGGGTCACGATGCTCACGGGACGGGTTTCCTTCGCACGGTCGCGGAGAACCCGCGGCCTGATCTTCGGGGGTGGGCGCGCCGACCAGAAAGGGCGGCATCGGCGGAGTCTAGGCGAGTCCGCATCGACAGAACAACGTCCAGCATCGCACCCTGGTTCCTGTCCGGGCGAGTGTCAGCACCGTCACGCCCCGAAGAGCCCCTGTTGTCCGCTTCCGGTCGCCCCCGGGCCCGCTGCCTGCGGCGGAACCAGTCCGAGGTGCGCCCAGGCCGCCGGAGTCGCGACCCGGCCACGGGGTGTGCGCGCCAGCAGACCCTCGCGTACGAGGAAGGGTTCGGCGACCTCCTCGACGGTCTCGCGCTCCTCCCCCACGGCGACGGCGAGGGTGGAGAGGCCGACCGGGCCGCCGCCGAAGAGCTTCAGCAGGGCCTCCAGGACGGCGCGGTCGAGTCGGTCGAGGCCGCGGCCGTCGACCTCGTACACGCTGAGGGCCGCCTCGGCGATCTCCCGGTCGATCGCTCCGTCGGCCCTGACCTGCGCGTAGTCGCGGACGCGGCGGAGCAGCCGGTTGGCGATGCGGGGGGTGCCGCGGGAACGGCCGGCGATCTCGGCGGCGCCGGCCGGGTCGATCTCGACGTCGAGGAGTCCGGCCGAGCGGTGGATGACGCGCTGGAGCTGGGCCGGGTCGTAGAACTCCATGTGGCCGGTGAAGCCGAAGCGGTCGCGCAGCGGGGGCGGCAGGAGTCCGGCCCGGGTGGTGGCGCCGACCAGGGTGAAGGGCGGGAGTTCGAGGGGGATGGCGGTGGCGCCGGGGCCCTTGCCGACGATGACGTCGACGCGGAAGTCCTCCATCGCCATGTAGAGCATCTCCTCGGCGGGCCGGGACATGCGGTGGATCTCGTCGAGGAAGAGGATCTCGCCCTCCTGGAGGGAGGAGAGGATCGCGGCGAGGTCTCCGGCGTGCTGGATCGCGGGGCCCGAGGTGATGCGGATCGGGGCGTTCATCTCGGCCGCGATGATCATCGAGAGGGTGGTCTTGCCGAGGCCGGGGGCGCCGGAGAGCAGCACGTGGTCGGCGGTGGCGCCGCGCTGGCGGGCGGCCTTGAGGACCAGGTCGAGCTGCTGGCGGACCTTCTCCTGGCCGACGAACTCGCTGAGGTCCTTGGGGCGCAGGGCCGCCTCGACGGCCTGGTCGTCGCCCTCGGCGGAGGCGCCGACGATGCGCGCCGCGTCGTCGGATGCCTCGGCGGTGGTGTCGTCGTCCCAGTTCACGGTGGATGCCTTCTCGTTCGTACGGCCGGGTCGGGCCGGGTGGTAGGGCCTGTCCGGCCACGGGGTCGGATCAGGCCGGGTCGTGCGTGCCGGGCGGGCCGGACCCGGCGGGGGTGCGCGGACGGGCCCCGGGGTCAGCGGGCGCGGTTGAGGGTCTGCAGGGCGGCGCGCAGCAGCTGCGGCACGGGGGCGCTGCCGGTCTCGGCGATCGCGGCCTCGGCCTGCGGGGCGACCGCGCCGACGGCCTCCTCGGCCTCGCGGCTCGCGTAGCCCAGGCCGATCAGGGCGGCGGTCAGCTGCTCGGTCCACGGCGCGGGTCCGGAGGCCGCGGCGCGCTGGGCGCCGACCAGGCCGCTGCCGCCGAGGGGGGCGCCGAGCTTGTCCTTCAGTTCGAGGAGGAGTTTCTGGGCGCCCTTCTTGCCGATGCCGGGGACGGCCATGAGGGCCTTCTCGTCACCGGTGGAGACGGCGACGCGCAGGGCGTCGGGGCTGTGCACGCCGAGCATGGCCTGGGCGAGGCGGGGGCCGACGCCGCTGGCGGTCTGCAGGAGCTCGAAGACCTGACGCTCGTCGTCGTCGGCGAAGCCGTACAGGGTGAGGGAGTCCTCGCGGACGACGAGGGAGGTGGCGAGCCGGGCGTCCTGCCCGATCCGGAGTGCCGCGAGGGTGCCGGGGGTGCACTGGACGGCCATGCCCACGCCGCCGACCTCGATGACGGCCGTGGTGGGGGCGAGGGCGGCGACCGGGCCGCTGACGAAGGCGATCATCGGGTTCGGCCTTTCACTGCGGCCGCCTGCCGGGCGGCGGCCTGCTGGAGACGGTTCTGGGCGACGGCCTGCTGGAGGCGGTTCTGGGCGGGGGCCCGCCAGATGTGGCAGATGGCGAGGGCGAGGGCGTCGGCGGCGTCGGCCGGCTTCGGCGGGGCGGAGAGCCGGAGCAGCCGGGTCACCATGGCCCCGACCTGCGCCTTGTCGGCGCGTCCGCTGCCGGTGACGGCGGCCTTGACCTCGCTGGGGGTGTGCAGGGCGACGGGGATGCCGCGGCGGGACGCGCAGAGCATGGCGACCGCGCTCGCCTGGGCCGTGCCCATCACCGTGCGCACGTTGTGCTGGCTGAACACCCGCTCCACCGCGACGAGTTCGGGCGAGAAGCGGTCGAGCCACTCCTCGATGCCCCGCTCGATGCCGACCAGGCGCACGCCGATGTCGTCCTCCGGGGCCGTCCGCACCACGCCCACCCCGAGCATGGTGAGGGGCCGTCCGGCGACGCCCTCGACGACGCCGACGCCGCACCGGGTCAGGCCAGGGTCCACCCCGAGTACCCGCACCACGCCCCCTCCGGTCGATCACCTGTTTGTGCAGGCTATCGGCTGCCACCGACAACGCCGCACGAACGGCGGCGGGCCGACGGGGGTGTGTCCCCCG
>NZ_JBEOXR010000098.1:0-13296 GCF_040296665.1 Streptomyces sp. NPDC002057
CCGTCCCGTCCCCGGCGGCCAGGGCGTTCCGCAGGACGGCGTGGCGCAGGGCCACGTTCCGGTCCGGCGTCGGGTCGGGCACCGGCGGCGGGGGCCCTCCTCTCCGGCCCTAGGCCAGCGGGCCGGTGACCGGCTCCACCGCGGCGAGCAGCTTCCCTTCCCGTACGAAGGTGTCGGCGGCCGCCAGGTCGGGGGCGAGGAACCGGTCCGGGCCGGGGCCCTCGACACCGGCCGCGCGCAGGGCGTCGATCGCGGCCTGCGAGGCGGGCGCCGGGGTCAGGCCCTCACGGAGCTCGACACCGCGGGTGGCGGCGTACAGCTCGACGGCGATGATCCGGTTGAGGTTGCCGATCGCGGTGCGCAGCTTGCGGGCGGCGGACCAGCCCATGGACACGTGGTCCTCCTGCATCGCGGAGGACGGGATGGAGTCGGCGGAGGCCGGGACGGCGAGCCGCTTCATCTCGCTGACCAGGGCGGCCTGCGTGTACTGGGCGATCATCAGGCCCGAGTCGACGCCGGCGTCGTCGGCGAGGAACGGCGGCAGGCCGTGCGAGCGGTTCTTGTCGAGGAGCCGGTCGGTGCGGCGCTCGGCGATGGAGCCGAGGTCGGCGGCGGCGATCGCGAGGAAGTCGAGGACGTAGGCGACGGGGGCGCCGTGGAAGTTGCCGTTGGAGCGGACCTGGCCGTCCGCGAGCACCACCGGGTTGTCGACGGCGGCGGCGAGTTCGCGCTCGGCGACGAGCCGGGCGTGGGCCATGGTGTCGCGGCCGGCGCCGGCGACCTGCGGGGCGCAGCGCACCGAGTAGGCGTCCTGGACGCGGGGGGCTTCGCCCGCCTGGGCGTGGCCGGTGAGGCCGGAGCCCTTGAGCACGGCAAGCATGTTGGCGGCGGAGGCGGCCTGGCCGGGGTGCGGGCGGATGGCGTGCAGCTCGGGTTCGAGGACCTTCTCGGTGCCAAGGAGGGCTTCGAGGGAGAGCGCGGCGGTGATGTCGGCCGACTTGTAGAGGGTGTCGAGGTCGGCGAGGGCCATGATCAGCATGCCGAGCATGCCGTCGGTGCCGTTGAGGAGGGCGAGGCCCTCCTTCTCCTTGAGTTCGACGGGCGCGATGCCGTGCGCGGCGAGCAGCTCGCCGGCGGGCCCGAGTGTGCCGTCGGGGCCCTCGGCGTCGCCCTCGCCCATGAGCGCGAGGGCGCAGTGGGAGAGCGGGGCGAGGTCGCCGGAGCAGCCGAGGGAGCCGTACTCGTGCACGACCGGGGTGATGCCGGCGTTGAGGACGTCGGCCATGGTCTGCGCGACCTCGGGGCGGACGCCGGTGTGGCCGGAGGCGACGGTCTTCAGCCGCAGGAACATCAGCGCGCGCACGACCTCGCGCTCGACGCGGGGGCCCATGCCGGCGGCGTGCGAGCGGACGATGTTGCGCTGGAGCTGGGCACGGAGCTCGTGGCCGATGTGCCGGGTGGCGAGCGCGCCGAAACCGGTCGAGACGCCGTAGACGGGCTCGGGCTTGGCGGCGAGCGCGTCGACGATGCCCCGGGCGGCGGCCAGTGCCTGTACGGCCTCGGGCGACAGCTCGACGCGGGCGCCGTGGCGGGCGACGTCGATGACGTCCTGCGGGGTCGTGCCGGACGTGCCGAGGACGACTGTCTGCATATCCATATTCAGCACCCTACGGATTGAAGACCGACCTGTCACTAGGCGATTTCGTCACCGGCCCGACGGGGCACGGACCCTTACCGGGTGCCGCAGCGCCGGGCCGGGGGTCATCGGCGGGGTGGCCGAAGATCGCCGGTGGCACCAGTCTGCCGCCCGGGGAGCCCGGAGACCCGGGAGGCGACGCCGGAGGGGGCCCACCGCTTGGCCTCCGGCGCCGGAGCGGATATCCCTGGGGGGTCGGATCGCGGGATCCGGGACGGGGGTGTCGGGGTGGAAGTGGCCAGGGGTCCGGAAGAGCCCGCGCGTACGAGGGAGGGGGACGGGGCCCCGGAGGAGGCCGGGGCCGTCCCGCCGGACAGCAACGGCGCGGATGACGAGGCCGAGGTCGTCCCGTCCGGCGGCGCCCGGCGGCGGGGGCTCGCCGGGCTCGCGCCGGCCACCGCCGTCTCCGTCGGCGTCTCCCTCGCCGTGGCCCTCCTCCTCGTCCTCCCCGGCGTCGTTCCGAACCGGCCCGGCCGGCTGGGAAGCCTGCTGGAGTCGTTCCTGCCCTGGCTCGGGCTGGCCGTCGTGCCCCTGCTCGCCGCGGCCGTGCTGCGCCGCTCCGCCGCCGCGTCGGCGGCCCTGCTCCTGCCGGTGGCGGCCTGGGCGTACGCGTTCGGCGGGCTGCTGCTCCCCGCGCCGGAGCCCGGCGCGCGCGACCTGGTCGTCGTGCAGCACAACGTCAGCGACGTGAACCCCGACCCGGCGGGGACGGCCCGCGTCCTCGCCGCCGCGGGGCCCGACCTCGTCGCGCTGGAGGAGCTCGTCCCGACCGCGCTGCCCGCCTACGAGCGGGCGCTCGCCCGGGAGTTCCCGTTCCACGAGGTCCGGGGCACGGTCGGGCTCTGGTCGAAGTACCCGCTGTCCGGCACCCGCACGGTGGACATCAGGCCCCGGGGGATCACGGAAGGGTGGAGCCGCGGGCTGCGGACCGTGGTCCGCTCCCCGCACGGCGACGTGGCGGCGTACGTCGCGCATCTGCCGTCCGTCCGCGTCGGCGCGAGGGGACTCGCCTCGGCCCGGCGCGACGAGAGCGCCGGCCTGCTTGCCGGGGCCGTCGCCGCCGAGGAGGTCGAGCGGGTGATCCTGCTGGGCGACCTGAACGGCACGGTCGACGACCGGGGTCTCGCCCCGCTGACCTCACGGCTGAACGTCCCGGCGCGGGGCTTCGCCCTCAGCTTCCCCGCGTCCTTCCCGCTGGCCCGTATCGACCAGGTCATGGCCCGCTCGGCCACCGTCGGCCGCACCCGGACCCTGCCCGCCACCGGGAGCGACCACCTCCCGGTCACCGCCCGGGTCACGCTGGACCGAGCGGCCGGGGCGCGGGACGCCTCTCCCCCGCCCCCGGCCTGACGCCACCTCAGGGGCCTTGCGGCCGACCCCCGGACGGCGGTGGCGGGTCCGCCGGCGGCGACTCCAGGGGGGACGGCTCCGCCGCGGGCCGGTCGGCCGGGGCCTGCTCCACCGGGGGCGCGTCCCTGAAGCGGCGGCGGTCGCGGGCGCCCGGAGGCGCGTCGGCGAGGCGGACGACCGTGCCGTCGCGGCCCGCCACCACCGGCTTCGAGAAGCGCGCCGCCTTGGCCTGGTACTGGGCCGCGTCGGCGAGCCGGAAGAGGCGGCGGGCCGACCTGAGGGGGCCGATGGGGTCGCCGGTGGAGGCCACCCCGCAGGCCACGCCCTCGCCGAGTTCCAGTTCCGCCGCCCGGACGCAGAGCTCCTCGGCGACGGCGACCACCTCGTCCGCCGTCGGGCCGACCGTCAGGAGGCAGAACTCGTCGCCGCCGAGGCGGGCGGCGAGGGCGCCGGGGAGCATGGCGCCGCAGCGGGAGAGGACGGAGCCGAAGCGTTCGAGGAGCCGGTCGCCGACGGCGTGGCCGTGGGTGTCGTTGACGCGCTTGAGGCCGTTGAGGTCGCAGACCATGAGGCTGACGACGGAGCCGTCGACCCGGTAGCGCTCGATGGCCTCGTCGAGGCGGGTGTCGACGGCCCGCCGGTTGGCGAGGCCGGTCAGCGGGTCGGTGAAGGCGAGCTTGCGGACCTCCTCCAGGCGTTCGGCCTGGGCGATGCCCGCCGCGACGACCGCCGCGAGGACCGTGGCGAAGTCGGCGTCCGCACGGGTGAAAGGTTTCGCCTGGGGCGGGCGGGCCACGTACAGCTCGCCCCACGCGCGTCCGTGCAGCACGATCGGGGCCACCACGCAGCAGCCCCGGCCGCGCCGGCGCAGCCCGGTCACCCGGCCCGTCGGCACCCGGTCGTCGGCGGTCTCCACCCAGGCGTCCGGCTCGCCGCCGCCCGCCCACTGCTCGTGCAGGAACTCGGTGATCTCGGGGAACTGGTGCACCGGATACGTCTCCGAGTCCGGGAACTCCTCCTCGCCCACCGCCCGGTCCCCGGCGTTCACCAGGACCTTGAGGCGGCCGTGGTCCCGCTGCCAGACGGAGAGGGCGGCGAAGGTGCCGTCGAGCCCCTCGCAGGACCCGAGCGCCGCCGCCCGCCAGAACTCGCGTGGAGTGTGCGCCGCCGCCATCCCCTGCGCCAGTGCCACTACGGCCCGCAGCCGCACGTCCTCACCCATTCCTCCAGCTTAGGGAGGTTTGATCCGTTTTCCCCTTTGAGACGTCACCGTACGTGACATGTGGTGCGGAACGGCGGGAATCACTCACCCGGCCAGTTCGGCTTCCGCTTCTCGTTGAACGCCGCCACGCCCTCCGCGCGGTCGCCCGAGAAGGCCACCGAACGCCAGGCCGCGTCCTCGACCTCCAGGCCCGCCCGCAGGTCCAGGCCCTGGCCCAGCCGCATGGCCCTCTTCGCCGCGCGCAGCCCGACCGGCGAGTTGGCCGCGATCCGCCCGGCGAGCTCCAGGGCGGCCGTCCGCGCGTCCTCCTCCAGGAGGTCCACGAGGCCCAGCTCGCGCGCCTCGGGCGCCTCCACCCGGCGCGCGGTGAAGACCAGCTCGGCGGCGCGCGCCGCGCCCACCCGGCGCGGGAGCAGCTGCGTACCGCCGCCGCCGGGGATGACGCCCACGGAGACCTCGGGGAGACCGACCACGGCGGTCGCGTCGGCGACGATGACGTCACAGGCGAGTGCCAGCTCGAAGCCGCCGCCGAGGGCGTAGCCGTGCACGGCGGCGACGGTCGGCATCGGCAGCTCCAGGACGCCGGTGTAGGCGGCGCGGGCGGTCGGCCGCTGGCGGACCAGCTCGGCGTCGGTGAAGGAGTTGCGCTCCTTGAGGTCGGCGCCGACGCAGAAGGCCCGGTCGTTCGAGGAGGTGAGCACGGTGACGCGGACGGAGGGGTCGGCGGCGAGGGCCTCGCAGGCGGCGCCGAGGGAGCGGGCCATCTCGGAGGAGACGGCGTTCATCGCCTTGGGCCGGTCGAGGACGAGCTCGGCGACGTGCCCGCTCCCGTCCTTCCGGACCACCACGAACTCACCGAAGCGCTGCTCGGACATCGCCTGCCACCCTCCCGACTCGGACCCCCGTTAACGGCTGTTAACAGGGGTGCACGGGAGATCCTAAGTGGGGCGGCGGGTCAGGAGCCAGGGTTCGACGACGCCGAGGCCGCGGACCGGGCGCTGCCACATCGGCTGCAGCGCGAAGCGGTACGTGGCGGCCTTGCGGCCCTCCTTCTCGGCCCGCGCGGCCTCCTCGGCCGCCTCGGTCTCCGAGACGGGCGCCTCGCCCGTCCTGGACAGCTCCTCCGCGAGCGCGCCGTCGACCAGGACGGCGTCCTTCGGCGCTATCGAGGTGAGGCGGCTCGCGAGGTTCACGGTGGTGCCGAAGACATCGCCCATGCGGGTGGTCACGGTGCCGAAGGCGATGCCGACGCGGAGCGCGGGCATCGTCTCGTCGTGGCTGAGGGTCTCGATCAGGCGCAGGGCGATCTCGGCGGCCGTACCGGCGTCGTCGGCGGCGTACAGCACCTCGTCGCCGAGGGTCTTGATGAGCCGGCCGCCGTGCGCGGCGACCAGGTCGGCGCAGGTCGTCTCGAAGGCCTCGACCAGCTCGCCGAGCTCCTCCTCCTCCAGGCGGCGGGTGAGCCGGGTGAAGCCGACGAGGTCCGCGAAGCCGACCGCGAGCCGCCGGTCGACCATCTCCTCGTCGTCGGCGGCCTGCACGACCCGGCCGGTGGCGGCGGCGAGCTGCCGCCGCCAGACGTAGATGAGGAACTCCTCCAGCTCGGGCAGGAGCAGCTCGACCAGCGGGTACGTGACCTCGGTGCGGGTCATGCCGGGCTCGGGCGGCTCGGTGAGGCCCTCCAGGAAGGAGTCGATCTGCCATTCGGCCAGCCGGGCGGTGGTCTGCCCGGTGGACCGGGCGACCTGGACGGCCATCGGCTCGCTGAGCAGTCCGGCCTCGACGAGACCGGCGAGCCGGCGCAGCGCGAGGACGTCGGCCTCGGTGAGCGCCTTGGCCTGGCCGATGTCGGCGAAGCCCATGGCGCGCCAGAAGCGGGAGGCCAGCTCCATGGAGACGCCGGCGGTGCGGGCGGCCTGGAACGGGGTGTAGCGGCGGTCCGCGCCGAGGATGAGCTGTTCGAGGCGGATGGCGAGGGGGTCGTCGCTCGGCTCGGCCGTGTGGTCGACCTCGTGATGGGGGGTGGGGTACGTGGGAGGCTCGGGCGCGCCGCCCTCGCTCTCGTCGTCGACGGTCACCGGCCGCCTCCTGCCCGTTCCCTGCCCACTTGCCCTGCCGATCTGTCGCCTGGATCGCGCTCCACGATACGACAGGTGTGGAATGGCTCACGCCTCGACGGCGGGCCATTTTGTCCCTCGGTCGGGGTCCCGGCCCTCCCGGGACCCCGGCCGCGGCCCTCGGAGGCCGTCAGGCGGGTGCCCGCAGGTGGACGATGTCGCCCGCGCCCACCGCTTCCTGGCCGCCGCCCTCGGTGGCCACCACGAGGCGTCCGTCGCCGTCCAGGGCGACGGCCTCGCCCTCCAGGACGCGCTCGCCGGGCAGCTCGGCCCGGACGCGGCGGCCGAGGGTCGCGCAGCCGGCCTCGTACGCCGCCTGGAGCCCGGAGGCGGCGGGGTCGCCGTCGGCCCGTACCCAGTCGCCGTACCACTCGGCGAGGGAGCGCAGGACGGCCCGCAGGAGGGTGTCGCGGTCGGTGGAGACCGCCCCGGCGAGGAGGAGGGAGCCGGCCGCGGGGACGGGGAGTTCGTCCTCGCGGAGGGTGACGTTGATGCCGAGGCCGACGACGACGCCGTCCGCTCCGGCCCGCTCGGCGAGGATGCCGCCGGTCTTGCGTTCCTCGCCGCCGACGGAAACCAGCAGGTCGTTGGGCCACTTGAGGGACAGGTCGGCCCCGGCGGCCTTCGCGAGGCCGGTCGCCGCGGCGACGCCGGTGAGCAGCGGCAGCCAGCCCCAGCGGTGGACGGGCACCTCGGGCTTGAGGAGGACGGAGAGGAAGAGTCCGGAGCGGGCGGGCGCCGTCCAGCTGCGGTCGAGGCGGCCGCGGCCCGTGGTCTGTTCCTCGGCGACGAGTACGGCGCCCTCGGGCAGCTCGTCGGCGCGGGCGGCGAGGTCGCTGTTGGTGGATCCGGTGCTGGTGACCACGTCGAGCGAGGTCCACAGGCCGTCGGGGAGGACGAGGGCGCGGCGCAGTGCGGGGGCGTTCAGCGGGGGCCGGTCGAGGTCGGACCAGGGTCCGCCGGAGCCTTGAGAGGACGTCATGCAAGCCAGACTAGGTGTGGCAAAGACCGCAGTGCCGAACCGTATCGGCGTCGATACGCTACGGCTCAGTAGCTGAGCAGTAGCCCATTCGTAGTCAACGAACCCCCCGTGACCAGGCAGGGAGCCGCATCCCGATGTCCGAGCCGGCAGAGCAGTACGAGATCGACATTCACACGACCGCAGGCAAGATCGCGGACCTCAGGCGCCGTATCGACGAGGCCACCCACGCCGGCTCGGAGCGTGCGGTGGAGAAGCAGCACGCGAAGGGCAAGCTCACCGCGCGCGAACGGATCGACCTGCTGCTCGACGAGGGGTCGTTCGTCGAGCTGGACGAGCTGGCCCGCCACCGGTCGACCAACTTCGGCCTGGAGAACAACCGGCCCTACGGAGACGGTGTCGTCACCGGCTACGGCACGGTCGACGGTCGCCCGGTGGCCGTGTTCTCGCAGGACTTCACGGTCTTCGGCGGCGCGCTCGGCGAGACGTACGGCCAGAAGATCATCAAGGTGATGGACTTCGCGCTGAAGACGGGATGCCCGGTCATCGGCATCAACGACTCCGGTGGCGCCCGCATCCAGGAGGGGGTGAGCGCGCTCGGCATGTACGGCGAGATCTTCCGCCGCAACACCCACGCCTCGGGTGTGATCCCGCAGATCTCCCTCGTGGTCGGTCCGTGCGCGGGCGGCGCGGTCTACTCCCCCGCGATCACCGACTTCACGGTGATGGTGGACCAGACCTCGCACATGTTCATCACGGGTCCCGACGTCATCAAGACGGTGACGGGCGAGGACGTGGGCTTCGAGGAGCTGGGCGGCGCCCGGACGCACAACGCGACCTCGGGCGTGGCGCACCACCTGGCGGGTGACGAGAAGGACGCCATCGAGTACGTGAAGTCCCTGCTGTCCTACCTTCCGTCGAACAACCTCTCCGAGCCGCCGGCCTTCCCGGAGGTCGCGGAGACGGAGGTGACGGACGAGGACCGCGAGCTGGACACGCTGATCCCGGACTCGGCGAACCAGCCGTACGACATGCACAGGGTCATCGAGCACGTCCTGGACGACGGCGAGTTCCTGGAGACGCAGTCGCTGTTCGCGCCGAACATCCTGACCGGTTTCGGCCGTGTCGAGGGCTTCCCGGTGGGTGTCGTCGCCAACCAGCCGATGCAGTTCGCGGGCTGCCTGGACATCGACGCGTCGGAGAAGGCCGCGCGGTTCGTCCGCACCTGCGACGCCTTCAACATCCCGGTCCTCACCTTCGTGGACGTGCCGGGCTTCCTGCCCGGCGTGGACCAGGAGTACGGCGGGATCATCCGGCGCGGCGCGAAGCTGATCTACGCGTACGCGGAGGCCACGGTCCCGCTGATCACGGTCATCACGCGGAAGGCCTTCGGCGGCGCGTACGACGTCATGGGCTCCAAGCACCTGGGCGCGGACCTGAACCTGGCGTGGCCGACGGCGCAGATCGCGGTGATGGGCGCGCAGGGCGCGGTCAACATCCTGCACCGGCGGACGATCGCCGCGGCCGACGACCAGGAGGCCGAGCGGGCGCGGCTGATGCGGGAGTACGAGGACACCCTGCTCAACCCGTACACGGCGGCCGAGCGCGGGTACATCGACGGTGTGGTCATGCCGTCGGACACGCGCCCGCAGATCGTGAAGGGGCTGCGTCAGCTCCGTACGAAGCGGGAATCACTGCCTCCGAAGAAGCACGGCAACATCCCGCTGTAGATCTCCCCGGACCGGACCTTCAAGGAGCCGTCATGATCAAGGTCGTACGAGGAAACCCGACCCCGGAGGAGTTGGCCGCCGCACTGGCGGTGGTTCAGGCACGGGCCGCGGCGACGGCGGCGGCGTCCGCCCGGTCCGGCGGCCCGGCGGTCCCGGAGGGCTGGTCGGACCCGTCCCGCATCGCGCGGACGGTACGGCAGAGTCCCGGCCCCCGGGCCTGGGCCAGGTCGTACTGGCCGGTGTAGGCGTCGCACGCCGAGAGGCCGGACCCCGTGTGCGGGGGGTCCGGCCTCTCGGCGTCTCCGGGTGCGGCCCGTCCGGTACGCGGCCGGGCGCGGCACCCGTCACGTTCGGCGCAGGAAGAGGCCGGCCAGGACGGCTCCGGCGGCGACGATCGCGGCGTTGACGAGGACGGCGAGGCCGATGCCGTCGAGGAGCACGGGCGCGGTGACGACGACGGCGCTCATGATCGGCGTGCCCATGGTGATGCCGATCTGCTGGGTCATGGTGGCGAGCCCGGTGGCCGTGCCCTGGTCGCGGTCGGGGATGCCGGAGGTGGCGGTGACCATGAAGCCGACGATCGCGAGCATGTTGCCGACGCCGCCCGCGAAGGTCGCCGCGAGGAGCAGCCAGAGGCTGCCGGGGCCTTCGCCGAGTCCGTACAGGGAGAGCGTCGCGACGGCCTGGAGGAGGCCTCCGGAGACGAGGGCCGCGCGGGCGCCGAAGCGGCCGATGAAGCGGGAGGCGAACACCCCGCCGAGGACGGTGCCGGCGCCGAGGACGCCGAAGGAGAGGCCGGCGGCGAGCGGGGAGAAGTCGAGGACGTCCTGGAGGTAGAGCGTCATCAGGAAGACCAGCGAGGTCTCGGTGACGAAGGCGACGAGCCCGGCGACGTTGCCCCAGACGACGGTGCGGCGCCTCAGGACGTGGAGCGGGACGAGGGGGGCGGCGGCCCGGCGCTCGACGAGGACGAACGCGGCGAGGAGTACGGCGCCGACGGCGAGGGCGGTGAGCGCGGTGGGGTCGGTCCAGCCGTGCTCGCCGCTGACGGTCAGGCCGTAGACGAGGGCGAGGAGTCCGCCGGTGACGGTGATCGCGCCGGGGACGTCGAGGCGGGGCCGGACGGCCGGGCGGCTCTCGGTGAGGACGGCCGGGGCGACGAGGAGGACGGCGAGGGCCACCGGCACGTTGACGAGGAACGCCCAGCGCCAGGAGAGCAGGTCGGTGAGGACGCCGCCGAGGATCGCGCCGGTGGTGAAGCCCGCGGACATCAGGGCGCCGTTGAGACCGAGCGCGCGGGCGCGCAGCGGGCCCTCGGGGAAGGAGGCGGTGAGAAGGGAGAGGCCGGCGGGGGTGACGGCGGCGGTGGCGAGGCCCTGGGCGACGCGGGCGGCCATCAGCATCTCGGGGCCGGTGGCGAGGCCGCCGACGAGGGAGGAGACGCCGAGGAGCGCCATGCCGCCGAGGAAGAGGCGGCGGCGGCCGACGAGGTCGGCGACGCGCCCGAAGAGGAGGGTGAAGCCGGCGGCGGCGAGGGCGAAGGCGGTGGCGATCCACTGGAGGCCGCCGAGGGTGAAGCCGAGTCCCTGGCCGATGACGGGGAGGGCGACGTTCAGGATCGAGAAGTCGACGGCCAGCATGAACTGGGCGAGGAGGAGGACGACGAGGACGAGCCGCATCCGGCCCGTCATGCGGGGGTCCGTCTGCTCCACGGGTGTGGGGTGATCCAGGGCAACCATGCGTACGACCCCTTAATGGGAGACCAGTTCCGTTAAGATGTCCCGTACCGTAGCAGAGTCGACGGCCTTAATGGAACAGGAGACCCATTTGACTGAGAGCCAGCCGGCCTCGCCCGGCACCGTCCGCCCCGGCGGGCGCACCGCGAAGGTCCGCAGGGCCGTCCTCGACGCCACCCAGGAGGCCCTCGCCGACTCCGGCTTCCACGCCCTGAACATGGACCGGATCGCCGCGGAGGCCGGCGTCGGCAAGACCACCGTCTACCGCCGCTGGGGCTCCCCCGTCGGCCTGGTCACCGACCTCCTGCACGACATGGCCGAGCAGTCCCTGCCCGCCTCCGACACCGGCAGCCTCGCGGGCGACCTGCGGGCCAACGCCGAACTCGTACGGGCCACCCTCACCGACCCCCGCATGGGCGCCGTCTTCCGCGCGGTCATCGCCGCGGCCGCCTGCGACGAGGAGTGCGCCCGCGCGCTCGCCGACTTCTACCGGACCCGGCTCGGCGAATGGGCCCCCGTCGTCGCCAAGGGCGCGGCCCGCGGCGAGATCCCGGCGGAGACCGACCCCGTCGAACTGCTCCGGGCCGTCTCCGCGCCCCTCTACTACCGCTTCACGATCACCCGCGAGGAGCTCACCGGGGCCGTCGCGGAACGGGCCGTCACGGCCGCCCTCGCGGCGGCGCGGGACGGCGCCTTCCTCCGCGAATAGTCCTTCGGCACCGGGGCGGCTGAGTATCCGTACTCAGGCGCCCCGCCCGCCCCACCCGCAGGATCGGAGGCATGCTGTGGTCCGACCCGAAGAATCAGCCGCCGAAGTTCATGCGCGAGATGCAGGCGATGCTCCGCCGTGCGGGCGTGCTGCTGGCCCTGGCGATGGTGGTGGCCATGTTCGTGGTCAGCGCACGCTAGACGCCCCTCCCGGGGCCCGGCACTGACTACGCTGATCCCATGACTGCTGATCCGCGCCGTGTCGTGCTCGCCTCCGCCTCCCCCGCCCGCCTCGGACTGCTCCGCCAGGCCGGGCTCGCCCCCGAGGTGATCGTGAGCGGGGTCGACGAGGACAAGGTGCACGCCCCGACCCCGGCCGAGCTGGCGCTGACCCTCGCGGAGGCGAAGGCCGCCCATGTGGCCGCCCGGCCGGAGGTGTTCGGCGCCCTGGTCATCGGCTGCGACTCCGTCCTGGAGCTCGACAAGCAGGCCCTCGGCAAGCCGGCCGACGCCGAGGAGGCCACCGCCCGCTGGAAGGCGATGCGCGGCCGGGTCGGCATCCTCCAGACGGGGCACTGCGTCTACGACACCGCCGCCAAGCGCTTCGAGTCGGCGACGGCCTCCACCGTGGTCCGCTTCGGCGAGCCGACGGACGAGGAGATCGCGGCGTACGTGGCGAGCGGCGAACCGCTGCACGTGGCGGGCGCGTTCACCCTGGACGGCCGCTCGGCGCCGTTCATCGACGGCATCGACGGCGACCCGGGCAATGTGATCGGCCTGTCCCTGCCGCTGCTGCGGACGCTGCTCGCGAAGCTGGACGTGCGGATCACCGACCTCTGGGTCTGAGACCCGGGGGCCGGTCGCGGCTACGCGGGCGCCGGTGCCTCCTCGCGGAGTTCGGCGCCCTTGCCGTACGCCACCAGCGTGAGCACGATCAGGCCGAGCACGAGCACCATGAAGGCGAACGCGCCCCAGCCGATCAGGCCGACGGTGACCGCGCCGAGGATGCCGTGCACGACCGCGCAGCCGATGAGCAGGCCCCGGCCGGCCCGGCCGGGCCGGCGGTCACGGATGCCCGCGACGAGCGCGACGAGGCCGCAGAGGACGAGGGCGACGCCGGAGGCGATGCCGAGCGCCCAGGTGCCGGTGTACATCGCGTCGGGGTCCATGCCGTCGAGCGACATCGACTGGGCCTTCACGAACCGTGCCATCACGGCGTTGATCACGACGATCCCGGGCGCTTCGAGGAACAGCACCGCCGCCGTCACGAGAGCTATCGGTCTGCGGGCCACCTCGGCCACCCCCTGCATTCGCCTGTTACCGACAGTACGTTCGACAGCGCGAAGGCTACTGGCCGGTAAACCCCTGGACAAGGGCATGGACACGACCGGTGACGGCGGACGGCTCGGCAAAGAATCATGGGGCCATTCGTAGGGACCCCACAAAGAAACCCGAATGGCGACTGGCCGCGACAACAGAGACCTGCGCCACACCTCGGAGCTACTGTGCCGTAAAGGAACCCTGCGTACCGTGGTGCGACAAGGGAATTCACGACCCGAGCAGGCCCGGGGTCACGCTCCGTGTGGGCAAGCTCACCACTGGGGACGGGTCGAAAGGCCGTGTCGGCAGTCCCTAAACTCAGCTTGTTTCAAGGAGGGAGCCATCGTGCGCAAGGTGCTCATCGCCAACCGTGGCGAAATCGCTGTCCGTGTGGCCCGGGCGTGCCGGGACGCGGGTATCGGCAGCGTGGCCGTGTAC
>NZ_JBEOXR010000099.1:0-12699 GCF_040296665.1 Streptomyces sp. NPDC002057
ACCTCGTCTACGCGAACGTGGCCGGCAAGGGGCTGGTGTCCGTCGGCGCGACCAACGGGCTCACGCGCTGGACGGAGGCCGACGACCCGACGACCCGGTCCTCGCCGAAGACCTCGACCGCGACGGCGGCGAGCGTGTCCACGTCGGTGGCACGGGGGTTGGAGTTCGCCGTGACGACGACCTCCGCGAAGATCGGCTCGAAGGCCTCCAGGAGTCCCCTGGCGTCCTTGTCGCCGCTCGTGGAGACCACGCCGATGAGCCGCGAGAAGCCGAAGGCCTCGCTGACGCCCTCCGCCGTGGCCCGCGCGCCGTGCGGGTTGTGCGCGGCGTCCAGGATCACCGTCGGGGAGGAGCGGACGATCTCCAGACGGCCGGGCGAGGCCACCTGGGCGAAGGCCCGGCGGACCGTGTCCACGTCCAGGGTCCTGGCGTGCTCGGCGCCGATCCCGAAGAAGGCCTCGACCGCCGCGAGCGCCACCGCCGCGTTGTGCGCCTGGTAGGCGCCGTGCAGCGGCAGGAAGACGGTGTCGTACTCGCCGCCCAGGCCGCGCAGGGTGAGGAGCTGGCCGCCGACCGCGACCTCGCGGGAGACGATGCCGAACTCCATGCCCTCGCGGGCCACGGTGGCGTCCTCCCCCACGGCCTTCTTGAGCAGGACCTGCGCCGCGTCCACCGGCTGCTGGGCCAGGACCACGGTCGCGCCCCGCTTGATGATCCCGGACTTCTCGCCGGCGATCTCGGCGGTCGTCCCGCCGAGCCGGTCGGTGTGGTCCAGGTCGATCGGGGTGACGACGGCGACGGAGCCGTCGATGACGTTCGTCGCGTCCCAGGTGCCGCCCATGCCGACCTCGACGACGGCCACGTCGACCGGGGCGTCGGCGAAGGCCGCGTACGCCATTCCGGTGAGGACCTCGAAGAAGGAGAGCCGGTACTCCTCGCGGGCGTCGACCAGCTCCACGTACGGCTTGATGTCCTCGTACGTCTCGACGAACCGCTCGGCGGAGATCGGGGCGCCGTCGAGGCTGATCCGCTCGGTGATGGTCTGCACGTGCGGCGAGGTGTACCGGCCGGTGCGCAGCTCGAAGGCGCCGAGCAGGGCCTCGATCATGCGGGCCGTCGACGTCTTGCCGTTGGTGCCGGTGATGTGGATCGAGGGGTAGGCGCGCTGCGGCTCGCCGAGCACGTCCATCAGGGCCGCGATCCGGGTGACCGAGGGCTCCAGCTTGGTCTCGCCCCAGCGGGTGGACAGCTCGGTCTCGACCTCGCGCAGCGCCTTGTCCAGCTCCGGGTCTTCCGGACGGCCGGGCACGGGGTCGCCCTGGGGCGGACCGCCCTGCGTGCGCAGGGTGCGGCTGCCGGCCTCGATCACCGCCAGGTCGGGGTCACGGGTCGTTTCGTTGTCGACGATGTCGTCGAACGCGTCGGAGGGGTCGGGCGTGTCGGACGGGTCGCGGGGCTCACTCACGGGGCCAGTCTACGGACGGGTACCGACGCGACGACCGCAGGACCATGGACCCGCCCCATTCGGGACTTTCGGTCCGCCGTCCGCCGGACCGGCCCGGCAAACTTGGCGATCATGGACATAGGGATCGACCTCGGCACGGCCAACACGCTCCTCTACGCACGCGGGCAGGGCATCGTGCTCAACGAGCCCTCCGTGGTGGCGGTGCAGGAGGGGTCGCGGCAGGCGCTCGCGGTCGGTACGGAGGCGAAGGAGACCATCGGGCGCACACCGGGCTCGATCACCGCGATCCGGCCGCTGCGGGACGGCGTGATCAGCGACTACGAGGCGGCCGAGGAGATGATCCGGCACTTCGTGCGCAAGGCCGTCCCGGGCCGCCGGCGGCCCCGTACCCGGATGGTGGTCTGCGTGCCGAGCGGGGTCACCCAGGTCGAACGGCGGGCGATCGTGCACGCCTCGCTCTCGGCGGGCGCGCGGGCGGTCCATCTGATCGAGGAGCCGATGGCGGCGGCGATCGGGGCCGGGCTGCCGGTCTCCGACCCGCGCGGCTCGATGGTCGTCGACGTCGGCGGCGGCACGACCGAGGTGGCCGTGATCTCGCTGGGCGGGATCGTCACGGCCCGGTCGCTGCGGGTGGGCGGTGACCGCATGGACGCGGCCCTCACCGACTTCGTCCGCAAGGAGCACGGGCTGCTCATCGGCGAGCGGACCGCCGAGGACGTCAAGGTCGCGATCGGCACGGCCTGGCCGGTGCCGGGCGAGGAGGAGCGGGAGCGACAAACCTTCACCGTGCGGGGCCGTCAGAAGGTCAGCGGGCTGCCCCGGACGGTGGAGCTGACGGTGCCCGAGGTGCGGGCGGCGCTCGACGAGCCCGTGGAGGCGATCATCGCGGCGGTGCGGGTCACCCTGGAGGAGTGCCCGCCGGAGCTGGCCGGGGACGTGATGGAACACGGCATCGTGCTCACCGGCGGCGGGGCGCTGCTGCCCGGCCTCGACCTGCGGATGGCCTCGGCGACGGGCATCCCGGTCTTCGTCGCGGACGACCCGCTGGACTGCGTGGCGATCGGCTCGGGGCGGTGTGTGGAGGACTTCGACGGACTGCAGCGGGTGATGGGGAAGGCGGAGACGGTGCGCTGAGCGATGAGCGGTCCACTCCCGTCGGCGGCGGGTACGGGGGAAGGCGGTCCGCTGAGCGATCAGCGGTCCAGCCCCGTCGGCAGCAGCGCCGTCACCAGATAGCCGTCGCCCTCCCGGCGGGCCTTCAGCGTGCCGCCCATGCTGGTGACCCGCTCCTCCATCGAGAACAGGCCGGTGCCGGTCGAGACGGGGGCCGGGTCCGGCGGGGTCTTCGGCAGCGGGTTGCGCACCTCGATCCGCAGACCGGGGCCCTCGACCGTGATCGCGACCGTCACCGGCAGGCCGGGCGCGTGCTTGGCCGCGTTCGTCAGGCACTCCCGGACGACGCGGTGGACGGCCGCCTGCCGCAGCGGCGACAGCGCCTTCGCCTCCTCGGCGACCGTCAGCTCCACGGGGCTGCCCATCCGCTCGCTCTCCCCGGCGAGTTCGAGGAGCCCTTCGAGGCCGGGAGTGGCCGCCTCCCGGTCGGCGCGGCGCACGATGGTCTCGTTGAGCATGAGGTGGGCCCGCCGGGCGGTGTCCGCGAGTTCCTCGAAGTCCTTCCGGTGGGCCTCTCCCCTGGCCCGTACGGCGAGGACCTCGGCCCGCACCGCGAGGACGGTCAGCTCACGGCCGACCAGGTCGTGGACGTCCCGGCCGACGGAGATCCGCTCCTCCTGGACGGCCTGCCGGGCGGCGGCCTCGCGCCGCTGGACCTCCAGGGCGCGGACGAGGTCCTGCCGGTACGCGGCGACGCCGACGCCCGCCGCGAGGACGCCGATCGGGACGACCAGGCTCAGGAACTCACTCAGGGTGTCGCCGTGCCGGGCGGGCCAGCCGGGCGTCTGGAAGAGGGCGTAGGCCACGCCGACGTACAGCACGGTCGCGACGACGGCGGACCGCCGCCCCCGGTACCGGCCGATCGAGTACAGCGCGAACTGGATCATCGTCAGCTCGTGCAGCCAGCCCATCAGGCCGAGCGCCACGAGGTAGGGGACCCACGACAGCCGGCGCCGGAGCACCAGGGTGGCGGCTCCGGCCGCCAGGACCAGGGTCGCGGTGAGCCCGCTGAGGGAGTTGTCGGCGCGGGCCAGCCCCGGCACGTCCAGGACCATCAGGCCGAAGGCGCTGAGCGCGGCGACGACGTCGAGGGCGCGGGGCGAGACCGCCCACCGGTCCACGCAACGGCGCAGCGCGGGGACGGTGGGGAGGCGGAGCATGCCTTCCATCATCCAAGGTCTTTCGTCCCGACGACGTGGACCTGAAGTCCCGTCTGATGTGACATCGGGCACTTCGTCCGGATTCCCGTGTGGCTCGGGACCGTGCGCGGCGCCACCCGGGAGCTCTGCCGTGGGGTACGCGAAGGGCCCGGAACCGCGGTGCGGTTCCGGGCCCTTCGTCTTTCCGCGTCCTAGGCCTGCGGCAGGGTCGCCAGCTGGGCCTGGATGCGGGCGATGTCCTCGTCGGCCTTGGCGAGGCGGGTACGGATCTTGTCGACCACGTTGTCCGGGGCCTTCGCCAGGAAGGCCTCGTTGCCGAGCTTGCCGTTCGCCTGGGCCTTCTCCTTCTCGGCCGCCGCGAGGTCCTTCGTGAGGCGCTTGCGCTCCGCCTCCACGTCGATCGTCCCCGACAGGTCGAGGGCGACGGTGGCGCCGGCGACCGGCAGGGAGGCGGTGGCGGAGAACCCCTCGCCCTCCGGCTGGAGGCGCAGGATCTGGCGGATGGCGGCCTCGTGCGCGGCGAGCGAGGTGCCGTCGAGCGTGAGGCGGGCGGGCACCTTCTGGGCGTCCTGGAGGCCCTGCTCCTTGCGGAACCGGCGGACCTCGGTGATGACGCGCTGGACCAGCGCGACCTCCTGCTCGGCGGCCGCGTCGCGGAAGCCGCTGTCCTTCGGCCAGTCGGCGATCACGACGGACTCGCCGCCGGTCAGCGTGGTCCACAGCGTCTCGGTGACGAACGGGACCACCGGGTGCAGCAGGCGCAGCATGACGTCGAGGACCTCGCCGAGGACCCGGCCGGAGACCCGGGCGCCCTCGCCGCCGGCGAAGAACGTCGTCTTCGACAGCTCGACGTACCAGTCGAAGACCTCGTCCCACGCGAAGTGGTAGAGGGCGTCCGACAGCTTGGAGAACTGGTAGTCCTCGTAGAACGCGTCGACCTCGGCGACCGTCTTGTTGAGCCGCGACAGGATCCAGCGGTCCGTCGCCGACATCTCCGAGGCGTCCGGCAGCGGGCCCTCGACCGTGGCGCCGTTCATCAGCGCGAAACGGGTGGCGTTCCAGATCTTGTTGGCGAACTTGCTGGAGGCCTGGACCCAGTCCTCGCCGATCGGGACGTCGACGCCCGGGTTCGCGCCGCGGGCCAGGGTGAAGCGGACGGCGTCGGAGCCGTACGTGTCCATCCAGTCCAGCGGGTTGACCACGTTGCCGAAGGACTTCGACATCTTCTTGCCGTTCTGGTCACGGACCATGCCGTGCAGGGCGATGGTGTGGAACGGCGGGGTGCCGTCCATCGCGTACAGACCGAACATCATCATCCGGGCGACCCAGAAGAAGAGGATGTCGTAGCCGGTGACCAGGACGGAGTTCGGGTAGAACTTCTCGAGGCTCTCGGTCCGCTCGGGCCAGCCGAGCGTGGAGAACGGCCACAGGCCGGAGGAGAACCAGGTGTCCAGGACGTCGGTGTCCTGGTGCCAGCCCTCACCCGTCGGCGGCTGCTCGTCCGGTCCGACGCAGACGATCTCGCCGTTCGGGCCGTACCAGACGGGGATGCGGTGGCCCCACCACAGCTGGCGCGAGATGCACCAGTCGTGCAGGTTGTCGACCCAGTCGAAGTACCGCTTCTCCATCTCCTGCGGGTGGATCTTGACCTTGCCGTCGCGGACGGCGTCACCGGCGGCCTGCGCGAGCGGGCCGACCTTGACCCACCACTGCAGCGACAGGCGCGGCTCGATGGTGGTCTTGCAGCGCGAGCAGTGGCCGACGGAGTGGGTGTACGGACGCTTCTCGGCGACGATCCGGCCCTCGGCGCGCAGCGCGGCGACGATGGCGGAGCGGGCCTCCAGGCGGTCCAGGCCCTGGAAGGGGCCGTGGACGGTGATGACCGCGCGCTCGTCCATGACGGCGAGGTTCGGCAGGTTGTGGCGCTGGCCGATCTCGAAGTCGTTGGGGTCGTGCGCCGGGGTCACCTTGACGGCGCCGGTGCCGAACTCGGGGTCGACGTGGGTGTCGGCGACGACCGGGATCGTGCGGTCGGTCAGCGGCAGCTTGATCTGCTTGCCGACCAGGTGCTTGTACCGCTCGTCGTCGGGGTGGACGGCGACGGCCGTGTCACCGAGCATCGTCTCGGCGCGGGTGGTCGCGACGACCAGGGAGTCGTCACCCTCGCCGTACCGGATGGAGACGAGCTCGCCGTCGTCGTCCTGGTACTCGACCTCGATGTCCGAGATGGCCGTGAGGCAGCGCGGGCACCAGTTGATGATGCGCTCGGCGCGGTAGATCAGCTCGTCGTCGTAGAGCTTCTTGAAGATGGTCTGGACGGCCTGGGAGAGGCCCTCGTCCATGGTGAAGCGCTCACGGGACCAGGCGACGCCGTCGCCCAGACGCTTCATCTGGCCGGAGATCTGGCCACCGGACTCGGCCTTCCACTGCCAGACGCGCTCGACGAACGCCTCACGGCCCAGGTCGTGGCGGGACTTGCCCTCCTTGGCGAGCTCGCGCTCGACGACGTTCTGGGTGGCGATGCCGGCGTGGTCCATGCCGGGCTGCCACAGCGTCTCGTAACCCTGCATGCGCTTGCGGCGGGTGAGGGCGTCGATCAGCGTGTGCTCGAAGGCGTGGCCCAGGTGGAGCGAACCGGTGACGTTCGGCGGCGGGATGACGATGGTGTACGGCGGCTTCTCGCTCTTCTCGTCCGCCTCGAAGTACCCGCGCTCCACCCAGCGCTCGTACAGCGGCCCCTCTACCTCGGCCGGCGCGTACTGGGTCGGCAGTTCGGTGATGGGCGCTGTCTGCTGCTGAGTGTTCTCGGTCACGGGCCCAGTTTAGGGGTGTTGCGGGCCTGTCCTGAAACGCTTTGGTTCGGTAACGGTGTGGCCCCCGCCGCACCGACTGTCCGACGGTTCCGCCAGGATGTTCGGTAGGCATAAACATCCTGTGAGGGGAACCTGTCGATGAGCTACAACCAGCCGGGCCCGTACGGCGGTCAGCCGCCCCAGCAGCCCGGGCCGTACGGCCAGCAGCCGGGCCCCTACGGCCAGCAGCCGCAGCAGCCGGGCCCGTACGGCCAGCCGCAGGCGCCCCAGCCTGGTTACGGGTACCCCCAGCAGGCGCCGCAGGGCGTCCCGCCGCAGCAGCCGCCGTACGGCTACCCGCAGGGTCAGCAGCCCGGCCCCTACGGCCAGCAGCCGCAGTACGGCGCCCCCCAGGGCCCCGGCGGCTACGTCCCGCACCCGCCGGCCCCGAAGAAGTCCAAGGCCGGCTGGATCATCGGCGCGGTCGCGGTCGTCGCGGCGCTCGGTGTGGGCGCGTACTTCGTCTTCGGGGGCGGCGGCGGCGCCTCGGTCGCGGACGACGGCCCGCACAAGCTGATCACCCCGGAGACGGTGCTCACCGAGTACAAGAAGATGCCCGACAAGGGCGGTACGTCCGGTGACGACTCCCTGGCGGAGGCCGAGAAGAACGGCGTCAAGAACGCCAAGAAGGTCAGCGCCTCCTACCAGGTGGAGAACAAGGCCAACCCGCTGGCGAGCAAGCTCATCTCCTTCAGCGGTCTCTACGGCGAGATCGAGGACCCCGAGAAGGTCGTCGACCTCATCTTCGCCAGCGCCAAGACCAAGGCGGAGAAGGACGCGGCCAAGCCCGACGCGCCTCAGCTGCAGGGCAGCCCGCAGGAGTACAAGCCGGCGGAGCTCGACGGCGCGGTCCTGAAGTGCCAGCAGGCCAAGGGGAAGGCCGACAGCACCTCGGGCACCCCCGCCTTCAGCGTCACGATGTGCGTCTGGGCCGACCACAGCACCGTGGGCTTCGTGGTGCCGATCGACATGGCGACCGCGCTCACGGGGTCGACCGGCTCCGCCGAGGACGCCGCCGCGATCACCGCCAAGCTCCGCAAGGAGGTTCGCGTCAAGCTCTGAGCGGCTGACCGGACATGAGTGAGGGGGTCCCACCTTCGGGTGGGACCCCCTCACTTCGTCGTGCTCGTGGCGTCAGGCCGACTTCTCGTGCCTGCCGTCGTTCTTCACGATCCGCGGGACCAGCGTCGGGTTGACGTTGTTGCGGACGACGTCCGCCGTGATGACGACCCGGGCCACGTCCTTGCGGGACGGGACCTCGTACATCACCGACTGGAGGACCTCCTCCATGATGGCCCGCAGGCCACGCGCGCCGGTGCCGCGCAGGATCGCCTGGTCGGCGATGGCCTCCAGGGCCGGGCGGTCGAAGTCCAGCTCCACACCGTCGAGTTCGAAGAGGCGCTGGTACTGCTTCACCAGCGCGTTGCGCGGCTCGACCAGGATCTGGAGGAGCGCCTCGCGGTCCAGGTTGTGGACGGAGGTGAGCACGGGGAGACGGCCGATGAACTCGGGGATCATCCCGAACTTCACCAGGTCCTCCGGCATGACCTCCTGGAACTGGTCGCTCGCCTCGATCTCGCGCTTGGAGCGGATGGTCGCCCCGAAGCCGATGCCCTTGGCGCCCGCCCGCGACTCGATGATCTTCTCCAGGCCGGCGAAGGCGCCGCCCACGATGAAGAGCACGTTCGTCGTGTCGATCTGGATGAACTCCTGGTGCGGGTGCTTCCGTCCGCCCTGCGGCGGTACGGAGGCGGTGGTGCCCTCCAGGATCTTCAGCAGGGCCTGCTGCACGCCCTCGCCGGAGACGTCGCGCGTGATCGACGGGTTTTCGCTCTTACGGGCGACCTTGTCGATCTCGTCGATGTAGATGATCCCGGTCTCGGCCTTCTTGACGTCGTAGTCGGCCGCCTGGATCAGCTTGAGCAGGATGTTCTCGACGTCCTCGCCGACGTAGCCGGCCTCCGTCAGCGCCGTCGCGTCGGCGATGGCGAACGGGACGTTCAGCATGCGCGCGAGCGTCTGCGCGAGGAGCGTCTTGCCGGAGCCGGTGGGGCCGAGGAGCAGGATGTTGGACTTCGCGAGTTCGATCGCGTCGTCCCTGCCCTGCCCGCCGCCGTTCTCGCCGGCCTGGACGCGCTTGTAGTGGTTGTAGACCGCGACCGAGAGGGCCTTCTTCGCGGGCTCCTGCCCGACGACGTACCCCTCGAGGAACTCGTAGATCTCGCGGGGCTTGGGGAGTTCCTCCCAGCGCACCTCGCTCGTCTCCGCGAGTTCTTCCTCGATGATCTCGTTGCAGAGGTCGATGCACTCGTCGCAGATGTACACACCGGGTCCCGCGATGAGCTTCTTCACCTGCTTCTGGCTCTTTCCGCAGAACGAGCACTTGAGCAGGTCGCCGCCATCACCGATGCGTGCCACGAGGTGCTTCCCCTTCGCCTGGGAGTGCTTGGTTCAGCGACTCCTGGTGCCTCATATTCGACGGTACCTTGCCGGGCCCCCCGTTCGGGCCCCCCTTGGCACGGTTCACATGGTCGCGATTCGGCCACGCGCCCCGTGCCGAGGGAAGGTCGGGCGTCAGCGCTCCGAGGAGGCCGTGCTCTTACGGGTCGAGACGATCTGGTCGACGAGCCCGTACGCGAGGGCGTCCTCGGCCGTCAGGATCTTGTCGCGCTCGATGTCGTCGCGGATCTTCTCGATCGGGGTGGAGGAGTGCTTGGCCAGCATCTCCTCCAGCTGGCTGCGCATGCGCAGGATCTCGCGGGCCGCGATCTCCAGGTCGGAGAGCTGCTCACGGCCGGTGCCGCCGGACGGCTGGTGGATCAGCACGCGGGCGTTCGGCAGGGCCATCCGCTTGCCGGGGGTGCCGGCGGCGAGCAGCACGGCCGCGGCGGAGGCCGCCTGGCCCATGCAGACCGTCTGGATGTCCGGCTTCACGAACTGCATCGTGTCGTAGATCGCCGTCAGCGCGGTGAAGGAGCCACCGGGGCTGTTGATGTAGATCGAGATGTCGCGGTCCGGGTCCATCGACTCCAGGCACAGCAGCTGCGCCATGACGTCGTTGGCGGAGGCGTCGTCGATCTGCACGCCGAGGAAGATCACGCGCTCCTCGAAGAGCTTCGCGTACGGGTCGTACTCGCGCACGCCCTGCGAGGTGCGCTCGACGAAGCGCGGCACGACGTAGCGGTTGTCCATCGGCGCGCCGGTGTAGAGGCCGCTCGGGGAGAGGTTGTTCTGCATCTGGGTGTTCACCGTCCTGGTGGCGTTCGGCGGGGGGCTGGGGCTCTGGGGCGGGCTGCCGGCGCTCAGGCGCCCGTGCCGCCGCCGCCCGGAACGCCCGCGGCGTGCGTGATGATGTCGTCGATGAGGCCGTACCCCTTGGCCTCGTCCGCGGTGAACCAGCGGTCGCGGTCACCGTCGCGGATGATCGCCTCGACGGTCTGGCCGGAGTGGTGCGCGGTGATCTCGGCCATGCGCTGCTTCGTACGGAGGAGGTACTCGGCCTGGATCTTGATGTCGGAGGCCGTACCGCCGATGCCGGCGGAGCCCTGGTGCATCAGGATGTCGGTGTTCGGCAGCGCGAAGCGCTTGCCGGGGGTGCCGCCGGTGAGCAGGAACTGGCCCATGGAGGCCGCCATGCCCATACCGATGGTGACGACGTCGTTCGGGATGTACTGCATGGTGTCGTAGACGGCCATGCCGGCGGTCACCGAGCCACCGGGGCTGTTGATGTAGAGGAAGATGTCCTTGTCCGGGTCGGCGGCCAGGAGGAGCATCTGAGCGGTGATCTTGTTGGCGATGTCGTCGTCGACCTGCTGGCCGAGGAAGATGATCCGCTCGCCGAGCAGCCGGTTGTAGACATGGTCGCCGAGGCCGCCACCGATGGACGGCTCACCCGCGGCGTAAGGCTTCAGATTCGTCACGTATCCACCTGCTCGTCTCCGACGGCCAGAGCCGTCTCAGCGTCTCGTTCGGAGGGCACTGCCCTCGTATTCATGGACCCTAACGCGCAGGTAGGACAACGCCATCCCGGTTCCCGAACTGTTCGCTGGGAGCGCAAGGTAGTTGGGGGCGCGTAACCGGGACGCGTACCGCCACGGGCCCGTACGCACAGGAGTGCGTACGGGCCCGTGGCACGGGGTCCGCGCGGGGCGGAAGGCCCCTTACTTGTCCTCGGAGACCTCGGCCTCGCCGGTGACGGCCTCGACGGCCTCGGCGGCGGTCTCGGTCTCGTCCTCGTCGTCCGAGAGGTCGACGACCTCACCGTTGGTGTCGACGACCTTGGCGGCCTCGACGACGACCGCGAGGGCCTTGCCGCGGGCGACCTCGCCGACGAGCATCGGCACCTGGCCGCCCTGGGCCACGGCCTGGGCGAACTGGTCGGGGCTCATGCCGGAGGAGGCGGCACGGCGGAACAGGTGCTCGGTGAGCTCCTCGCGGGAGACGTCGAGCTTCTCCTTGTTGACGAGCTCGTCGAGGATGAACTGCGTCTTGATGCCCTTCTCGGCCTGCTCCTGGGTCTCGGCCAGGAACTCCTCCTCGGTCTTGCCCTGGATCTCCAGGTACTTCGCGAGGTCGATGCCCATCTGGCCGAGCTGGTGGTGCTCCAGGTTGTGCTTGCGGGTGTTGATCTCGTCCTCGAGAAGCTTCTCGGGCATCGGGACCTCGACCAGCTTGAGGAGCTCGTCGAGGACGCGCTCCTGGGCCTGGGTGGCCTGGTCGAACTGCTTCATGTTCTCGAGGCGCTTGCGGCTGTCGGCCTTGAGCTCGTCGAGGGTGTCGAACTCCGAGGCGAGCTGGGCGAACTCGTCGTCCAGCTCGGGGAGCTCACGGGCGGCGACGGTGGTGACCTTGACGGTGACCTCCGCGTCCTTGCCCTCGGCGGAGCCGCCCTTCAGCTGCGAGGTGAAGGTGGCCTCGCCACCGGCCTCCAGGCCCTTGACGGCCTCGTCGATGCCGTCGAGCAGCTCGCCCGAACCGATGGTGTACGAGACACCGTCGGCGACACCGTCGGGGAGGATCTCGCCGTCGACCTTGGCCTCGAGGTCGATGGTGACGACGTCGCCGTCCTGGGCGGCACGCTCGACCGGGGAGGTCGAGGCGAAGCGCTCGCGGAGCTGCTCCACCGACTTCTCGATGTCCTCGTCGGTGACCTCGACCGCGTCGACGGTGACCTCGATGCCGGAGTAGTCCGGGATCTCGATCGTCGGGCGGATGTCCACCTCGGCGGTGAAGGCCAGCAGCTCGCCGTCCTTCAGCTCGGTGATGTCGACCTCGGGCTGGCCGAGCGGGTTGACCTCGGCCTCGTTGACGGCCTCGGTGTAGAACTTCGGGAGCGCGTCGTTGACGGCCTCTTCCAGCACGGCGCCGCGGCCGAACCGCTGGTCGATCACGCGAGCAGGGATCTTGCCCTTACGGAAGCCCTTGACCGTGACCTGCTGGTTGATCTTCTTGTACGCCGCGTCGAGGCTGTCCTTGAGCTCCTCGAAGGGCACCTCGACAGTGAGCCGAACCCGAGTCGGGTTCAGGGTCTCCACGGCGCTCTTCACGGTTCGGTCTCCTTGTGGCTGATTCCTGGAATCCACCGGTTCCGCGTGTGGCGGTCCCGGTGGGTCGGCCCGGTCAGAAAGACACACGGGCACGCAGCTTGCATAGTAACCGCAAGCGGGATGACGCCCACAACGTGATCAAGTGCGCGCACGCCGGGCGCGTGATCGTCATGGTCGGGGTGGCGGGATTTGAACCCACGGCCTTCCGCTCCCAAAGCGGACGCGCTACCAAGCTGCGCCACACCCCGTCGGTGCGACACGTAGGGTACATGGACGGGGACTGTGCGGCGCCCCCTGTTTTACGGGTGTGCGCGAACCGCCCCGGAACCGCTACCATGCTCTTCGTGCCGCGGTCCTCGTGACCTGCGGCGCGATGCTGTGCGGGTGTAGCTCAATGGTAGAGCACTAGTCTTCCAAACTAGCTACGCGGGTTCGATTCCCGTCACCCGCTCCACGGCGACGAGCTGGACGGCGACCGCCGAGGGGGCGGTGCCGCCGCGGCC
>NZ_JBEOXR010000100.1:0-12387 GCF_040296665.1 Streptomyces sp. NPDC002057
ATGATGCGCGACGCCAAGATCACCCAGATCTACGAAGGCACCAACCAGGTCCAGCGCATCGTCATGGCCCGCAACCTCCCCTGACCACAGCCCCCCGAAAGGAGACAGGCCGTGACCCTGAAGATCGCTGTCTGTGTGAAGTACGTCCCCGACGCGACCGGCGACCGCGGATTCGCCGACGACCTGACGACCGACCGTGAGGCCGTCGACGGTCTGCTCTCGGAGCTGGACGAGTACGCGGTCGAGCAGGCTCTCCGCATCTCGGAGGAGGCCGACGACGCCGAGGTCACCGTCGTGACCGTGGGCCCGGACGACGCCAAGGACGCGCTGCGCAAGGCGCTGTCGATGGGCGCCGACAAGGCCGTCCACGTCAACGACGACGACATCCACGGATCGGACGTCTTCGCGACCTCCGCGATCCTGGCCAAGGCCCTGGAGAAGACCGGCTTCGACCTGGTCGTCTGCGGTATGGCCTCGACCGACGGCGCGATGGGCGTGCTGCCCGCGCTGCTCGCCGAGCGCCTCGGCCTCCCGCAGGTCACCCTGCTCTCGGAGGTCTCCGTCGAGGACGGCACCGTGAAGGGCCGCCGTGACGGCGACTCCGCCACCGAGCTCCTGGAGGCCCCGCTGCCGGCCGTCGTCTCGGTCACCGACCAGTCCGGCGAGGCCCGCTACCCCTCCTTCAAGGGGATCATGGCCGCCAAGAAGAAGCCGGTCGAGGAGCTGGACCTGGACGACCTGGACATCGAGGCCGACGAGGTCGGTCTCGCGGGCGCCTGGACCCTGGTCGACGCCGTGGCCGCGCGCCCGGCCCGTACGCAGGGCACGATCGTCACGGACGAGGGCGACGGCGGCAAGCAGCTCGCCGCCTTCCTCGCCACCCAGAAGTTCATCTGACCTGCCGTCAGCCTGACACCCACACAGGAGCAACGAATCATGGCTGAGATCCTGGTTCTCGTGGACCACGCCGACGGTGCGGTCCGCAAGCCGGCCCTCGAACTGCTGACCCTGGCCCGCCGCATCGGCGAGCCCTCGGCGGTCGTCCTCGGCGCCGGCGAGGCCGCGGCCTCGATCGCCGCCACCGCCGGCGAGTACGGCGCGGCCACCGTGTACGTGGCGGACGGCGCCGAGTTCGCCGACCAGCTGGTCGTGCCGAAGGTCGACGCGCTCACCCAGCTCGCCCGGGAGAAGGGGGCGGCCGCCGTCCTGGTGACCTCCTCCGGCGAGGGCAAGGAGATCGCGGCCCGCGTCGCGCTCCGCCTCGGCTCCGGCCTGATCACCGACGCCGTGGAGCTGGAGGCCGGCGAGAACGGCCCGGTCGCCACCCAGTCCGTCTTCGCCGCCTCGTACCAGGTGCGCTCGACGGTCACGCACGGCGCGCCGGTCATCACCGTCAAGCCGAACTCCGCCGCCCCGGAGGCCTCCTCGGCCGCCGGTACGGTCGAGAACGTCACCGTCTCCTTCACCGGCAACGCCGCGAAGGTCGTCTCGCGCACCCCGCGCGTCTCCACCGGCCGCCCCGAGCTCACCGAGTCCGCGATCGTGGTCTCCGGCGGTCGCGGCGTCGGCGCGGCCGAGGGCTTCGCGGTCGTCGAGAAGCTGGCCGACTCGCTCGGCGCGGCCGTCGGCGCCTCCCGCGCCGCCGTGGACGCCGGCTGGTACCCGCACGCCAACCAGGTCGGCCAGACCGGCAAGCAGGTCTCGCCGCAGCTGTACGTGGCCGCGGGCATCTCCGGCGCGATCCAGCACCGGGCCGGCATGCAGACGTCGAAGACGATCGTCGCGGTCAACAAGGACCCGGAGGCCCCGATCTTCGACCTGGTGGACTACGGCGTGGTCGGCGACCTCTTCGAGGTGCTGCCGCAGCTGACGGACGAGATCGGCGCCCGCTGACCGTCCCCGTCGCCCGACGTGAGAGGGGGCGGTGGGTGGCACTCTGTGCCACCCACCGCCCCCTCTCGTGTGCGCCGCGTCAGATCCAGCCGTCGAGCGGGACCTCTTCGCAGAGCCGGACGGTCGGTCGGCGGCCGGTCACGCCGACGCCCGAGGAGACCTTGACCCGGACCCCGGGACGCACCGCGTGGAGGGGACCGTCGACGCGGCAGCGGACCGTGAACCCCTCCGTCATGTACACCGGCCAGAGGTCCGCGTCGGCCGCGGCGACCCCGCGCCGTACGGAGATCACGCCCTCGCCCTCGCTGAGTTCGGGCGAGAGCTCGGTCGACCCGCAGGTCGGGCAGAGCAGGCGCTGGAAGGTCGTGGTGTGGCACCAGCGGCAGCGCTGGAAGTAGAGCTCGGCGTCGGGGGCGGACTCCTCGGCCGCCTGGAAGGCGGTCCCGCTCCTCAGTCCGGTGTGGAACACGATGGGTTCTCCTTGCACTCGGCGGCTCGACCGTGCATGGAGCAAAGATATGGCACTGAGTGCCATCAAATAAAGACCTGAGTTCCCTCAATTAGAGATACTGAGATCCCCGACGACCCCGACGGCCGCCCTCAGCTCTCGCCGAGGCTCGCCTCCACCTCGCGCACCACGCGCCACATCGGGGTGGAGCGCTTGGTGATCACCACCACGACGTCCTCGGCCTCCTCGGCCGGCGTGTCCACGACGGCGTCGGGGCTCCAGGTGGTGCGGACGAACTCCAGGGCCCGATCGACCTCCGCCAGCGGGTCGCCCTCCCCGCCCGAGCGCAGCCAGTGCCGCAGGGCGTGGTTGTGGGCGGCCACCACGGCCGCCGCGGCCACGTTGGCGCGCAGGGTGCCGTCCCTGCGGTCGGCCCAGCGGGTGCGCAGGTAGTCGCCGAGGGTCTTCTCGTACCGCCAGACGACCGACAGTTCGTACGTGCGCAGCCCGGCCACCTCGCGGGTGAGCCGGTAGCGCTGGACGGAGAAGGTCGGGTTCTCGGCGTACATCCGCATGACGAGCCGGGCGGCGCCGCAGACCCGGACCATCGGGTCGTCGGAGTCCGCGCTCGCCGCGAGGAAGCGGGTCATGTCGGCGAGGCAGTGCTCGTGGTCGGGGAAGACCACGTCCTCCTTCGACGGGAAGTACCGGAAGAAGGACCTCCGGCCGACGCCCGCGAGGGTGACGATGTCGTCGACCGTGGTCTGCTCGTAGCCCCGCTCGAGAAAGAGCTGGAAGGCCGCGGCGATGAGGGAATCCCGCATCGCGGGCTTCCCTGAGTTCGTCGACGCTGTTCCCATGGCCCGAACCTAACATCCGGACGACCCCCGTGCGGCACTTGGTGCCGGACTAATCCGGCACCGAGTGCTCTCACGAGGGTACGGAGGCTCAGCGAGGGCGGCGGTGAGACCACCCGCCGAGGCGGTGGAACGACCGGCGGGCGGTCCCCGGGCCGCCGACGGCCCGGCTCAGCGGGCCGTCATCCGGAGCGCGCCGTCCATCCGGATCGTCTCGCCGTTGAGGTAGTCGTGCTCGGCGACCATCGTCACCAGCCGGGCGTACTCCTCCGGGCGCGCGAGCCGCTGCGGGAAGGTGACGCTCGCGGCGAGACCCGCCCTGACGTCCTCCCCGAACCCGGCCATCATCGGGGTGTCGACGATGCCGGGGGCGATGGTGACGACCCGGATGCCGAACTGCGCCAGGTCCCGCGCCGCGGTGACGGTCATGCCGGCGACGCCCGCCTTGGAGGCGGCGTAGGCGATCTGGCCCACCTGGCCCTCGAAGGCGGCGATCGAGGCCGTGTTGACGACGAGACCGCGCTGACCGTGCTCGTCGGGCTCGTGGCGGGCGATGGCCTCGGCGGCCAGCCGCATGACGTTGAACGTACCGAGCAGGTTGACGTGGAGCACGGTCCGGAACAGGTCGAGGTCGTGCGGCCCCTTGCGGCCCAGGATGCGGGCGGAGGGCGCGATGCCCGCGCAGTTCACGGCCAGCCGCAGCTCGGCGCCGTCGGCGTCGATCACGGCGAGGGCCTCGCGGACCTGCTGCTCGTCGGTGACGTCCGCCGCGAGCAGCCGGACGCCCTCCGGGAGCCGACCCGCGGCGGCCACGGCCTTGTCCAGGTCGAGTCCGTAGACGGTGGCGCCCCGGGCGGCGAGCGCGGCCGCGGTGGCGGCGCCGAGACCGGAAGCGGCACCGGTGACGAGAGCGGCGGAGCCGGCGATGTCCATGGAACTCCTCGTTCGGGTCGTGCGGGTGCGACCCTGCCGCCGGGTTGGCCGCCGGATCGGGCGCGTGCCCGCGGAGGACCGCGCGGTCCGCGCGATCTGCGCCGCCCACCATAGAACCGCAGGCCGCGCCCCCGGAAGCGGACCCGGGAGGACCGTCCGGGGGCGCGTCGGCACGACCGGGGAGGTCCTGCCGGGAGGTGCGGTCAGAAGGGCCTGGTCGGCAGGTACTTGCCGTCGAGCGTGATGACCGCGCGCTCCCCGCCCTCGGGGTCCGCGACCTTCTTCACGTCCAGCGTGAAGTTGATCGCGGAGATGATGCCGTCGCCGAACTCCTCGTGGACCAGGGCCTTGAGGGTGGTCCCGTACACCTGGAGCATCTCGTGGAAGCGGTAGATGGTCGGGTCGGTGGGGATGCCGTCGAGGGAGCCCCGGGTGGGGATGGTGCGCAGCAGGCGCACCGCGTCGTCGTCGAGGCCGAGGAGCTCGGCGACGGCCTTCGCGGACGCCTCGGGCAGGGCGTGCTGGCCGAGGACGGCGGCGGTGGTGAAGGCGACGGAGAGACCGGCGGCGTCGGCGATCTGCTTCCAGCTCAGGTCCTTGATCGTCTTGGCCTCGACGGCGGCGATCGCGAGCGCCCGGCGGGCGGTGGGGTCGAACTGGGCGTGCACCATGAGGGGTACGTCCTTTCCTGTGGGGTGTGGAGGGGTGAGGCGGGTGGTTCAGGCGGCGACGGCCGCGGGGACTTCCGCTACGGCGCCGGCTGCGATGTCGAAGACCCAGCCGTGCAGCCGCAGGGATCCCTGGGCGAGGGCTCGCGCCACCGAGGGGTGGGTGGCCAGGTTGGCCAGCTGCGCGGCGACGTTCTCCCGTACGAGGGCTGCCACGTCGCCCGCCCCGCCCGCCGCGGCGGTACGGGCCAGGGAGGCGTCGGCGTGCCGGAGCCAGGCGGCGACGGCGGGCGCGCCGCTCAGGTCGTGGCCCTCGGCGAGCGCGGTCATGGCGCCGCAGGCGGAGTGCCCGCAGACGATGACGTCCCGCACGCCGAGGACGGTGACGGCGTACTCGACGCCGGCGACCACGCCGTCCGCGCCGGGGGTGTGGGCCGGGACGAGGTTTCCGGCGGTGCGGATGACGAAGAGTTCACCGGGGTCGGTCTGGGTGATCAGTTCGGGGACGACGCGGGCGTCGGAGCAGCCGATGAAGAGCGTGCGAGGGCGGTGGACGGTGGCCAGGTGGGCGAAGAGCGCCGCGTGGGCGGGGAAGACCTCCCGCTGGAAGCGAGCGATTCCCTCGGCGAGATGAGGCATGCCTTCACCCTGCACGACCAGGTCCTATAGCGTCCAAGACGCACTGTCGATATCTGCTATAGATGGGATCTATAGCAGGTTAGGGTCGGTGGCATGCAGCCGGAACTCCGTCATCTCCGCTATCTGCTCGCCGTCGCCGAGCACGCCAACTTCACGCGTGCCGCCGAAGAGCTCCGCATCGCCCAGCCCACGCTGTCCCAGCAGGTCAAGCAGTTGGAGAAGGCCCTCGGGGTGCTGCTCCTCGACCGCACCGGCCGCACCGTGCGCCTCACCGACGCCGGGGAGGCGTACGCGGGCTACGCCCGGCGCGCGCTCCAGGACCTGGCGGCGGGCGAGCGGGCGGTCCTCGACGTGCGCGACCTCTCCCGGGGCCTGCTCCGGCTCGCCGCCACCCCCACCTTCACGGGGTACCTCACCGGCCCCCTGGTCGCCGCCTTCCACACCCGCCACCCGGGCATCACCGTGGAGGTGCGGGAGCTGACCCAGGACCGCGTCGAGGCCGAACTCCTCGCCGACCGCCTCGATCTGGGCATCGCCTTCCAGGGCGACCACCTGCCGGGCGTCGAGGCCACCGCGCTGTTCACCGAGACCCTCGGCCTGGTCGTCGGCCCCGGCCACCCCTTCGCCGGCCGGACGGAACCCGTCCCGGCCGAGGAGCTGAATGATCATCACCTCGCCCTGCTCAGCCGGGACTTCGCCACCCGTCGGCACATCGACGCGTACGTCTCCGAGCACGGCGTCCGGCCACTGATCGCGGTGGAGGCCAACGCGGTCGGCGCGCTCACGGAGATCGTCGGGCGCACCTCCCTGGCCACCGTCCTGCCCGACGCCGTCACCCGGGACCATCCCCGGCTGACCCCCGTGCCGCTCTCCCCCGCCCTGCCGCCCCGCGGCGTCACCCTGCTCCGCCGCGCGGCCGGCTACCGGAGCGCGGCCACCCGCGCCTTCACGGAGCTGGCCACGCGCTGGGAGGAGGGCGAGGGGGGTCAACCGATCGGATGATCCCGGGGTCCACCGTTGCGGGCGCCGGACGCAGCCGGGACGCCGACGGACGGCACGGGGGTGCCCGCCCAGGATGGAGGGGAAGCGGGCCACGGATTCCCGACGGCCCCCGCGGTCCACCGAGTTCACTGGAGCAGACCCCATGAAGCACGTGAAGAAGACCACCTCGCGCACCCGCGTCGTGACCGGTGGCGCGGTCGTCGCCGCGCTCGCCCTCGGTGGCTTCGGTGCCTACTCGGCCAGCGCCACCGGCGAGAACACGGCGGCCGCGCCCGCCGCCGTCGCCAAGGCGGACGCCAGGAACAAGAACACGACGCGGACCACGCACCTGACGATCGAGGCCGCGACGAAGGCCGCGCGGGCCACGCTGGACGCCGCCGAGAAGGAGAACCAGCGCGTCTCCGTCGCCGTCGTCGACCGCAACGGCAACACCCTCGTCACCCTCCGCGGCGACGGCGCCGGCCCCCAGTCCTACGAGTCCGCCCAGAAGAAGGCCTACACCGCCGTCTCCTGGAACGCCCCCACCTCCGAACTCGCCAAGCGCCTCACCAACGCCCCCACCCTCAAGGACATCCCCGGCACCCTCTTCCTCGCCGGCGGAGCCCCCGTCACCGCCAAGGGCGCCCCCATCGCCGGCATCGGCGTCGCCGGCGCCCCCTCCGGCGACCTCGACGAGAAGTTCGCCCAGGCCGGCGTCGCCACCCTCACCAAGTAACCCCCGGCCACCCACAGCCGGCGTCCGCACGAGGAACACCACGAGGAACACCGTCATGAACGCGCTCGACGACACCCTCCTGGCCGCCGCCGCGCACGGTGACACCGCCGCCGTGCGCGCGGCCCTCGCCGCGGGCGCCCGGGCCGACGCCCGGGACCGGCACCGCCGCACCCCGCTGCTCCACGCGGCCCTGCGCGACCACGTCGCCACCGCGCGGGTGCTCCTCGACGCGGGCGCGGACCCCGACGCCCAGGACGACCGGTGCGACAGCCCGTGGCTGGTCACGGGCGTGACGGGCAGCGTCGCGATGATGCGGACCCTGCTCCCCGCGGGCCCGGACCTGCGGCTCACCGACGGGTACGGCGGCACGGCCCTGATCCCGGCGGCGGAACGGGGGCACGTGGCCTACGTACGGGCCGTGCTCGACGAGACGGCGATCGACGTCGACCACGTCAACCGCCTCGGCTGGACGGCCCTCCTGGAGGCCGTGATCCTCGGCACCGGCGCCCGCCCCCACCAGGACGTGGTCGCCCTCCTCCTGGCGGCGGGCGCCGACCCCGGACTCCCGGACCCGTACGGCCGCACGGCGCTGGACCACGCCGTCCGCCACGGGCTCGTGGAGATCGCGCGCCTCCTCGGAGGCGCGCGTCTCAGGCCTGCGCCAGCCCGCGGCTGATGACGAGGCGCTGGATCTGGTTGGTGCCCTCGAAGATCTGGGTGATCTTGGCCTCGCGCATGTAGCGCTCGACGGGGAAGTCGCGCGTGTAGCCGTAGCCGCCGAAGACCTGGACCGCGTCCGTCGTGACCTTCATGGCGGTGTCCGTGGCGATGAGCTTGGCCGCGCTGGCCTGGCGGCTGAAGGGGCGGCCGAGGTCGCGGCGGCGGGCCGCGTCCAGGTAGGTGGCGCGGGCGGCGTCGACGGCGGCGGCCATGTCGGCGAGGAGGAAGCCGAGGCCCTGGTGGTCGACGATCCGGCGGCCGAAGGTGGTGCGCTCGTTGGCGTACGCGACGGCGGCGTCGAGCGCGGCCTGGGCGAGGCCCGTGGCGCAGGCGGCGATGCCGAGGCGGCCGCTGTCGAGGGCGCTGAAGGCGATCTGCAGGCCCTGGCCCTCGTCCCCGACGAGCCGGTCGGCCTCCAGGAGCGCGCCGTCCCAGTAGGCGGAGGTGGTGGGGACCGCCTGGAGGCCCATCTTCCGCTCGGGGGCGCCGAAGCTCAGGCCCTCGGTGGTGCCGGGGGCGAGGAAGCAGGAGATGCCGTGGCCGCCGGGGGAGGTGCGGGCGAAGAGCGCGTAGAAGTCGGCCCGGCCTCCGTGGGTGATCCACGCCTTGGTGCCGGTGATCCGGTACCCGCCGCCGTCCTCCTGCCGTTCGGCCTTGCAGGTGAGGGCGGCGGCGTCGGAGCCGGCCTGCGGCTCGGAGAGGCTGTAGCCGCCGATGGTCCGGCCCTCCAGCATCGCGGGGAGCCAGCGCTCCTTCTGCTCGGGGGTGCCGAAGGTGTGGAGCGGGTGGCAGGCGAGCGTGTGGACGCTGGTGGCGACGGCGACGGCCGCCCAGCGCGCGGCGAGCTCTTCCAGGACCTGGAGGTAGGCCTCGTACGGCTGGCCTCCGCCGCCGTACTCCTCGGGGTACGGGAGGCCGAGGAGCCCGGCCTCGCCGAGGGTCGTGAAGAGTCCTTCGGGATAGGTCTCGGCGGCCTCGTACTCGTCCACCTTGGGAGAGAGCTCCTTGTCGGCGATCTCCCGGGTGAGGGCGATGAGGTCCGCCGCTTCGGGGGTGGGAAGCAGACGGTCGACATCCATGGCGTCTCCAGCGGCGCGCAAAGTGGTACTGGCGGAGGTACTGCAGTACCGCTGAGAGTAGCGCAGAAGGGTGGCGCCGTAACCCCCCGGAACACCGGCCTGGAATACTGACCGGGTGATCGAGACCTCAGCCGCCGATGCCCCGAAGCTGACGGGCCGCGGCGCGGCGCGCCGCTCCGCCCTCTTCGAGGAGCTCGTCGCCCTCCTCGTCGGCGAGGGGTTCGCCCGGCTGACGCTCGACGACCTCGCCGCGCGGCTGCACTGCTCGAAGCGGACCCTGTACGGCCTGGCGGGCAGCAAGGAGCAGCTCGTCAGGGCGGCGGTCGTGCACTTCTTCCGGCGCGCCACGGCCCGGGTCGAGGCGGTCCTCGCCGCGGCGACCGGTCCCGCCGAGCGGCTCGCCGCCTATCTGCGGGCGGTCTCGGCCGAGCTGGCGCCGGTCTCGCCGCAGTTCTTCGACGACGTGGCCGCGTTCGAGCCGGCGGCCGAGGTGTACGAGCGGAACACCCGCGCGGCGGCCGGCCGGGTCCAGCAGCTGATCGAGGAGGGCGTGCGGGCGGGCGTCTTCCGCGAGGTGCACGTGACCTTCGCGGCCGACGTGATCTCCTCGGTGATGGTCCGCATCCAGCGCCGCCAGGTGGCCGCGGCGACCGGTCTGGCCGACGCCGAGGCCTACGAGCAGCTGGCCGAACTCCTCCTCAGCGGCCTCCGCAGGGCCTGAGTTCCGCCTCTCCCGGGAGGGAGGCCCGGCCTCCGCAGGGCCTGAGTTCCGCTTGTCCCGGGAGGGCGGCCGGTCTCCGTCCGGTGCGGCGACCCCCGCACGCCGTCGGCGGAACGCCCACACGGCGCTCCGGTACAACCTTCCGCGTCGTCCCGGTGTCGAAGGGGTGACGAGGAAGGAAGCGACACGCTTCCGACCGTGTGGATACCCCCGGCTCCGGGGGCGAGGAGGCTCTCGTGGCTCGTGTACGTACGGCCGTGGTGGCGGCGGCGCTGATCGCGACCGTGGCACCGCTGACGCTCGGGGGACCCGCCGCCTTCGCGGCCGCCTCCCCCGCGGCGACGGCGGCGGCGGAGATCGGGGCGGTCGTCCAGGAGGGCGGTCGGCTGACCGTTCCCGCCGGGGAGGAGGGGGCGGTGACGCTGCGGTTCACGGCCACGCTCGCCCCGGGGGTGCGGGGCCCGGTGTCCGCGGTCCTCCGCCTGCCCACGGCGCTGGTCGAGATCGCGGGTGGCCCGCCGGTGAGCGAGGACGTGATCCGTTCGACCTGCGCGGTCGACGGCGTCGCCCACGGGGCCTGCCTCTGGGACATGCCCTACCAGTACGACGACCGGCCGGTGGACCCGCCCTCGCTCGCCCTGCCGACGGTGACGCCGGCCGGGACGGCGGCGGGGACGAGGACCCTGGCCTACACCGTCACCCTGGACGCCGACCAGACCGCGGTCGTCCTGGGCACCCCGGACGCCCGGGTCGAACTGAGGGACAGCGCGGGGGCGTCGGTGGCCGAGGGAACGGTCCGCCTCGACTTCGTCCGTGGCACGCCCCCGCCGGACGGGCGCGGCGCCGTGCACGCCCGGGACAGGAGCGGCGTGCTGTGGCGGTACGAGGGCACCGGCGACGTCCGCAGGCCGTTCGCGACGCGCAAGCGGGTCGGCGGCGGCTGGAACGCGTACACCGCCGTCACACCGCTCCGGAGCCCCGACGCGGCCGGACACGGCAGCCTGGTGGCCCGCGACCGGAGCGGGGTGCTCTGGCTCTACCAGGGCACGGGCGACCCCGCGGCCCCGTTCGCGCCGCGCGAGCGCGTCGGCGGCGGCTGGAACGTCTACACCGCCGTCACCGGCGCCGGCCGCGCCGGTCTGGTCGCCCGCGACCGGAACGGCGTCCTGTGGTCCTACGACAGCAACCACGGCTCCGGCGGCCCGTTCGAGCCCCGTCAGCGGGTGGGCGGCGGCTGGAACACCTACGACGCCCTGACCCCGTCCGGCTACGACGACGGGGTGCTGGCCCGCGACAGGAGCGGGGTGCTGTGGAAGTACGACCACCCGGGCTACGCGCCGTCCGTGCCCTTCGTGCCGAGGCAGCGCGTCGGCGGCGGCTGGAACGCCTACACGGCCCTCGCCGGCACCGGCGAGCTCGGTCGTGACGACACGCCGGACCTCGTCGCCCGCGACACCGCCGGCAGGCTCTGGCTCCACCAGGGCGTGCGCAAGCCGGTGCCCGGCTCGGGCCGGGAGCACAGCCTGGTCCCCGGCCCCACCCGCACCCTCGTCGGCGGCGGCTGGAACACCTACGACCTGATCTTCTGACGCCACGGGCCGCACGGACGGCCCCGGGCGGCCCGGTCCGCGTTCAGGTCCTGAACGCGGACCGGGCTTAATTCAGGATGTGACTTAAAGCTCAAGAGAAGAGGTTCCGCACCTCCCCGCGGAGGTATGTTGCATGCAGGACTACTTCGCCAGGGGGCCCAGTGACCATGCGGAACGGCCGCACCGTGCGTGACCTGCGACGCGAGAACCGCACCGCCGTCCTCCAGCGCCTCTACTTCGACGGGCCGATGAGCCGCTTCTCGCTCGGGCCGGCGACCGGCCTCAGCTCCGGCTCGGTCAGCAACGTCGTCGCGGAACTCGTCGCGGAGGGCCTCGTCGAGGAGGCGGGCAGCGTCGACTCGGCCGGCGGACGCCCCCGCACCCTGCTCCGGGTCACCCCGGACAGCGGCTGCATGATCGGTGTCGACGTCGGCGAGACCCGGGTCAGGGTCGAGCTCTTCGATCTGACCCTCACCGAACTCGCCCGTACGGAACGCCCGTTGGCGGTCGACAGCCACAGTCCCCACGACCGGTACGAGGTCGGGGTCGTCGTCGAGCACGTCCGGGAGGGCATCGCGGAGGTGCTGCGGGCCTCGGGCGTCGCCCCCGAGCGGCTGCTCGGCGTCGGCGTCGGCGTGCCCGGCATCGTGGCCCGTACCGCCGAGGACGGCGCGGTCGTGCACGGCCAGACCACCGGCTGGGACGCCGTCCCCCTGGAGCGGCTGCTCCGCGACAGCGTGGACCTGCCGGCCTCGGTGCCGTACTGGATCGACAACGGTGCCAAGACCCTCGGCCAGGCCGAGATGTGGTTCGGCGCGGGCCGGGGCGCGCGTAGCGCGGTGGTCGTCCTCTTCGGCTCCGGCGTCGGCGCCTGCGTGGTGACGGACCCGATGGGACCGGGCCGGGCGATCGAGTGGGGCCACCTGAAGGTGCGGGTCCGGGGCCGCCGCTGCCGCTGCGGCGCCCAGGGCTGCCTGGAGGCGTACGCCGGCGCGGAGGCCCTCCTCGAACGGTGGCGGGAGGCGGGCGGCAAGCCGCCCACCGGCGCGGACGAGGAGACCGCCCTGACCGCGATGCTGGCGGCGGCCCATCCGCCGGACCCGGGGGCGGAGCCCGACGCGAC
>NZ_JBEOXR010000101.1:0-12067 GCF_040296665.1 Streptomyces sp. NPDC002057
CAACGCCCACCGCTCCGGCACCGTCAAGAGCCTCAACGCCGAGGTCGGCGCGTCCATCACCTCCGGCGCCGCCCTCTGCGACATCAAGGACTGAATTTCACGCGGCGGTGCCCTGTCGCCGCGAATTGCATCCCTTTCACGCCGTTTCCCGGCCTTCTTCAGCACGTCCTTTTCCAGGACTTCTTCCGGTGAGGAGAGAACGCAATGCACAGCACTCTGATCGTGGCCCGTATGGAGCCCGGATCGAGCACCGACGTCGCCAAGCTGTTCGCCGAATTCGACGCCTCCGAGATGCCCCATCTCATGGGGACGCGACGCCGTCAGCTGTTTTCGTACCGGGGCCTCTACTTCCACCTCCAGGACTTCGACACGGACAACGGCGGTGAGCTCATCGAACGGGCCAAGACCGACCCGCGGTTCGTCGGGATCAGCGAGGACCTGAAGCCCTTCATCGAGGCCTACGACCCGGCCACCTGGCGCTCGCCCGCCGACGCCATGGCCACCCGCTTCTACACCTGGGAGGCGAACGCGTGACCGCGCGACGCGTCGTCATCACCGGCATCGAGGTCCTGGCCCCCGGTGGCACCGGGTCCAAGGCCTTCTGGGACCTGCTCAGCGAGGGCCGTACGGCCACCCGGGGCATCACCTTCTTCGACCCGGCACCGTTCCGCTCCCGGGTCGCCGCCGAGATCGACTTCGACCCGGCGGCCCACGGACTGAGCCCGCAGGAGGTCCGCCGCATGGACCGGGCCGCCCAGTTCGCGGTGGTCGCCGCACGCGGGGCGGTCGCCGACAGCGGCATCGACCTCGGCGCCCACGACCCGCACCGCGTCGGCGTCACCGTCGGCAGCGCGGTCGGCGCCACGATGGGGCTCGACGAGGAGTACCGGACCGTCAGCGACGGCGGCCGGCTCGACCTCGTCGACCACGAGTACGCGGTGCCGCACCTCTACAACTACCTGGTGCCCAGCTCCTTCTCGGCCGAGGTCGCGTGGGCGGTCGGCGCCGAGGGCCCCAACACCGTGGTCTCCACCGGCTGCACCTCCGGCCTCGACTCCGTCGGCTACGCCGTGGAGCTGATCCGCGAGGGCTCGGCCGACGTCATGGTCGCCGGTTCCTCCGACGCCCCGATCTCCCCGATCACGATGGCCTGCTTCGACGCCATCAAGGCGACGACCAACCGGCACGACGACCCGGCGCACGCCTCCCGGCCCTTCGACGGCACCCGCAACGGCTTCGTGCTCGGCGAGGGCGCGGCCGTCTTCGTCCTGGAGGAGCTGGAGAGCGCCCGCAGACGCGGGGCCCACATCTACGCCGAGATCGCCGGCTACGCCACCCGCAGCAACGCGTACCACATGACGGGTCTGCGGCCCGACGGCGCCGAGATGGCGGAGGCGATCCGGGTCGCGCTCGACGAGGCGCGGATGAACCCGACGGAGATCGACTACATCAACGCGCACGGCTCGGGCACCAAGCAGAACGACCGCCACGAGACCGCCGCCTTCAAGAAGAGCCTCGGGGACCACGCGTACCGGACCCCGGTCAGCTCCATCAAGTCGATGGTGGGCCACTCCCTCGGCGCCATCGGCTCCATCGAGATCGCCGCCTCGGCGCTCGCCATGGAGCACCACGTGGTCCCGCCGACGGCGAACCTGCACACCCCCGACCCCGAGTGCGACCTGGACTACGTGCCGCTCGTCGCCCGCGAGCAGCTGACGGACTCGGTCCTGACCGTCGGCAGCGGATTCGGCGGCTTCCAGAGCGCCATGGTCCTCGCCCGTCCCGAGAGGAAGACCGCATGAGCGCGTCCGTGGTGGTGACCGGCCTGGGCGTCGCGGCGCCCAACGGCCTGGGACGGCAGGACTTCTGGGCCGCGACCCTCGCGGGCAAGAGCGGCATCGGCCGGCTCACCCGCTTCGACCCCTCCGGCTACCCGGCCCGCCTCGCGGGCGAGGTGCCCGGCTTCGCCGCCGAGGAGCACCTGCCGAGCCGGCTGCTGCCGCAGACCGACCGGATGACCCGGATCGCGCTCGTCGCCGCGGACTGGGCGCTCGCCGACGCCGGCGTCAGCCCCGACGAGCAGGGCGAGTTCGACATGGGCGTGGTCACGGCCAGCTCCTCCGGCGGCTTCGAGTTCGGCCAGGGCGAGCTGCAGAAGCTGTGGAGCCAGGGCAGCCAGTACGTCAGCGCGTACCAGTCCTTCGCCTGGTTCTACGCGGTGAACAGCGGCCAGATATCGATCCGCAACGGCATGAAGGGCCCCAGCGGTGTGGTCGTCAGCGACCAGGCCGGCGGGCTCGACGCCGTCGCCCAGGCCCGCCGCCAGATCCGCAAGGGCACCCGGCTGATCGTCTCCGGCGGCGTCGACGCCTCCCTCTGCCCCTGGGGCTGGGTGGCGCAGCTCGCCTCCGACCGGCTGAGCACCAGCGAGGAACCGAGCCGCGCGTACGTGCCCTTCGACCGCGAGGCCCGCGGCCACGTGCCCGGCGAGGGCGGTGCGATCCTCGTCATGGAGGCCGCCGAGGCCGCCCGGGAGCGGGGTGCCCGGATCTACGGCGAGATCGCCGGGTACGGCTCCACCTTCGACCCCCGGCCCGGCAGCGGCCGCGAGCCCGGCCTGCGGAAGGCGATCGAACTCGCCCTGGCCGACGCGGACGTGGCGCCCGGCGACGTCGACGTCGTCTTCGCGGACGCCGCCGCCGTCCCCGAGCTCGACCGCGTCGAGGCCGAGGCGATCAACGGCGTCTTCGGCACCGGGGCCGTCCCGGTCACCGCGCCCAAGACGATGACCGGCCGCCTGTACTCCGGTGCCGCGCCGCTCGACCTCGCCGCCGCGTTCCTCGCGATGGACGAGGGCGTGATCCCGCCCACCGTGCACGTCGATCCCGATGCCGCGTACGGCCTCGACCTGGTCGTCGGCCGGCCCCGTACCGCCGACGTGGACACCGCCCTGGTGCTCGCCCGCGGTCACGGCGGCTTCAACTCCGCGATGGTCGTCCGCTCCGCGCGCTGACCCTCCCCGCGCCGTCCACCGCGCGGCACCCACACCACCCACGTCACCCACCCCGTACAGGAGAAGAACCATGAGCACCCAGCCCTTCACCCTCGACGACCTCAAGCGGATCCTGCGCGAGGGCGCCGGCGCCGCCGAGGGCGTCGACCTCGACGGCGACATCCTCGACAGCCACTTCGAGACCCTCGGCTACGAGTCGCTCGCCCTTCTGGAGACCGGCAGCCGCATCGAGCGCGAGTACTCCATCACCCTCGACGACGACGTGCTGTCCGACGCCGACACCCCGCGCGCCCTCGTCGAGGCCGTCAACACGCACCTGTCGGCCGCCGCCGCCTCCTGACCGATCCGACGACACCCGGGCGCCCCGCACCCGCCGCCCGTACCGCCGCCCCTGGCAGAGAAGAGACGACACCGCATGTCCCAGCAGGAGAAGCAGCAGGAGAAGAGGGTCGCCCTCGTCACCGGAGCCACCAGCGGCATCGGCCTCGCCGTCGCCCGGCTCCTCGCGTCCCAGAACCACCGGGTGTTCCTCGGCGCCCGGAGCGCCGAGAACGTCGCCGCCACCGTCAAGCAGCTCCAGGACGAGGGGTACGAGGTCGACGGCACGACGCTCGACGTGCGCTCCGGCGACGACGTCCAGGCCTTCGTCCGCGCCGCCGTCGACCGCTTCGGCACCGTCGACGTCCTGGTGAACAACGCCGGCCGCAGCGGTGGCGGCGTCACCGCCGACATCACCGACGAGCTGTGGCACGACGTCATCGACACCAACCTCAACAGCGTCTTCCGGCTCACCCGCGAGGCCCTCACCACCGGCGGCATGCGCGAGAAGTCCCGCGGCCGCATCATCAACATCGCCTCGACCGCCGGCAAGCAGGGTGTCGTCCTCGGCGCCCCCTACTCGGCCTCCAAGCACGGCGTCGTCGGCTTCACCAAGGCCCTCGGCAACGAACTCGCCCCCACGGGCATCACCGTCAACGCGGTCTGCCCCGGCTACGTCGAGACGCCGATGGCCCAGCGCGTCCGCCAGGGCTACGCAGCCGCGTACGACACCTCCGAGGACGCGATCCTCGAGAAGTTCCAGTCCAAGATCCCGCTCGGCCGCTACTCCACCGCAGAGGAGGTGGCCGGCCTCGTCGGATACCTCGCCTCCGACACCGCCGCCTCCATCACCTCGCAGGCGCTCAACGTCTGCGGAGGACTCGGCAACTTCTGATCTCCCGCGCCCGACCGGCACCCCCGGTCCGCGCCTTCCGATCCCCGGCGACCAACCCGCCCCATCCCGAGGAGAGTTCACGATGACGACCCGTGAGGTCGAGCACGAGATCACCGTCACGGCCCCGGCCCCGGCCGTGTACCGGCTGATCGCCGAGGTGGAGAACTGGCCGCGGATCTTCCCGCCCACCCTCTACGTCGACCACGTCGAGCGCGGCGAGCGGGAGGAGCGCATCCGGATCTGGGCCACCGCCAACGGCGCTCCGAAGAACTGGACGTCCCGGCGGACCCTGGACCCCGAGAACCTCCGGATCACCTTCCGCCAGGAGGTCTCCACCCCGCCCGTCGCGGCCATGGGCGGCACCTGGATCATCGAGCCGGTCTCCTCGACCGAGTCCCGGATCCGGCTGCTGCACGACTACCGCGCGATCGACGACGACCCCGAGGGCCTGAAGTGGATCGACGAGGCCGTCGACCGCAACTCGCGCTCGGAGCTCGCCGCCCTCAAGACCAACGTCGAACTGGCCCACGCCTCCGAGGAGATCACCTTCTCCTTCGAGGACACCGTGACGGTCGACGGTTCCGCCAAGGACGTCTACGACTTCGTGAACGAGGCGAACCACTGGCCGGAGCGGCTGCCGCACGTCGCCACCGTCCGCTTCGAGGAGGAGACGCCCGGACTGCAGAGCCTGGAGATGGACACCCGGGCCAAGGACGGCTCCACCCACACCACGAAGTCGTACCGGGTGACCTTCCCGCACCACCGGATCGCCTACAAGCAGATCACCCTGCCGGCGCTCATGACCCTGCACACCGGCTACTGGACGTTCGAGGAGAACGAGGACGGCGAGGGCGTCACCGCCTCCTCGCAGCACACGGTCGTCCTCGACACCGGGAACATCGCGCGGATCCTCGGCGCCGACGCCACCGTCGCCGACGCCCGCGACTACGTGCGCACCGCGCTCAGCACCAACAGCCGCGCCACCCTCGGGTACGCCAAGGAGTACGCCGAGGGCAGGGCCCGCACCGAGGGCAAGGGCTGACCATGCCGATCCTGGAGACCGACGTCGTCGTGATCGGAGCCGGGCCGACCGGCCTGATGCTCGCCGGCGAACTGCGGCTCGGCGGTGCGGACGTGATCGTCCTGGAGGCCAGGGACACCCCCACCACCGAGTCCCGGGCCTCCACCCTGCACGCCCGCACCATGGAACTGCTCGACGACCGGGGTCTCCTCGCGGCGCTCGGCACCCCGCCGTCCGAGCCCCGCGGGCACTTCGGGGGCATCCCGCTCGACCTCACCCTGCCCGGTCCCCACCCCGGACAGTGGAAGGTCGAGCAGACCCGGACCGAAGCGCTGCTCCAGGAGTGGGCCACCGGCCTCGGGGCCGACCTCCGGCGCGGCCACGCGCTCCACTCCCTCACGGCGACGGAGACGTACGTCGAGGCCGGGGCGGCCGGCCCGGACGGGGACGAGGTACGGGTCCGGGCCCGGTACCTCGTCGGCTGCGACGGCGAGCGGAGCACCGTACGGGCCCTGGCCGGGGCCGAGTTCCCCGGCCAGGAGGCCCGGCGCGAGCTGCTCCGCGCGGACGTGGCCGGGATCGACGTGCCGAACCGGCGCTTCCAGCGACTGCCCGGCGGACTCGCCGTCGCGGCGCGCAGGGACGGCGTCACCCGGGTGATGGTCCACGCCTTCGGCCGGCCCCCGTCCCCCCGTACCGGGGAGCCGGACTTCGCCGAGGTCGTGGACGTCTGGAAGCGGGTCACCGGCGAGGACATCGGCGGCGGGACCCCGCTCTGGGTGAACGCCTTCCACGACGCCAACCGCCAGCTCACCCACTACCGCGAGGGACGCGTCCTCTGGGCCGGGGACGCCGCCCACCAGCAGATGCCCATCGGCGGCCAGGCCCTCAACCTGGGCCTCCAGGACGCCGTCAACCTCGGCTGGAAGCTGGCCGCGACCGTACGCGGCACCGCCCCGGCCGGGCTTCTCGACACCTACCACGAGGAGCGGCACGCCGTCGGCCGTCAGGTCCTCGCCAACATCAGGGCGCAGGCCCTGCTGCTCCTCGGCGGCCCCGAGGCGGAGCCCGTCCGCTCCCTGCTCGGCCCGCTCATCGGCCTGGACGAGGTACGGACGCACCTGGCCGGGAAGATCTCCGGACTCGACATCCGGTACGGGGCGGGCGCCGGGACCGGCAACGGTGCCGGCGCCGGGGAGGCGGCCGTCCACCCGCTGACCGGTGCCCGGCTGCCCCCCACCGCGCTCGCCGAGGGCCACCGGGCCGTGACCGCGCACCTGCGTGCCGGACGGGGAGTGTGGGTGACGCTGTCCGGCGTCCCCACGGACACCCCTCCGGCCGACGGCACCGGCGCCCCGCCGACCGCCGCCCCGGACGGCGGCACCTGGGCCGCCGCGGCCGCTGCCGTCTCCGAGGCCGTCGCCGCCCGGCCGGGCCTGGTCGGCGTGGCCGCCGCCCGGTCCGTGCCCGGCGGCGCGCTCGACGGCCTCGACGCCGTCCTCGTCCGGCCCGACGGCTATCTCGCCTGGTCCTCGGTGGACGGCGAAGGACCGGAGGCGGCCCTGCGCCGCTGGTTCGGCGCTCCCACCCACCCACCCCGACGAAGGGCTCGGAACCATGCCTCTGATCAGTCCTGACGACGGACACCCGACCGCCGCCGCCGACCGCCTCCGGGCCGGGACCGGGACCTCCGGCGGCCCGCGCGCGGCCTCGTCCGACGGCTCCACGGACGCCGACGTCATCGTCGTCGGCGCCGGTCCCACCGGCCTCATGCTCGCCGGCGAACTGCGCCTCGGCGGCGCCCGGGTCCTCGTCACCGAGCGCCTGGAGCGCCCCACCGGCCAGTCACGGGGCCTCGGCTTCACGGCCCGCGCGATGGAGGTCTTCGACCAGCGCGGGCTGCTGCCCCGCTTCGGCCGGGGCGAGACCCCGGAGACCAGCCCGATGGGGCACTTCGGCGGCGTGCAGTTCGACTACACCGTCCTGGAGGGCGCCCACTTCGGCGCCCGTGGCATCCCGCAGTACACCACCGAGACGGTCCTGGAGGAGTGGGCGGCCGAGCTCGGCGCCGACATCCGGCGCGGCTGGGAGTTCACCGGACTGGCCCAGGACGCCGACGCGGTGGAGATCACCGTCCGCACCCCCGAGGGCGAACGGACGCTCCGCGCGGCGTACGTGGTCGGCTGCGACGGCGGGCACAGCCCGGTGCGCGGAGCCGCGGGCTTCGACTTCCCCGGCACCCCCGCCACCCGCGAGATGTACCTCGCGGACGTCGTCGGCTGCGGCCTGAAGCCGCGCTTCCTCGGCGAACGGCTGCCCGAGGGCATGGTCATGGCCGCGCCGCTCGCCGAGGGCGTCGACCGGATCATCGTCTGCCCGCACGGCACCCCGCCCCGGGACCGCCGCGACTCCGGTGCCGTGGGCTTCGCCGAGGTGGCCGCCGCCTGGCAGCGCATCACGGGCGAGGACATCAGCGGCGGTTCCGCGGAGTGGGTCAGCTCCTTCACCGACACCACCCGGCAGGCCACCGCGTACCGGCGCGGCCGGGTGCTGCTCGCGGGCGACGCCGCCCACATCCACCTGCCGGCCGGCGGGCAGGGACTCAGCACCGGCGTCCAGGACGCCGCCAACCTGGGCTGGAAGCTCGCCGCCGTGGTCCGCGGCTCGGCGCCCGACGGGCTGCTCGACACCTACCACGGTGAACGCCACCCGGTGGGGCAGCGCCTCCTCATGAACACCCGGGCCCAGGGCACGGTCTTCCTCGGCGGCGAGGAGTCGGACCCGCTGCGCGAGCTGTTCACCGAACTCCTCGCGTACGACGACGTGAAGCGGCACCTGGCCGGCGTCGTCAGCGGCCTCGACATCCGCTACGACCTGAGCGGCACCGGCCCGGACGGCGCGGCCGCACCCGGCGACCCGCACGGCCCGCTCGTCGGCGCGCGCCTCGCACCCCGGGCGCTCACCACCGAGGCGGGGGAGACCAGCACCACGCGGCTGCTCCACTCCGCGCAGGGCCTGCTGCTCGACCTCGCCGACGACACGGGGGTACGGGAGACGGTGGCGGCCTGGAAGGACCGGGTGGTCACGGTGACGGCCGTGCCGCGCCCGGTCGACGGCACGGACGCGCTCGCCGGCACGTCCGCCGTCCTCGTCCGGCCCGACGGCCACATCGTGTGGGCCTCGGACGGGCAGGACGTCGCCGGGAGCCTGGAGGCGGCCCTGCTCCGCTGGTTCGGCGCGCCCGCCACGGGCTCCGGCTCCCCATCCGACGGCGGCGCGTCCCGGTGACCACCACGACGAGTGCTCCGGCGGCGCTCCCCACCGGGGGCGTACGCCGGATCGTCCTGGACGGCGCGGGGGTCCCGCTCTCCGCCCTGCTCGCCGAACCGGAGCCCGGGCCCCTCGGGGAACCGGCCGCGCCGCGCGCGACCGTCGTCGCCCTGCACGGCGGCGGCATGAGCGCGGGCTACTTCCACGGGCAGGCCCAGCAGGGCCTGTCCCTGCTCACCCTGGGAGCCCGTCTGGGCTTCACCGTCCTCTCCCTGGACCGCCCCGGATACGGCGAGTCCACCGCCCGACTGCCCCACGGCCAGACACTGAAGGAGCAGTCGGACACCCTGCGCGCCGCCCTCGCCGACCACTCCGCCCGGCACGCCACCGGGGCGGGGCTCTTCCTGCTCGCCCACTCCTACGGCGGGAAGCTGGCGCTCACCGCGGCCGCCGACGACACCGGGGACGCCGGCGCCCCGCTCCTGGGGCTCGACGTCTCGGGCTGCGGACAGGAGTACGCGGTGGGACCCGACGACCTCCCGGGGACCCGCGGCCACGGCCACTGGACCCGGAACTGGGGCGCCCTGCGCCTCTACCCGCCGGGCACCTTCACGGCCAGCGGCGCCCTCGTCGCCCCCATGCCGGAACGGGAACGGGCCGAGGCCCTGCGCTGGCCGGGGATGTTCCCCGACGTGGCGGCCCGGGTCCGTGTCCCGGTACGGCTTACGTTCGCGGAGTACGAGTCGTGGTGGCGCCACGACGAGGCGGCCCTCGCCCGGCTCACCCGACGCTTCACCGCCGCGCCCCGGCTGCTCGTCGAGCGGCTGCCCGGCGCCGGCCACAACATCAGTCTGGGCCTGACGGCCCGTACGTACCATCTGCGGGCCCTCGCGTTCCTGGAGGAGTGCCTCGCGACCCTGCGACCCGAGGTGTGACCCGCGCTCATGGTGAAGGACCGAACGAACACCTTCCGCTCCCTGTCCGTCCGCAACTTCCGGCTCTTCGCGGCCGGGCAGGTGGTGTCGGTGGCCGGGACCTGGACGATGGTCGTCGCCCAGGACTGGCTCGTCCTCGGAATGACCGGCGACTCGGGGACGGCCCTCGGGGTGGTGACCGCCCTGCAGTTCGCCCCGATGCTGCTCCTCACCCTCTACGGAGGGCGCCTCGCCGACCGCTACGACAAGCGGATGCTGCTCACCGCCGCCAACCTGGCCGCCGGGGCGCTCGCCCTGGTCCTCGCGGTGCTCGTGCTGAGCGGCACGGTACGGCTCTGGCACATCTGGCTGCTCGCGCTCGGCATCGGCGTCGTCAACGCGGTCGAGGTCCCCACCCGGATGTCGTTCGTCGGCGAACTGGTCGGGAACGACCTCCTGCCCAACGCCTCCGGCCTGAGCGCCGCGTACTTCAGCGTCGCCCGGGTCGCGGGGCCGGCCCTCGCCGGACTGCTCATCACCGGCTTCGGCACCGGCTGGGCCATCGCCGTCAACGCCGCCAGCTACCTCGCCACCGTGGCGGGGCTGCGCATGATGCGCCCGGAGGAGAACCTCGGAGGAGTCCGGGGCGGGGGCGGCGAGGGCGAGGAGGAGGGCGGGGACGGGGACCCGCGGAGGAACGCCCGGATCATCGACGGACTCCGCTACACGGCCTCGCGCGCCGATCTCACCCTCCCCATGGCCCTGGTCGCGGTGATCGGCCTCTTCGGCATGAACTTCCAGCTCACCCTGCCGCTCCTCGCCAAGACCGTCTTCCACGCCGACGCCACCTCCTTCGGCCTGCTCACCACCGCCTTCGCGGCGGGCTCCCTGCTCGGCGCCATCGCGGGCACCCGACGGAGCGGCCGCCCCGCCGCCCGCACCGTCATCGGCGCGGCCCTCGCCTTCGGGGTGCTGGAGACGGCCGCCGGATGGGCCCCCGGCTTCCTCGGCGCGGTCGTCCTGCTCACGCTCACCGGATTCGCCTCGATCTACTTCGTCCAGGCGGCGAACCACCGGATCCAGCTCGGCAGCGACCCCCGCTACCGGGGCCGCATCCTCGCCCTCTACACCCTGATCCTCCAGGGCTCCACCCCGCTGGGCGCCCTGCTCGTCGGCCTGCTCGCCGAACAGCTCGGCGCCCGCGCGGGCCTCTGGCTCGGCGGTCTGGTCTCCCTGACCGCCGCGCTCGCCGCCCTCGGCGTCGAGTACCGCGGGTCGCGCGGGACCGCCGCCGGGACGGACACCGGCGGCGGCACCCGGGACTCCGCCCCCACCCGGGCCCGCGTCTCCGATTCCACTTCCGCTGCCGACTCCGACTCCGACTCCGACTCCGACGAAAGGCCGGTCCGCGATGCCGCTCCCGAGGGTCGCGGACGATGACCTCCACCTGTGGACGCTGCGCCCGCCCCCGGCGGACTCCGCCCTCGCCCGTGCCCTCGCGACCGGGGAGCTCGACCCCGCCGAACGACGCCGGGCGGCGGAGTACGTACGGCCCGGCGACCGCGTCCAGTACCTGGCGGCGCACCTCGCGCTGCGCCGGATCCTCGCCCGGTACACCGGAGTCCCCGCCGGGCGGCTGCGCTTCGGCAGGGAGGCGTGGGGCCGGCCGGTGCTGCTCGGCGTACCCGACCCGCCGTCCTTCTCGCTGTCCCACAGCCACGGTCTCGTACTGCTCGGCGTGGCACGGCGGCCGGTCGGCGTCGACGTGCAGCGCGTCCCCTCGTACGCGACCGCCGAACTGTGCCGCACCGCGCTCCACCCGGCCGAGCGGGAGGACCTCGCGGAGCTGCCCGAGGAGCGGCTCGCGGAGGCCTTCGCCCGGCTGTGGACCCGCAAGGAGGCCTACCTCAAGGGCCTCGGCACCGGGCTGGCCCGGGGGCTCGGCTCCGACTACCTCGGCGCGGCCGAACGGGCGGGCGCCCGGCGCCCCGCCGGCTGGGCGGTCCTCGACCTGCCGGGCGGACCGGACCACGCGGCGGCCGCCGTGCTGCGCGCCGACACCGCGCCGCGCGTCACGACGAGGGAGCTGCGGGCCGAGCCGCTGGCCGCCCCGTCCACCCCGCACGCGTACGGCACGCACCCGGACCGCTCGCACGACTCTCACGACACGCACGACTCGCACGACATGCACACCGAAAGGGGAGTGGGAAGCGCATGACCACGACGTCCACGGCCGGAGAAGCCCTCGCGGACCGTCTCGCCGAACTCGGCAGGCTCCGGGAGCTGGCTCAGGAGGGTCCCGACCCCCAGGCCACCGCACGCCAGCACGCCAAGGGCAAACTGACCGCCCGCGAGCGGATCGCGCTGCTGCTCGACAAGGGGAGCTTCACGGAGATCGAGCAGTTGCGCCGGCACCGGGCCGTGGGTTTCGGCCTGGAGGCGAAGAAGCCGTTCACCGATGGTGTGATCACCGGTTGGGGGACGGTCGAGGGCCGTACGGTCTTCGTGTACGCGCACGACTTCCGGATCTTCGGTGGCGCGCTGGGTGAGGCGCACGCGACGAAGATCCACAAGATCATGGACATGGCGATCGCGGCGGGTGCTCCGCTGGTGTCGCTGAACGACGGCGCGGGCGC
>NZ_JBEOXR010000102.1:0-10727 GCF_040296665.1 Streptomyces sp. NPDC002057
GCTCTTAAAACCATTGTTCCCAACCCGCAGCCCCGCCGCTAGGGCCCTGACCCGCGCCTCCCCAGCCCCCCTTTGTGCACCGGGCCCGGTAGCCGTCATGACGGCTACCGGGCCTCTGTCGTGCGTCAGTAGTGGTAGCGGGCCTTGAGGATCTTTACTTCCTTGTCGTCGGCCCGGTAGACGAGTCGGTGCTCGTCGTCGATCCGCCGCGACCAGTAGCCCGACAGGTCACCCTTCAGTGGCTCGGGCTTGCCGATCCCGCTGAAGGGGTCCCGCTGGATCTCGCCGATCAGGCGGGTGATCCTTCGGGCCGTCTTCCGGTCCGAGGCGAGCCAGAACAGGAAGTCCTCCCAGGCGGCGGGGTCGACGTGGATGGCCGGGGGCGAGGAGTGTACGCGTCTATGGAATGCGGGGTCGCCGGTCGCCGTGCGGGGCCCGGCCCACCCCGGTCGTGGCGGACAGGGTCAGGGCCAGGGTCGCCGCGGCGGCCGGGATCAGGAAGCCGAAGGCGGGGAACGGTGCGTGGTCGGCGGCCCAGCCGCCCGTGGCGGAGCCGATCGCGATACCCCCGAGGAGGGCGGTCACGGCCAGCGTCATGCCCTCGTTGAGCTGGGACGCCGGTGTCAGGCGCTGGACCAGGCCCATGCCCGTCACCATCGTCGGGGCGGTCGCCATGCCCGCCACCAGGAGCCCGGCGGCCAGGGCGAGCAGCGAGCCGGTCGACGCGGCGAGCAGCGGCATCGTCATCAGGAGCGCCATCGCGGCCAGGCAGGTGGGGAGCCGGGCGGTGCGGTGGGCGCGGCCGTAGAGAAGGCCCGCCGCGCAGGAGCCGGCGGCCTGGAGGGCGAGGACCGGGCCGGCGACGGGGCCGTCCACGAACGCCAGGGTCACCACCTCCATGGAGCCGAAGACGGCTCCCGTGGCCAGGAAGACGGCGAGCAACGGCGGCATGCCGGGCATCCGCAGCGGGGAGCCCGCGGCCGTACGGGGCCCGACCGGCGGTTCGGTGGAGCGCTGGGCCGCGAAGACCAGGACCCCGGAGAGGAAGAGCGTGGCGCCGGCCAGGGTGCCCGCCTCGGGGAAGAGGGTCGAGCAGAGCAGCGCGGCGACGACCGGGCCGAGCATGAAGCAGAGCTCGTCGACGGCCTGCTCGAAGGCGTTGGCGGTGTGCAGGGCGTCCCGGTCGCCCTTGAGGAGGTGGGCCCAGCGGGCCCGGGACATGCCGCCGGTGTTGGGGGCGGTGGCGGTGAGCGCGGTCGTGGCGAAGAGGGCCCAGACGGGCGCCTTCCCGTGGACGCAGAGCACCAGGACCAGGTGGCCGAGGACCGCGTAGGCGGTGGCGGGGACGGCGATCCGCGCCTGGCCGTACCGGTCGACGAGCCGGGCGATCCAGGGGGCGGTGACGGCCCCGGCGGCCATGCCGGTGGCGGTCACGGCTCCGGCGAGCGCGTACGAGCCGTACGCCGCCGCGATCATGATCACGGCGCTGACGCCGAACATGCCCATGGGCAGCCGGGCGATCAGATTGCCCGCGGTGAAGGCGCGGGTGCCGGGGACGGTGAAGAGACGGAGGTACGGATTGCGGGGAACGACGGTCGGTCGTTCGCGGTAGCGGGGGGCGAGGGCCGGGCCCGCCGGGGTCGGGACGAGGTCCGGTTGCGGCATGGATCAAGGGTCGGGCGGGTGGGGGTGGTGGGTCCAACACCTGTTCGGTGCGGATTCACGCGGCTGTGTTGTTAAATGCGGGGTGGTCACTTCGGTCTCCCCCTCCTCTCCGCCGGCTCCCGCGTCCGTGTCCGGTTCCTCCTCGTACGACGCCGACCCCCGGCTCCTGCGCGCCTTCGTCGCCGTCGCCGAGGAGCTGCACTTCACCCGTGCCGCCGCCCGGCTCTACCTCGCCCAGCAGGCCCTCAGCCGTGACATCCGGCGCCTGGAGCGCGAGTTGGGCGCCGAGCTCTTCGTACGGACCACCCGCCAGGTCACCCTCACGTCCGACGGCGAGCGGCTCCTCCCGTACGCGCGCAGGGTCTTGGCCGCCCACGACGAGCTGAGCGAGGCCTTCCGCGGGGCGCCGCGGCCCCTCCTCGTCGACCTCAACAGCCCCGGCCTCGCACCGGAGGAGGTCCTGCGCCGAGCCCGTGAACTCGCCCCCGAACAGGAGCTGATGGCCCGCTACGAGAGCGGACTCACCGGCGCCGTGCGCGAGATCCTCGCCGGGCGGATCGACGCCTCCTTCGGTCGGTACGGGGGACTCGACCCGGCGCTCCGGGCGCGGCTGGACGTCCAGTTCGTACGGTACGAGCGGATGGCCGTCATCCTCCCCGAGGACCACCCGCTCGCCGGCCTTCCCGAGGTGCCGCTGGCCGGTCTCGCCGGGGAACGGGTCTACGCGGGCGCGGGCAACGACCGCACGCCCGAGTGGACCGACCTCGCCGTCCGCCTCTTCGCCGGGCGCGGCATCCAGATCGCCCCGCCCGCGCCGCTCGCGGTCGGCAAGGAGGAGTTCCGCCGCATCATGGCCAAGCACCGCAACCCGGTGCTCGCCGTCGTGGACTTCCCGCCCATGCCGGAGTGCGTGCTGAGGCCGCTCGTCGACCCCGTACCCCTGTCACCCGTGAGCCTGGTGTGGCGCAAGGGGCTGCGTCATCCCGGCCTCGACGCGCTGCGGGCCGCCGCCGCCGAGATCGGCGCCCGCGAGGGCTGGCACACCCGCCCGGCCGACTCCTGGCTGCCGGACGGGGAGCCGGGACTGCCGGGCGGCTAGGGCCGGGGCGCGCCCCGGCGCTCACAGGGCGTCCGTGCTCCGGGTGAGAGCAAGGTTCCGCTCCCGTCACCTCGCGGCACCGCGCCGAAACGCGGCCTCCCTAGCGTCGGTGCAGGTGGATCTGGGGCTGTGGACGCCCCAGGACCCGACACCCGCGGAGGTACGACATGGGCGGCGGCCGGTGGATCGAACAGTGGGAGCCGGAGGACGAGGCCTTCTGGCGCGACAAGGGGGAGCGGATCGCCCGGCGGAACCTGCTCTTCTCCGTGTTCTCCGAGCACATCGGCTTCTCGATCTGGAGCCTGTGGTCGGTCATGGTGCTCTTCATGGGGCCGGGGTACGGCGTCGACCCGGCGGGCAAGTTCTTCCTGATCGGCACCGCCACCTTCGTCGGCGCGCTCATCCGCATCCCGTACACCTTCGCCGTCGCCCGCTTCGGCGGCCGCAACTGGACGATCTTCAGCGCCCTGTTGCTGCTGCTGCCCACCGGCCTCGCCTTCGCCGTCATGGAGCCCGGGACCTCCTACACCACCCTCGTCCTGGTGGCCGCGCTCACCGGCGTCGGCGGCGGCAACTTCGCCTCCTCCATGACCAACATCAACGCCTTCTTCCCGCTCCGGAAGAAGGGCTGGGCACTCGGACTCAACGCCGGCGGCGGCAACATCGGCGTCCCCGTCGTCCAGCTCGTCGGCCTCCTCGTCATCGGCACCGCCGGGGCGATGCACCCGAGGATCGTGCTCGGCGTCTACCTCCCCCTGATCGTGGTCGCCGCCGTCTGCTCCGCGCTCTTCATGGACAACCTCGCCCCGGTCAAGAACGACACCGGCGCCGCGAAGGAGGCCGTCCGGGCCCGCCACACCTGGATCATGGCCTTCCTCTACATCGGCACCTTCGGCTCCTTCATCGGCTACAGCTTCGCCTTCGGCCTGGTGCTCCAGACCCAGTTCGGCCGCACCCCGCTCCAGGCCGCCTCGCTCACCTTCATCGGCCCCCTGCTCGGCTCCCTCATCCGGCCCGTCGGCGGCTCCCTCGCCGACCGGCACGGCGGCGCCCGCATCACCCTGTGGACCTTCTGCGCCATGGCCGCCGCGACCGGCGTGGTGATCTACGCCTCCGTGATCGCCTCCCTCACCGTCTTCCTCGTCGGCTTCATCGGACTCTTCGTCCTCAGCGGCCTCGGCAACGGCTCCACGTACAAGATGATCCCGGCGATCTTCCTCGCCCAGGGACACCGCCAGGGGCTCGCCGGAGAGGCCGCGGAGGCCTACGGGCGGCGCCTCTCCGGGGCCGCCATGGGCCTCATCGGAGCGGTCGGCGCGCTCGGCGGCCTCGGCATCAACCTCGCCTTCCGCCAGTCCTTCCAGACCGCGGGCACCGGCACGGCCGCCTTCGTCGCCTTCCTCGTCTTCTACGCGGCCTGCGTGGGCGTCACCTGGGCGGTATACCTTCGCCGGCCCCTCACCGTCCCCGCCGCCGTCCCCCTCGACGCCCCCGTCACCGACACGACCGTCACCGAGCCGCAGGCCCGGCCCGGCTACGCGAAGGTGTGACCCCCGGTGCCCGGCGCGGACCGTAACGACCAGGAAATACGGGCGAACCGAATCCGTCACGCGTCCCCGTCAGGCTCTGGCCCCATGGACGAGCAAGAACACGGCCCCCTCGCCGGCTTCACCGTCGGCGTCACCGCGGCGCGGCGCGCGGACGAACTCATCGCGCTGCTGCGCCGACGCGGCGCGGCCGTCGTCCACGGCCCCGCCCTGCGGATCGTGCCCCTCGCCGACGACACCGAACTCCTCGCCGCCACCAAGGAACTCATCGGCCACGCCCCCGACGTCGTCGTCGCCACCACGGCGATCGGCTTCCGGGGCTGGGTCGAGGCGGCCGACGGCTGGGGCTACGGGGAGGAACTCCTCGCCGTCCTGCGGGACGTCGAACTCCTCGCCCGGGGCCCCAAGGTCAAGGGAGCCGTACGGGCCGCCGGACTCACCGAGTCCTGGTCCCCCACCTCCGAGTCCATGGCCGAGGTCCTCGACCGGCTCCTCGCCGAGGGCGTGGAGGGCCGCCGGATCGCGCTCCAGCTGCACGGGGAGCCGCTGCCCGGCTTCGTGGAGGCGCTGACGGCCGGCGGCGCCGAGGTCGTCGTCGTCCCCGTCTACCGCTGGATGCCGCCCGAGGACATCGGGCCGCTCGACCGGCTCCTCGACGCCGCCCTCGCCGGCGGCCTGGACGCCGTCACCTTCACCAGCGCCCCGGCCGCCGCGTCCCTGCTCTCGCGGGCCGCTGAGAAGGGCGTACGGGAACGCCTCGTCGCCGCGCTGCGGCACGACGTCCTCGCGGTCTGCGTCGGGCCCGTGACGGCGCTGCCGCTCCAGGCCGAGGGCATCGACACGTACCAGCCGGAGCGGTTCCGGCTCGGGCCGCTCGTCCAGCTCCTCTGCAAGGAGCTGCCCGCCCGCTCACGGGTCCTGCCGGTGGCCGGCCACCGCGTGGAGGTCCGCGGCCACGCCGTCCTCGTCGACGGCGCCCTGCGGCCCGTCCCGCCCGCCGGAATGGCCCTCCTCGGCCTGCTCGCCCGCCGACCCGGCTGGGTCGTCTCCCGGGCCGACCTGCTGCGCGCGCTGCCCGGCGCAGGGCGCGACGAGCACGCGGTCGAGACGGCGATGGCCCGCCTCCGGACCTCGCTCGGCACGCCGAAGCTGATCCAGACGGTGGTGAAGCGGGGATACCGGCTGGCACTGGACCCCTCGGCGGACGAGAAGTACGACGGGTAGAACCGGCCGCCCCCACGGACGACGGCCCCTCGGAAGGGGTGGGCGGGGAGGGTGCGCCGGGGCTTCGGCGGGGGCGCCCGTCGACCGCTGTTCGGGACGCCGAACCCCCGTACGGTGATCGCGCCTGACACGGTGCCTTCCGGTGGCGTACGCTCGACGGCTGCCCAGTGCACGTCAGAAGGGGGCCTTAGGTGGCCGCGCAGGAAGCCGTGGACACGGTCAGAGACCGTGAGATCGGTGTCGAGCAGGAACATCTGGATCACGTCTACCGCCGACTGGAGGAGAAGATCCACGAGGCGGAGTTCCTGATGAACGACGCCGCCCAGCGGGGCCAGGTCGGCACGCCCGGCGCCCTCGCCGAGCGCGACGCCCAGGTCTTCCGGGCCGGCATCCACCTCAACCGGCTCAACAACGAGTTCGAGGACTTCCTCTTCGGCCGGATCGACCTGTTGTACGGAAAGGACGGCAAGAAGGGCCCGGACGGCGCCTACACCTCGATCGAGCCCGCCGAGGACGCCGTACGCGCCGACAACACCGCCGAGATCGGCGAGACCCTCCACATCGGCCGGATCGGCGTCCTCGACTCCGACTACGCGCCGCTGGTCATCGACTGGCGCGCGCCCGCCGCCGCGCCCTTCTACCGGTCGACCCCGGTCGACCCGGGCCGCGTCGTGCGCCGCCGCGTCATCCGCTCCAAGGGCCGTCAGGTCCTCGGCGTCGAGGACGACCTGATGCGCCCGGAGCTGCGGGCCACCCTCGACGGGCGCGAGCTGCCCGTCATCGGCGACGGCGCGCTGATGGCCGCCCTCGGCCAGGCCCGCAGCCACACCATGCGGGACATCGTCTCCTCCATCCAGGCGGAGCAGGACCTCGTCATCCGGGCGCCCGCCGCCTCCGTGACGTACGTGGAGGGGGGTCCCGGCACCGGCAAGACCGCCGTCGCCCTCCACCGCGCCGCGTACCTGCTCTACCAGGACCGGCGGCGGTACGCGGGCGGCATCCTGATCGTCTCGCCCACCCCGCTCCTCGTCTCGTACACCGAGGGCGTCCTGCCCTCCCTCGGCGAGGAGGGCCAGGTCGCCATCCGTGCCGTCGGCAGTCTCGTCGACGGCGTCGAGGCCACCGCCTACGACGATCCGGCCGTCGCCCGGATCAAGGGCTCCTCCCGCATGCTCCACGTGCTCCGCAAGGCCGCGCGCGGAGCGCTGGAGACCCCGGCGCCCAGGACCCAGCCGGAGCTGGGGGAGGACGAGACCCCCGTCCCCGCCGGCACTCCGACGCGGCTCCGCGTCGTCGCCTTCGGCCGCCGCCTGGAGCTGGAGGCCGACGAGCTGCGGCGCATCCGGCACAACGTCCTCGGCGGCACCGCACCCGTCAACCTGCTCCGCCCGCGCGCCCGCCGGCTGCTCCTCGACGCGCTGTACTCCAAGTCGGGCGCGTCCGGCCGGCACAGCGACCCCGAGCTCGCCGCCGAGCTGCGTTCCTCCTTCGACGAGGACGTGTCGACGGAGGACTCGTTCCTCTGGTTCCTCGACGCCTGGTGGCCCGAGCTCACCCCGCGCCGGGTCCTCGACGCGATGGCCGACGAGCGGCGGCTCGGCCGCTGGGCCCGCCGCATCCTGAACCCGGGCGAGGTGCGGCGGCTCGCCCGTTCGCTGCGCCGCCGGGAGCTGTCCGTCCACGACGTGGCCCTGCTGGACGAGCTGAGCACCCTGGTGGGCGCCCCGGCCCGGCCGAGGAAGCGCCGGGAGTACGACCCGCTGGACCAGCTCACGGGTCTGGAGGAGCTCATGCCCGTACGGGAGGAGACCCAGCGGGAGCGGGCCGAGCGGCTCGCCGCGGAGCGCACCGAGTACGCGCACGTGATCGTCGACGAGGCGCAGGACCTCACGCCCATGCAGTGGCGGATGGTCGGGCGGCGCGGCAGGCACGCCACCTGGACGGTCGTCGGCGACCCGGCGCAGTCCTCCTGGTCGGACCCGGACGAGGCCGCCGAGGCGCGGGACGAGGCGCTCGGCTCCCGGCCCCGGCGCCGCTTCGAGCTGACGGTGAACTACCGGAACCCGGCCGAGATCGCCGAGCTGGCCGCCAAGGTGCTCGCCCTCGCCATGCCGGGCAAGGAGTCGCCCCGCGCGGTCCGCTCCACGGGCGTCGAGCCCCGTTTCGTGTCCGTACGGGAGACGGCGGGGAAGCCCGATCTGGCCGAAACTGTTCGGTCCGAGGCGCGACTGCTCCTGGAGCGGGTCGAGGGCACGGTCGGTGTCGTCGTGGCCATGAACCGGCGGGCGGAGGCGGCCCGCTGGCTCGCCGAGCTGGGCGACCGCGTGGTGGCGCTGGGCTCCCTGGAGGCGAAGGGCCTGGAGTACGACGCCACGGTGGTCGTCTCGCCCGCGGAGATCGCGGACGAGTCCCCGGCCGGCCTGCGGGTGCTCTACGTGGCCCTGACCCGGGCGACGCAGCAGCTGACGGTGGTCGCGGCGGCGGCGGACATGCCGGACGGGGCGGGGGTGCCGGACCTGCTCCGGGACTGACCCGGGGCCGCCGCCGGGGCCCGGTCCTGAGGCCGTACGGGGGCCGATTTCCGGTCAACCTGTGGCGCTGGAATCACCGGGCAGGGTGGTTTGTTAGCCTTGTCGTGGCACCGGCTCGATCCAAGCCCCCGGGCCCAACCTTCGTCCCTCAGAGGGACCACTTGCCGCGAGGCGAGCATGGCGGGTCGGTGCCACTTAGTGCATAGCTACGAAGTTGAGGCCCCTGTCACCCCAGGTGACAGGGGCCTCTTCTGTTTCCCGGCCACTTCTCGTATGGTGGAAACTACTTTCCGAAAACAAAATGACCGCATTACCTGCTACCGGCAGGTAGGTGCGACCATCGGAGGGCGCCGCCGGGCAACCAGCCGAGGCGGCGTAGCAACGAAGCTCAGGGAAAGCAGAGGAACTCGGCCATGGCAACGGCGCCCAGCGTCTCGTATTCGATGACGGTCCGGCTGGAGGTTCCCGCGAGCGGAACCGCGGTCTCCCAGCTCACCACGGCGGTGGAGTCGTCCGGCGGATCCGTCACCGGCCTCGACGTGACCGCCTCCGGCCACGAGAAGCTCCGGATCGACGTCACCATCGCCGCCACCTCCACGGCCCACGCCGATCTGATCGTCGCGCAGCTGCGGACCATCGAGGGCGTCGTCCTCGGCAAGGTCTCCGACCGTACGTTCCTGATGCACCTCGGCGGCAAGATCGAGATGGCGTCCAAGCACCCCATCCGCAACCGTGACGACCTCTCCATGATCTACACCCCGGGCGTCGCCCGCGTGTGCATGGCGATCGCCGAGAACCCCGAGGACGCCCGCCGCCTCACCATCAAGCGCAACTCCGTCGCGGTCGTCACCGACGGCTCCGCCGTCCTCGGCCTCGGCAACATCGGCCCGATGGCCGCCCTGCCCGTCATGGAGGGCAAGGCCGCCCTCTTCAAGCGCTTCGCAGGCATCGACGCCTGGCCGATCTGCCTCGACACCCAGGACACCGACGAGATCGTCGCGATCGTCAAGGCCATCGCCCCCGGCTTCGCGGGCATCAACCTGGAGGACATCTCCGCACCCCGCTGCTTCGAGATCGAGGCCCGGCTGCGCGAGGCCCTCGACATCCCCGTCTTCCACGACGACCAGCACGGCACCGCCATCGTCGTCCTCGCCGCGCTCACCAACGCGCTCCGCGTGGTCAACAAGGGCGTCGGCGACGTACGGGTCGTCATGTCCGGTGCGGGCGCGGCCGGTACGGCCATCCTGAAGCTGCTGCTCGCGGCGGGTGTGAAGCACGCCGTCGTCGCCGACATCCACGGTGTCGTGCACGCGGGCCGCGAGGACCTGGTGGCCGCCCCGGCCGACTCGCCGCTGCGCTGGATCGCCGACAACACCAACCCCGAGGGCGTCACCGGCACCCTCAAGGAGGCCGTCGTCGGCGCGGACGTCTTCATCGGCGTCTCGGCCCCGAACCTGCTGGGCGCGGAGGACGTCGCCGCCATGGCGGAGAACGCGATCGTGTTCGCGCTCGCGAACCCGGACCCCGAGGTCGACCCGGCCGCCGCCCGCCAGACGGCCGCCGTCGTCGCCACCGGCCGCTCCGACTTCCCGAACCAGATCAACAACGTGCTGGTCTTCCCGGGTGTCTTCCGCGGGCTGCTCGACGCCCATTCCCGTACGGTCAACACGGAGATGATGCTGGCGGCCGCCACGGCCCTCGCCGACGTCGTCTCCGAGGACGAGCTGAACCCGAACTACATCATCCCCTCGGTCTTCAACGACAAGGTCGCGGGCGCGGTCGCGGGAGCGGTCCGCAACGCGGCGAAGGCCGCGGGCTCCGGCTCTGCGACGACCGGTCGCTGACCGGGCGCTGACGGCGCGTCGCGATTCGCGGAGCCGTAAACCCGCCTTTAGGGTGGCTTTTCGGCTCCGCTTTGTTTTCGCGGAGTCGACAGAACGTCACCACCACGGGGCTCTGGCGCTTTTCGTGTGACCCCAGGGGGTGCCGGATTGGCGTTCCCGCCGCTGGTGGGGGCAGGATGCGTGTTTGGGCGCGAGGGTCTGTCATTAGACCCGGGTCCGGGGACTGTCCGAAGGCCCTGGCAGCATCGGCTTCGCTGTACCCAATCACGCGGCTTCCGCCGCGTGGCACGCCTCACAGGCAAGAAGAACACGGGAGTAACAACATGAACCGCAGTGAGCTGGTGGCCGCCCTGGCCGACCGCGCCGAGGTGACCCGCAAGGACGCCGACGCCGTGCTGGCCGCTCTCGCCGAGACCGTCGGTGAGGTCGTCGCCAAGGGCGACGAGAAGGTCACCATCCCCGGCTTCCTGACCTTCGAGCGCACCCACCGTGCCGCTCGCACCGCTCGTAACCCGCAGACCGGCGACCCGATCAACATCCCGGCCGGCTACAGCGTGAAGGTCTCCGCGGGCTCGAAGCTCAAGGAAGCCGCCAAGGGCAAGTAAGGCAGTCCAGAGGCGCAGAAAGGGCGGCCACCCTGTCAGGGGGTGGCCGCCCTTTCGCATGGGCCTGTGAGGGCCGTACCGGGCCTTGTGCGGGCCCTGTGGGCCCGTGCGGGCCCACACGGGGGCCCCACGGCGCCCTTACACCACCGCGCAGCCCCGCCCCACGACCAATGCGCCCAGCACCACGAGCTAAACCAATAAATTAAAGGTTC
>NZ_JBEOXR010000103.1:0-10196 GCF_040296665.1 Streptomyces sp. NPDC002057
AAGGAACCTCGCCATCCGAAGATGGACGGGGTATCAACTAATCTGGCGTTGATTTTTGGCACGCTGTTGAGTTCTCAAGGAACGGACGCTTCCTTCGTACTCACCCTCTCGGGCTTTCCTCCGGGCTTCCCTTCGGTATTTCGTGTTTCCAGCTTAGCAGACCCGATTTCTCGTTTCTGCCACCCGCTGGAGCGGGTTGCCGGGGTGGAATTCGCTTTAGCTTTTCCGTTCCCGGCGGGGTCAAACACTACCAGGCTTTTTCCGTCTCCCCGACCACGCTCCCTGCGAGCACGCAGAGGTGTAGACCACTGGGGTTAGGATCTGGCTTGATAGGTGCTGCCGACCCGCGACTCAAGGCCGCGTTGGGGTCAGGCAGGAGTACGACAGTACATCCCACCGTCAGTCGAGGCAAATCGTTTCCGGTAGTCCCTAGCTCCGCCCAACTGGTACGTCTCGTGCGGAACCGGGACTTCTTATGACTTACGCTTCAGAACAGTACGCCGTCCAGGACAGGTAGTGACGGCGCCTACACAATCTCCGCCCCTGGGAGGCTTCCCATGACATCCGTGACGTCGCCGCTTGCTGGACGCGCCATCGGTCTCGCCGCAGTTCCCGACCCGGTCTTCTCCGGTGCGATGGTCGGTCCCGGTACCGCCATCGATCCCGTACGTGAGCCCTCTGAGGCCGTCTCCCCCCTCGACGGGGTCATCGTCTCCATGCACCCGCACGCCTTCGTCGTCGTCGACAGCGAGGGACACGGGGTGCTGACCCACCTCGGCATCGACACCGTTCAGCTCAACGGGCAGGGCTTCGAGCTGCTCGTCAACAAGGGTGACACCGTGACGCGCGGACAGGCCGTCGTGCGCTGGAACCCCGCTGAGGTCGAGGCCGCGGGCAAGTCCCCCATCTGTCCCGTCGTGGCCCTGGAGGCCACCGCGGACTCGCTCTCCGACGTCGTCGACAGCGGTGACGTGAAGGCCGGCGACTCGCTCTTCGGCTGGAACTGAGCCGGTTCGTCCCCGTGACGACCGCGAGTTCGACATTCAACGCGGCGGCAGGTGCCGCCGCTCTATGGGAGACGGGTGAGATGGAGACAACGCTGCGAGGCGTCGGCGTCAGCCACGGTGTGGCGATCGGCGAGGTCCGGCACATGGGCACGGCGGTCCTCGAACCGCCGGCCAAGCAGATTCCGGCGGACGAGGCGGAGCGCGAACAGGGGCGCGCCCGTCAGGCCGTCGAAGCTGTCGCCGCCGATCTGATTGCACGCGGCAATCTGGCCGGCGGTGAGGCGCAGCACGTGCTGGAGGCCCAGGCGATGATCGCCCAGGACCCCGAGCTCATCGCCGACGTCGACCGCCGGATCGCCGTGGGCAGCACGGCCGAGCGCGGCATCTACGACGCGTTCTCGCACTATCGCGAGCTGCTCGCCGGTGCCGGTGAGTACATGGCCGGCCGGGTCGCCGACCTGGACGACGTGCGGAACCGGATCGTGGCGCGCCTGCTCGGTGTGCCGATGCCCGGTGTTCCGGACAGCGACGAGCCGTACGTACTGATCGCGCGGGACCTGGCGCCCGCCGACACCGCGCTGCTCGACCCGACGCTGGTCCTCGGTTTCGTGACCGAGGAGGGCGGGCCGACCAGTCACAGCGCGATCCTGGCGCGTGCGCTGGGCGTGCCGGCCATCGTGGCGCTGCCGGGTGCGGGCGAGATCGCCGAGGGCACGCTCGTCGCCGTCGACGGTTCGACCGGTGAGATCTTCGTGGACCCGAGCGAGGAGAAGAAGGCGGAGCTGACCGAGGCCGCCGCCGCGCGCAGGGCCGCGCTCGCGACGTCGAGCGGTCCGGGTGCGACCTCGGACGGGCACAAGGTGCCGCTGCTCGCCAACGTCGGCGGTCCGGCGGACGTGCCGGCGGCGGTGGAGGCCGGTGCCGAGGGCGTCGGTCTGTTCCGTACGGAGTTCCTCTTCCTGGACGACAGCAAGCAGGCTCCGTCCGAGGAGAAGCAGGTCGAGGCGTACCGCAAGGTCCTGGAGGCCTTCCCCGAGGGCCGTGTGGTCGTGCGGGTGCTCGACGCGGGTGCCGACAAGCCGCTGGACTTCCTGACGCCGGCGGACGAGCCGAACCCGGCGCTCGGTGTCCGGGGTCTGCGCTCGCTCCTCGACCACCCGGAGGTGCTGCGGACGCAGCTCACCGCGCTGGCGAAGGCGGTCGAGGGTCTGCCCGTGTACCTGGAGGTCATGGCGCCGATGGTGGCCGACCGTACGGACGCGAAGGCCTTCGCCGACGCGTGCCGTGAGGCGGGGCTGCGGGCGAAGTTCGGTGCGATGGTCGAGATTCCCTCGGCCGCGCTGCGGGCGCGCTCGATCCTCCAGGAGGTCGAGTTCCTTTCGCTGGGCACCAACGACCTGGCGCAGTACACCTTCGCGGCCGACCGTCAGGTCGGTGCGGTGTCCCGGCTGCAGGACCCGTGGCAGCCGGCGCTGCTCGACCTGGTGGCGCTGTCCGCCGAGGCGGCCAAGGCCGAGGGCAAGAGCTGTGGCGTCTGCGGCGAGGCCGCGGCCGATCCGCTGCTCGCCTGTGTGCTGACGGGTCTGGGGGTCACCTCCCTGTCCATGGGTGCGGCGTCGATTCCGTATGTGCGGGCGACGCTGGCCAAGTACACGCTGGCGCAGTGCGAGCGGGCCGCGGCCGCGGCCCGGGCGGCGGACACGGCGCACGAGGCGCGCGTGGCCGCTCAGGCGGTGCTGTCCGGGGAGTGATCCCCGGCGCTCGCCGACGTACGAAGGGGCTTTCCGTCACCAGGTGACGGGGAGCCCCTTCGGCGTGCGCGGGGTCAGTGGTGGTCGGTCCAGTCGTCGTCGGGGTCGGGGGCGAGGGGGAAGCCGGCCCGGTGGTCGACGCCCGGTTCCGGGGAGAGCGGTTCCCCGGTGGTGGCGTCGGTGCAGTAGGCGGCGAAGACCTCGGCCTCGGTGAGCGGGGTGAGGGTGCCGTCGGTGAGGCGCCAGCCGTGGAGCCGGTCGCGGGCGCCGGGGGTGGTGGTGCGCAGGACGAGTCCGCCGGGGGCCGCGAGGGCGATGCCGGCGGCGAGGACCGCGGTGAGTTCCGCCGCGGCGGCGTCCTCGGCGGTGGGCGGTGTGGTGCCGTGGGCGTGGAGGACGGCGAGGAGTTGGTCGCCGGCCGCCCGGACGCTGCACACGAGGTGGTGGCTCCCGGGGCCGGCGGCTTCGAGGAGCCGGACCAGGAGTCGCGCGGCCCGCTCGTGGGCGGCCCTTCCGATGTCCTTGCCGCAGGTGGCGCAGTCTCCGGCGGTGGCGAGGACGGTGGTGGCGTACTCCCAGGTCGCGTGGCGGACGGCGGTGTCGACGAGCTCGGGGAGGAGGGTGCTGAGGGGCTGCCCGGTGTAGGTGACCCGGGCGCCGGTGGCGGCGAGGTGGGCGGTGAAGCGGCTGCGGCTGGTGGGGTGGTCGGGGTCGAGGGCGGTCTCGGCGCAGTAGGCCGCGTACTCCTCGGGGTCGAAGAGGGCGACGGTGGTGTGGCCGCCCTGGGTGGCGAGGTTCTTGAGGAGGGCCTCGACCTGTCGGAGGTAGGTGGTGTGGTCCTCGAAGGCGAACGTCCGGTAGCGGCGCATGGCCGTGAAGTCGTGCTCGTCGGCGATGAGGCCGACGGTGCTGGGTACTTCGCGGCGCAGGGCGCGGCGCAGGTGTGCCTGGGTGGTTCCGGTCCGTGTCATGTCTCCCCCTGGTGACGGTCCGATCAGTGCTCACTCACCGTAACCTTCGCCACTGACAGTGACGGTTCGGGGAGGCGTCGGCGGACGAGGCGGTTCTGGGCGGCGCTGGTGGCGACGAGGACGGCGCCGAGAACGGGCCAGGCGAAGGGGCCCGCGGAGACCAGGCCGGTCATCAGGAGCGGACCGACGAACCGCTGGGTGGACTGGGCGAGGCCGTGGACGCCGAGGTAGGCGCCCTGGGCGTCGTCCGGGGCGAGGGCGACCGAGATCTCCCAGGAGGCGATGGTGTGGATCATCTCGGCGAAGGTGAGGACGACGGCCGCGGTGATCAGGGCGGCGATGGAGAGGGTCCGGCCTCCGAGGGCGGAGGCGGCGAGGGCGAGCGTGCCGACGGCGAAGAGGCCCGCGAGGGGGGCGAGGAGGCGGCGGGCGGCCTCGGTGGAGGAGCCGAAGCGCGAGAGCGGGACCTGGAAGATCACGACGAGGGCGCTGTTGACGACCATCAGGAGCGGGGCGAGGCCGACGGGGGCGTCGGTGGCGTGGACGATCCAGAGGGGCAGGGCGACCTGGAGGATCGAGTCGTGGAGGAAGAAGACCGATTCCGCCGCGGTGAAGCCGAGGAAGCCCCGGTCGCGCCAGGGGCTGGAGGGCTTCGCCGTCGGGGTGGTGTCGGTGGACGCGGCGGCGATCCGGGAGGCGGTGGGGGCGGGGGGTTCGGCGCAGCGGAGGGTGAGGACCGCCATCACGAGGTACGAGAGGGCGTCGCCGACGAGCAGGAGCTGGAAGGCGGTGGTGGTGCCGACGGCGAGGGCGGCCGCGGCGCCGAGGCCGCCGAGGGTCCAGCCGATGTTGGAGGTGGTGCGGTTGATGGCCTGGTAGCGGACGCGGTCGGGGCCGGCGACACGGGCGGCGTACAGCTTGGTGAGGACGTTGGTGGCGCGGTCGGGCAGGGCGCCGGCGGCGGAGAAGAGGACGAGCAGCGGGTAGTCGTCGGTGGTGAGGAGGGCGAGGAGGGCCGCCGCGCGCAGGAGTTGGGTGCAGATGATGACGCGGACGAGCGGGAAGCGGTCGGCGAGCCGGCCGCCGAGGGGGGCTCCGGCGATGCCCACGGCGCCGGAGACGGCGATGAGGAGGCCGACCTGGCCGAGGCCGAGGCCGGTGACGTAGGTGAAGTAGAGGGCCATGGCCGTGGACCAGAGTCCGGTGCCGCACTTGTCGATGAAGCCGATGAGGAGCATGCGGCGGCCGTCGGGGCCTCCGGGGATGCGGTCCTTGAAGGCTGTTCGGGTGGCGTGGGCGGAGCGGCTCAATGGGTCCCCCTTGCGAACTTCTTTGTATTGATACATACTTGACTACGTGGCAGCACAATATGCGATCGAGGGTACGACGGCCAAGGGGATTGCCTCGTCCGTGGAGCGGGGAGTGACCGAGGGCAGCCTCTCCCCCGGTGACGCCCTGCCGCCCGTGCGGCGGCTCGCCGACGACCTGGGGGTGAGTCCCGGCACGGTCGCCACGGCCTACAAGGAGCTGCGGCAGCGGGGGCTGATCGTCACGCGGGGCCGGGGCGGCACCGTGGTGGCGGAGGTCCCGTCGGTGGCGTCCCGGCGGCCGCCGCGCGTCCCGGACGGCCTGGTGGACCTGGCCGGCGGCCACCCCGACCCGGCCTTCCTCCCCGTGCTGCGCCCGCCGTCGACGGTCAGCCCGGTGTACGGCTCGCACCGCGCCGCGCCCCGCCTGCCCGCGCTCGAGGAGACGACCCGGGCGTGGTTCGAACGGGACGGGGTGCCCGCGCGTCACGTGACGTTCGCGCACGGGGCGTTGGACTGCATCGCGCGGCTCCTCTCGACGGAGCTGCGCCCCGGTGACGCGGTGGCCGTGGAGGATCCCGGCTTCCACCATCTGCTCGACCTGGTACCGGCCCTGGGGCTGCGGACGGTCCCGGTGACCGTGGACGGCGAGGGGCTCGTACCGGAATCACTGCGGACGGCGCTGCGGAGCGGGGTGCGCGCGGTCGTGTGCAGTCCGCGGGGCCAGTGCCCGACCGGGGCCTACTTCACCCGGGCGCGGCGGGACGAACTGGTGGCAGTGCTCCGGGAGTTCCCCGAGGTGCTCGTCGTCGAGGACGACCACAACGCGGAGGTCGGCGGGGCCGCCGCGTACACGCTCGCGGCGGCGGGGCTCGACCGGTGGGCACAGGTGCGGACCGCGTCGAAGCACCTCGGCATCGACCTGCGGTGGGCCGGGGTCGCGTGCGACGCGGTGACGCTGGCCCGGCACGACGGGCGGATGCTGATGACCTCGGGGTGGGTCAGCCACGTCCTCCAGGAGACGGTGGCCGGACTCTTCGCCGACGGGGCGGTGCGCGCGCTCGTGGCGGCGGGCGAGGAGGCGTACGCGGAACGGCGGGCGGCCCTGATCGGCGCGCTCGGGGTCCACCGGATCCGGGCGGTCGGGGCGAGCGGGCTGAACGTGTGGGTGCCGGTGCGGGACGAGTCGGCGGTCGTGAACGGGCTTCGGACGCAAGGGTGGTGGGTCGCGGCCGGGGCGCGGTTCCGGATCGCGGCCCCTCCGGCCGTACGGATCACGACGGCGACCCTCGCGCCCGGGGACGCGTCGCGTCTCGCGGCGGACTTCGCGGACGTGCTGGGCGACGCGCAGGCGACGTACGGGGGTTGAGCGGTGGAGGTGCGGGAGCGCTCCGGGGCGGTCGCGCCGCCCCGGAGCGCTCACGGTCGGGTCAGCGTGTGCGGTAGGCGTTCGTCAGGGTCTGGGTGAGGGTGTTGCCCTGGACGTCGGTGAGTTCGGCGCGGAGGGACACGGACCCGCCGGGGCCGGGGGTGCGGAAGCCGGCGCGGCCGTCGACGACGGGGACACGGCTCCAGGTGGTGCCGCCGTCGGTCGACATCGACACGGTGAGGGACCGGACGCCGGTCGCGGCGGCCGCGCCCTGGACGGTGACCGGGACCCGGACCGGGGAGCCCGCCGGGGCGGTTCCGTCGAGATCCAGGGCGGGGGCGAAGCGGACGGTGCTGAGGGGCAGCGTGGCCGGACGGGACGCGGCGGCGGAGGTGAAGGTCCAGGACGCGGTGACGCGTCCGCTCGTGGGGGTGCCGTCGCCGCGGGTCGCGGTGGCGGTCAGCCGGTACGAGGCCCGTCCGGGCGTGGTGGTGAACGTGGCGCGGCCCGGGTCGCCCTGCCGGGTGCCGACGAGAACGCCGTCGCGGTGGAGCGTGGTGGTGGCGCTGTGGAAGCGCGGGGCGGTCGGCGCGTGGCCCTCGCCGTCGGCGAGGAGCGGAAGGTCGAGGGCGAGGGCGTCGCCGTCGCGGACGCCCGCCGGGCGGGCGCCGGGCGCCGTGTCGAGCGCGGGGCCGAAGACGGCGTTGTCGAAGGTGTGGGTGGTGGTGGCGCCCGCGCGGACCGCGAGGCCGTGCGCGAAGTAGCGGTTGGGCGGGGTCTCGGGGGCGGCGGGACCGCTGTAGGTGACGTCCCACAGGCCGCGCTCGGGCGTCACCAGGACGGTCACCGCACCCGGTGTCTCCAGGGGCTGGACGAGGCCGACGGTGGGGCCCGCGCTGGGCTGGACGGAGACGAACCCGGTTCCGGTGGCGCCCTCCGGCGCGGCGCCACGGATCTCGACGGTGGCCAGCGAGGCCGCCGACGGGCGGCGGACCAGACCGGTCAGGGCGCGCCCGGAGGTGAAGGTGTAGCCGAGTGCGTAGTCGTGGCTCGCGCCGGACCAGTAGGTGTCGAACCACTCCTTGACCGAGCCCGGCTCGGCGGTGGGGCCGAGGTGGGCCACGCGCAGGCCGTTGCTCGACGTCATGATGTTGGCGGAGCGGGTCGTTCCCTCGTGGGTGACCTCGACGAATCCGAGGCCGTTCAGGGGGCGGGCGCCGGGCTCCGGCGGGCGGACGTCGACCGGGCGGGTGGTGCGGGCGTCGACGGTGACCGTGGTGTCGCCGGTCACGTCGAGGCGGGGCTGGACGATCCAGTCGGTTCCGGAGCCCGCCCCGGGTCCCTCCAGGGTTGAGTCGAGCAGGTATCGGCCCTTGGGCAGCCGGACGGTGACCGTGCCGGACTCGTCGTAGGGCGTGAGCTCCTCGGACGCGCCGGGGCCCGAGATCCCGGTGACGTGGGTCCGGTAGCCCTCGGTGGCGGCGCCGGCCCGGTCGAGGTGCCGGATGGTCAGGGTGTACGTCTCGGGGGCGCCGTCGGCGGCGGCCACCGGGGCGAGCGCCGAGAGGGAGGTCCCGGCGAGGGCGGCGGTCAGCGCCAGGGAGCGCAGGATCGCGCGGCGGTTCGTGGCAGGGGCCGTGCGGCGGCTCGCGGCCGGGGCCGTGCGGCGGCTCGTGGCCGGGGCCGTGCGGCGGCTCGTGGCCGGGGCCGTGCGGTGGGGTGTCGAGGAATCATTCATGCCCAGCACTGCTTCCGGCGGGCGGAGCGTTCCCGTGACCTGAGCCACATCGCCCGGCAGGTGTGGCGCGGGTCACGGGAACCGGGACGAACCACCGCCCAGTGCCTTGTGTGGAATCACCTATGAGAGATCGTTTCCGCGCCGGAGACCCCTCCGCGCTCGGCGAGGCGTACGACGAGCACGCACGCGTGCTGTACCACTACGCCTTCCGGGTGTGCGGGGACCGGGCGGGGGCCGAGGACGTCGTCTCGGCCACCTTCCTGGAGGCCTGGCGCTGTCGCGGGAAGGTGCACGCCGAGGGCGGGAGTCTGCGCCCCTGGCTGCTCGGCATCGCGACCAACATCATGCGCGGGTCCGTCCGCGAGGCACGGCGGCGGGACGCGGCGCTGGCCCGGATGCCCGAGCGGGGCGTCCTGCCGGACTTCGCCGACGACGTCCTGGCCCGGATGACGGACGGCGAGCAGATACGGGCCGCCCGCGCCGCCCTCGGCAAGCTCCGGCGGCGCGAGCGGGAGGTCTTCACGCTCGTGGTCTGGGCCGGCCTCGACTACGCCGCCGCCGGAGAGGCCCTGGGCATTCCGGTGGGGACCGTCCGGTCCCGGCTCTCGCGGTCACGTGAGCGGCTCCGGAAGCTCGCCGACGCCGAACTGCGCGCGGCCCGGCGGCAGGAGCGTTCCGCCGCCGCGACGGTCCGCTCGGGCGGCCGGGTGGGTGGCGCGGCCGCTGCCCACGAGCCCGCACCCGTTCCGGAGCCCGGATCCGTGCCCCGGCCCGTGCGGGGGCCCGCTCCCCCGCACGGGTCCGGCTCCGGTGCCGTCTCCGTCCGCTCGACCGTCCGCCCGGCCCTCTCGCCCCGACCGACCCCGGAGAAGCAGGCATGAACACCTCCGTCCCCCGCCCTCCGCGCACCGACGCGGACGCGCTCCTGCGCGCCGAGCTCACCGCGCTGCTGCCCCCGCCGCCGGTGCCCGACCCGACGCCGGACCGGAACGTGGCCCTGCGCCACGCCGTCCTGCGGAACGCCCTGGCCGCCGGGGACGGGACGGGTGCCCGCCCGGCCCCCGCCCGCCGGTCGCGCCCGGGGCTCCGGCTCGGCCTCCTCGTCGCCCCGGTGGCCGCCTGCGCGGTCGTGGCCGGTGTCGCCGTCCTCGCTCCCCCGGAGCCGTCGGCCGGACCGCCCGGCGGTGTGCGCGCCGGGCAGCCCGCCTCCCCCGACGCCGTGCGCGTGCTGTCCGGCGCGGCGCTCGCCGCCGCCGCCGCCCCCGCGCCGACCGTCCGGCCGGACGGGTACGTGTACGTCAGGAGCCTGGTCGCGTACGCGGCCCACGACGCCGCCGGCGGTACGGCGGCGCTGCCGCCCGCCCGTCAGCGCGAGGTGTGGCTGTCGGCCGACGGCAGCCGGGCCGGTCTGCTGCGCGAGCCCGGCGCCGCCGACACGACGCTGGGCGCCCGGCTGCCGGTGTACGAGCTGGACCACCGAGGGGCCACGCCCCGGAGGACCACGGCCGAGGGGGCGCCCCCGTCCGTCACCCACCCGACCCACACCTACGTGGCGGGCCTGCCCACCGACCCGGAGGCGCTGCTGCGGCTGGTCCGCGAGCAGACCCGCGGGACCTCGGGCGATCCCGAGCAGCGGGCGTTCACCGCGATCGGGACGCTGCTCGCCGAGACCTGGGCTCCGCCGGAGGTCACCGCCGCGCTGTACGGGGCCGCGGCCCGGATCCCCGGGGTCACCGTGCTGCCGTCCGCGAAGGACGCGGCGGGCCGCGAGGGCGTCGCCGTCGCCCGTACCTCCCGCGGCGAGCAGACACAGTGGATCTTCGACCGGACGACGTCGGCGTTCCTCGGTGAGCGCACCGTCCTGACCGAGGCGACGCCGGCCGGTCCGGCCGGCACCGTCCTCGGCCTGTCGGCGGTGCTCGCCAAGGCGGCGGCCTCCGCTCCCGGAGAGCTGCCGAAGGGCTGACCGGAATCGACCGCGGCCCCCCCAACAAGCCGGGATGGGGGGGCGCGGGCGGGTCCGCCGCGCCCCCCCGCCGGCCGCGGCGGGCCA
>NZ_JBEOXR010000104.1:0-8657 GCF_040296665.1 Streptomyces sp. NPDC002057
ACGCCCGCGAGGTCCCCGGTGCCGTCGCCGTCGCCGTCGGCGAAACTGCGCGGATACACCTGGTAGATGACGGCGTCGCGCCACCAGTCGTCGGTGCGATGCGAGAGAGGGGCTGCCACGTGAGGGTCCTTTCGGGCAGGTCGGGGTTCTTCGTCGCCGGCCCGGATGCTGCGGGGCATGGGAAGGCGGGCCGGCGACGAAGGCTTCTGGGTGCGGTGGCGGGGGCGGGCGCGGTGGCCTCGGGACCGGTGGGAGCGCGGTCGGAGGCCCGGCCGGTGTCGACCGGGTGCGGCCGGTCAGCCCTTGAGTCCGCCGGCGGTGAGGCCGCTCATGATGTTGCGCTGGAAGACCAGGAAGATGAGGAGGGTCGGCACGGAGGCGATGGTGAGCGCGGCGATGAGCACGTTCACCGGCACTCCGTTGGAGAGCGAGTAGATGCCGACGTTGAGCGTCTGCTTCGACGGGTCGGGCAGGGTGAGCATCGGCCAGAGGAAGTCCTTCCAGACCCCCACGACGGCGAAGATGGAGACGACTCCCAGGATCGGCCGCGAGATGGGCAGCACGATCGACCAGAGGATCCGCACCGGGGAGGCCCCGTCCATCGACGCGGCGTCGAGCAGCTCCTTGGGGATGGAGTCGAAGAAGCGCTTGAGCAGGAAGATGTTGAAGGCGTTGGTGACGGAGGGCAGCCAGATCGCCCAGGGTGTGTTGAGCAGGTTGCGCTCGATGATGGGCACGTCCAGGACGGTGAGGTACTGGGGTACGACGAGGACGGTCGCCGGGATCATCAGGGTCGCCAGCATCAGGCCCAGGATCGCCTTGCCGAGGACGGGCCGCAGTTTGGAGAGCGAGTAGGCGGCCGCCACGTCGAGGACGAGTTGGAAGGCGAGGGCGCCGAGCGCGTAGTAGAGGGTGTTGAAGAGCAGGGTGGCGAGGTCCATGACCTCCCAGGCCCGGGTGTAGTTCTCCGGTTCGAACGTTCCGGGCACCAGGGTCGGGGGTGTCTGGATCACTTCCTGGGTGTCCTTGAAGCCGCTGGACACGAGCCAGTACAGGGGGCCGAGGAACGCCAGGGTGAAGCCGCCGACGACCACGGCGAAGACGGTCCAGTAGAGGACCTTGCCGCGCGGGCGGGCGAGCTGCGACGGCGAGATGAGTGTGCGTGTGGACATGGTGGTCTCCCCGGTCCTACTCGTCCTCGGCGCGGCTGAGCTTCACGTACGCCGCCGAGAAACCGGCCAGGAGTACGAGGAGGAGCAGGCCGAGCGCCGCCGCGGCACCGTAGTTGTTGAAGTTGAAGGCGTACTGGTAGATGAGGTAGACGACGGTCGTGGTCGATCCCTCGGGTCCCGCGCCGCCGGTGAGCAGGAACGGTTCGACGAAGACCTGCATGGTGGCGATGACCTGCATGAGCAGCATCAGCGACAGGATGAGGCGGGTCTGCGGGATGGTGACGTGCCAGATCTTGCGGAGGATGCCCGCGCCGTCGAGTTCGGCCGCCTCGTAGAGCTCGCCGGGGATGGACTGGAGGGCGGCCAGGTAGATGAGGGCGGCGCCCCCCATGTTCATCCAGGTCGAGGCGATGACGACGGAGAGCATGGAGAGGTCGGGGTCCTGGAGCCACTGCTGCTCGGGCAGGCCGACGGTCCGGAACAGTTCGTTGAGGAGGCCGTAGCCGGGGTCGTACAGGTACTTGAAGAGGAGGACCGAGGCGACCGGGGGGAGCATGACCGGCAGGTAGACGAGGAGTCGGAGGTACCCCTGGCCGTGGTGGAACTCGTTGATGACGAGGGCGACGACGAAGGGGACCGCGAAGCCGAAGACCAGCGCGAGCACGGTGAACAGGAGCGTGTTCCGCCAGGCCTGCCAGAAGGCCGGGTCGTTGACGACGGTGACGAGGTTGTCGAACCCGACCCAGGTGGTGTGGCCGCTCTCGGTCTTCTGGAAGGCGAGGAAGAACTCCCTGACCATCGGGTACCAGGAGAACACCGCGAAGCAGACGACCGCGCCGATGAGGAATCCGTGGGCGGTGAGGTTGCGCTTCAGGTTCTTGGCGAACCGGCCACCGGGGGGTGCGGGGTCCGTCCCCTGCGGCGGGGAGGGGCGGGGGGATCCCGCCTTGCTCGGGGTCAGGCTGGGGGCCGACATCGTCGCTCCTTGGTGCTGGTCTGCCGGGGTGTGGTGCCGTGGAGGGCCGGGTCCGGTCGGGGCCGGCGGGGGCGGCCGGTCGGTCCGCCCCCGCCGGGGCCCGTCACTGGTTGGCGAGGACCTGGTTGACCTGGGTCTCGGCGGTGGCGAGGAGCTTGTCGATGTCGGCGTCCTTGTTGGTGAGGAGGCCCGACATCACGTTGTCGAGGACCTTGTAGACCTCCTGCGCCTTCGGCGGCTCGGCCTTGCCGGCGACGGGGTTGTCCATGAAGGCCTTGAAGTTCGCCACCGGCATGGTGGCGTTGGCGAGGCGGGCGGCGTCGTCCGTGGCCTTGGAGCCGTTGAGCCAGAAGTTGGGCTGCGGCACGCCGACGGGCAGGGCGTCCTGCTTGGTGCGGGCCCAGTCGAACTGGCCCTTGCCGACGGTGAGGTTCTTGAAGGTGAGCCAGGCGACCGCGGCCTTGATCTTGTCGCCGGAGATGCCCTTCTTGATCATGTAGTTGTTGCCGCCGGCCAGCGTGTTCCTGCCGCCCGGGATCGGGCCCATGCCGAAGTTCTCGTACTTCGCACCGAGCTGCTGGACCATGTACGCGATGTCGTCGGGGGCGGCGAGGAACATCCCGAGCTTGTCGGTGGCTATCTGCTTCTGCAGGTCACCCCACTTCAGCAGCTGCGTCTTGCCCATGGAGTCGTCCTCCCAGCGCATCGCGTGGAGGTTCCGGGCCACCTGCTTGCCCAGGTCGTTGTTGAACGCGGCCTTCGTACCGGAGGCGTCCACCACATCACCGCCGACGCTGTACATCTGCGCGGTGAAGTGCCAGCCACCGGTGTTGCCCGCGCTGTACTCACCGAAGCCGGCGACACCGTTCCCGAGCCCGGCGATCTTCTTCGCGGCGGCCCGGACCTCCTCCCAGGTACGCGGCGGCGCGTCCGGGTTCAGACCCGCGTCCTTGAACAGCTTGCGGTTGACCAGCAGACCCATCGTGTAGTTGCTGGTGGGCAGCCCGTACAGCTTGCCGTCCTGCTTGAGCGAGTCGAGGACGTTGGGGTCGATGTCCTTGAGCAGCGGCACGCTCTTGTCGTTGACGTACGCGGTGATGTCCGCGGCGCCGTCCTCGGAGAGCACCTGCGGCAGGTCGGTGAAGTACGTGTAGAACACGTCCGGCTGGGACTTGGCCTTGAGCATCGCGGTGAACCGCGGCGGCTCCAGACACTGGCCGGGGGTGGAGCGGCCCTCGATGGTGACGTTCGGGTACGTCTTGTTGAACTCGGCGACGTCCTCCTTCCACTCCTTGAGCTCGGCCGCCTTCGCCGCCGGGGGCATGCAGTCGATCGTGAGCGTCACCTTGGTCTTCGGGTCCAGCGGGGCGGTGGGGTCGGAGGACCCACCGCCCTTGGAACCGTCGCCGCCGTTGTTGTCGCCGCTGCTGCTCGTGCCGCAGGCGGCGAGAGCGGTCAGCGTGAGGGCGGAGACGAGGGTGACCGCGCTGGCGCGGCGCGTACGGCGGAACCGGGCTCTTCTCATGGGTGGTCCCCTTCGGGCCTGAACGTGGAGGTCGCCCCACCGCCTGTGCGTTGTGGGGCGCGGCACACTCAACCACTCCCAACAAGTGAACGCAAGATATCGCGCTGATTTCGTAATTGCCTGACAGGAGACGGGAGGTGGCGGGAGGGCACTGCTCACGAAACCGACAGTGTGCGGGCTTCAGCGGGCCCGTACGCCCCTCGCCGCAACGCCATGGGGCAGAATGCGCGCAAGACCGATGCAAGGGGCTGCAAGCCACCTGCATCGGCCTCACGGGGTCGGGACGGGGATCACCCCGCCGCTTCGGTCAGGGGTTGATGTTGATCTTGAAGGTGGAGGTGGTGTTGCGGACGTCCACCGCGTTGCCGCTCAGCCGGAGGCCGTTGAAGGTCACCTCGCCCACGGCGGGGCCCTGCCCCGACTCGGGCAGCTCGTTGGCCCAGAGGCCGAAGCCGGACTTGGCGTCGAACGCGTCGCCGCTCTTGCGCGCCCCGGTGATCGAGACGTCCGTGAAGACCGTGTCCTTGATGGGGAACTGCGGCTGGCCGCCCACGTAGTTGGTCTGGAACATCACCCCGCTGTAGGTGGGGTCGACGATGTCCACGTGGTTCACCCTGATGCCCTGGAAGACCTTGGAGGCCGAGAAGACCCAGATGCCGGGGAAGGTCTGGGAGCCCCAGAAGTGGCCGCCCGCCCGGACGACGGAGATGTTCTCGAAGGTCGTGGGTTCGGTCCCGAAACCGTTCATCGGGTAGCCGAAGTCCAGGGAGGAGATGGTGATCCCCGAGTAGACGAGGGTGTCGGCGATGTGGATGTTGCGGAAGGTGTTGTCGTAGCCGCCGTAGACGGCGACACCCGCCGCCCGCCAGGTCAGGGTGCTGGTGAGGTTCTCGTACACGTTGTTCTTCATGTCGGCGCCGCCGGCGTCGATCGCGGAGAACAGCGCGAAGCTGTCGTCACCCGTCGCCCGGGCGTCGTTGTTGACGACGTGGTTGTCCGTCGAGCCGTTGGTCATGTTGATGCCGTCGGCGAACATGTTGCGGATCCGGGAGTTCTTGATCGTGATCCGGTCGGTGTTGGCGCCCCAGTACAGGCAGACCATGTGCTCGTTCCAGATCTCGTCGATCACGATGTCGGAGACGTTCGCGAAGTCGAAGACCTTGCCCGGTCCGTCGATGCGCGAGGTGTAGTTGCCGAAGTAGGCGAAGCCCTTGAACAGCGAGCCCTTGGCCGCCGCCTCGGCGCGGAATCCGACGTCGGTGTTGTCCTGCGTCGACGGCGCGTGGAACTTCGTGTACCAGGGTCCGGCGCCCACCACCTTGACCGGCTTGCCGTACACCTGGAACTTGCTCGCCGTCTGGTAGTCGCCCGGCGGGAGGTAGACGCCGACGAGCGTGCCCGTGGTGTCCATGCGGACCTTGTCCAGGGCGTTCTGCACGTCCTGGTGGCCGAATCCGGCCGGCACGGTGTACGTGGCCGGGTCCGGGTTCGTGACCGGGGCGACCTGCTCCAGGTTGACGAAGTCGATCGCGTACGTGGAGGTGTTCGCCGCGTCCTTCTGGAGCCGGATCTTGGCACCCGCCGGGACGTTCTCGCCCAGGAGGATGTGCGCCTCGTCGTAGATGTGGCGCGGTGCGCCCGAGCCCGGGGAGTTGCCGGGGGCGGTCTCGGCGCCGTACAGCCACGCGTACTTGGACGTCAGCGGAAGCGCCTTCTTCAGGACGCCGTTGACGTACACGTTGATCGTGGAGTCGATGCCACCGCCGCCCGGGGCGTCCGGGATCGAGAAGCGGGTCACCAGGGTGTTGGTCGGGCGCCGGGTGGTGAACTCGACGTACTCCCCCGTCGCGTCCAGGCTGACGGCCTTGCGGCCGGAGGCCTCGCCCGCGATGTCGCCGACCGTGCGGTTGGGCCCGGCGACGGTGGCTCCGCCGCCGACGGCGCCGTCCTCGGCCTCGTACATGTCGTACGGCATGTTCGCGCCGCGTCCGACGAAGAGGGGCTGGGTGGAGGTGTTGTTGGCGCGCTTGACCGGAAGCTCGTTGGCGTCGTCGGCGAGGACCGTCCGTACCGTGTACGAGCCGTTGGCGGCGGTCCACGGGCCGAGGTTCACGTCGGCGCTCGCCCCGGCGGCGAGCACGCCGTTGTGGGCGCCCGTCAGGGTCTTGACGGTGGCTCCCGTCGAGTCGACGAGGGTGAGGGTGACGCCGTGGCCGCCCGAGGCGCTGGCCGTGGTGCCCTGGTTCTTGACGGCCACCTTGAAGGTGACCGTGTCACCGGCGGACGGGCTGGACGGGGAGGTCGTCACCGAGGCGGCGACCAGGTCGGAGCTGGAGACCGGCGCGACCACCAGGGCGGTGGGGCGCGTGTAGGTGTTGTTGGTCTCGTTCTGCTCGATGACGGCGTTCGCGTCGTCGGCGACGGCGCTCAGTTGGTACGAACCGGCGTCGCGGGCGCCGATGGAGGCGGTGACCGTGGTCTGGGCACCCGCGGCCAGGGCGCCGACCTGCGCGGTGGCGACCTTGGTGCCGCCGAGACGGAGCGCGACCGTGCTGGCCGGAGCGGCCGCGGGGCCGCTGTTGCGGACGGTGGCGCCGACCGTGATCGGGTCCGACTCGACCGGGGAGGCCGGCGTGGTCGTCAGACCGGTCACCTCCAGGTCCGGGTTGGGCGCGGGGACGCCGATGACCTGGAACTCGGCCAGCTGGCCGGCCGAGGAGCCGGAGTTGGCGGTGAACTTCAGCTGGACGTCGGCGACCCGGCCGGAGACGGGGATCGTGACGGTGTTGCCGGACGCCGGGTCGAAGGTGTAGCTCTTCGCGGCGGCGAGTCCGGTGAAGCCGGTGGCACTCTGCTCGCGGCCGAGGACCTCGACGGTCTGGCTGCGGGACCCCCAGGCCGTGTCCGGGTTGAGCTTGAGGACGAGGCTGTTGACGTCGGCGTTGGAGCCCAGCTTGACGGTCAGGGTGTTCGGGTAGCTGCCGCCCGCGCCTTCCCAGTAGGTGCTGACGTTGTTGTCGTTGGCGTTGGCCGCGACGAAGCTGTGGACGGTGGAGGAGGCGTTGATCTCCTTGCCGACCGCGAGGTTGGAGCCCGTGCCGCCGCTGCCGGTGCGGGTGACGGCGTTGCTGTCGGTGGACTGGTTGCCCGCCGCGTCCTTGGCGCGGACGCGGTAGGTGACGGTGGCGGAGGCCGGCTGGGTGTCGGTGTAGGTGGTGACGTTCCCGGCGACGCTGCCCCGGAGGACGTTGTTGGCGTAGACGTCGTAGCCGGTGACGCCGGTGTTGTCGGAGGAGGCGTTCCAGGTCAGCCTGATCTGGCCGGCGCCGGGCTCGGTGAGCGCCAGGTTCGCGGGCGCGGTGGGCGCCTGGGTGTCCCCGGTGTCGCCGGTGCGGGTGACGGTGTTGCTGTCGGCGGACTGGTTGCCCGCGGCGTCCTTGGCCCGAACCCGGTAGGTGACCGTCTGGTTCGCCGGCCGGGTGTCCGTGAAGGTCGTGACGTTCCCGGCGACGCTGGTCAGCAGGGTGCCGTTGGCGTAGATGTCGTAGCCGGTGACGCCGGTGTTGTCGGTGGCGGCGTTCCAGGTGAGCCGGATCTGTTCGGTGGCCGGCTGGGTGAAGGCGAGGTTCGCGGGCGCGGTCGGTGCCTGCGTGTCGCCCGTCTGCGGTCCGTAGACCTCCAGCTCGGAGAGCTGGGCGGCGGGCTGGACGCTGTTGGCGGTGACGAGGACCCGGACGTAGCGGGTGGTGGTCGCGTCGAAGGCGATCGTCGCGGCCCGTCCCCCGGCGGCGTCGAAGGTGTACGCCTGGGAGGTGGTCAGGTCGGTGAACGAGGTGCCGTTCGTGCTGCCCTGGATCTTCAGGGTCTGGCTGCGCGCGCCCCAGCCGTCGGGGAGGCGCAGGACGACCCGGTCGACGCGGACGGAGGAGCCGAGGTCGGCCTGGATCCACTGCGGGAGGGTGTTGTTGGTGCTCTCCCAGTAGGTGGCCCGGTTGCCGTCGTTGGCGTTGCCCGCCGTGTACACCTCGGTGTGGCTGCTCGCGGTCAGGGTGCGGCCGCTCGCGAGGTTGGCGGAGGATCCGTCGGCGGCGTGCACCTCCAGCTCGGAGAGCTGGGCCGCCTGCCAGCCGCTGTTGGCGGTGATGTCGACCCGTACGAACCGCGTCTGGGTGGCGGGGAAGGTCACCGTGACGGTGTTGGCCGCGCCCGGGGCGAAGGTGTAGGAGGCGGAGCTCTTCAGGGTGGCGAAGCTGGTGCCGTCGGCGCTGCCCTGGACGGAGAGCGTCTGGTTGCGGCTCTCCCAGCCGGCGGGCAGCTTCAGGACGACCTCGTCCACGCGGGTGGTGGCGCCGAGGTCGACCTGGACCCACTGGGGAAGGGTGCTGCCGGCGCTCTGCCAGTACGTGCCCTGGTTGCCGTCGGTGATGTTCGCGGCACCGTACTCGGCGTGGGCGCTGGCAGCGGCGGCGGCGTCGCCGAGGGCGATGTTGGGGCCGCCGGCCGCCTGGGCGCTGATGAGGGGGCCTCCCAGGCTCAGGAGGCTGGTCGCGATCACGGCGCTCAGGCCCCGTGATCTCCAGTTGCGGATGGTCATCTGTCCTCTGTCTCGCTCTCGGCCTCGCGCACGGCGCGACGAGGCGCGGCTCGGTGGGGGGGGGTGTGTGACGGGGAAGGTGCGTGGCCCGTTCCGGCGGCCCGACCTGTAGGGCGGGCCGCCGGACCGGTGTCATGGGTGTCAGCCGTTCCTGATGACGAACTGTGAGCCGGGCTCGACCAGGACGTTGCCCTCGGCCGAGTTGGTGATGGTCACGCCGGTCAGGGTGGCGCTGCCGCGGGCGCCGCTCATCGCGAGGATGCCGGAGCCGTTGACCGACTTGTCGATGCGGACGTTGGTGATCTTCACGTCCGGCATCTCGCCGCCGCCGGTCTTGAACTGGATGCCGTCGTACGTGGAGTCGACGATGTCGGTGTCCCGGATGGTGAC
>NZ_JBEOXR010000105.1:0-8320 GCF_040296665.1 Streptomyces sp. NPDC002057
ACCCTCTCGGGCTTTCCTCCGGGCTTCCCTTCGGTCTTGCGTTTCCGACTCTATCAGATCTTTCCGATCCGATTTCCTCGGTGCTTTCCGGTCCCATTCGCTTTCGCTCCGGGCCCTTCCGGCGGTTCCGACTCTATCAGATCCTTTCGGCGTCTGATTCCCAGTCAGCGGGGTTTGTCTTTCCGGCTGTTGGGCCGTTCCGACGTCTCAAACTCTAGCGGATTTCCCCGGCGGCTCATAATCGAGCCATTCGAAATGAATTTCGGCATGCCGAAATTCTTCCCGGTGGGGAGATCGTTCTGAGTAGAGGTGCCGCTATCAGCGGCGGAGTGGTCGTCGAAGAACCGTTCCGGCTCTGTGACAACTCGGAGAACACTACGCATCCGGCAGGGGGGTGTCAACCCCCCTCCGGTGGTCTCAGTCGAGGTCCGTCAGGCGGCCGCCGGCGTCGGGCTGGGTGAGTTCCACGCGGCGGAGGAGGCGGATGAGGATCTCGCCGAGGACACCCCGCTCGTCCGAGGTGAGGTCCTGCAGGAGCTCCTCCTCGAAGTCCGTGGCCATGCGCATGGCCTCCAGCCACTTCGAGCGGCCCTCGTCGGTGAGCTCGACGATGACGCGGACCCGGTTGTTCTCGTCGCGGTCGCGGGTGACCAGGCCCTCGCCCGCCATGCGGTCGATGCGGTGGGTCATCGCGGCCGGGGTGAGGCCGAGGCGCTTGGCCAGCTCGCCGGGGCCCAGCCGGTAGGGCTCGCCGGCGAGGACCAGGGTCTTGAGGACCTCCCACTCGGCGTTGCTGATGCCGAGGTCGGCGAGCTGGCGTCCGTACGCCACGTTCATTCGGCGGTTCAGCCGGCCGAGGGCGGAGACGACCTTCTCGACCTGGGGGTCGAGGTCGCGGAACTCGCGCTGGTAGGCGGCGATCTGCTCGTCGAGGCTCGGCTCCTGGGGAGCCTGCGGGCCGGACCGCTCGGGGTTGTCGGACATGCAGGCGAGTATCCCACGGGTCTCGTTGGCGTTGAAGTCCTTCGGTGTGTACTGTTAAGACGTTAACTTTACTAGTTAAGTCTTCAAGGCTCAGGGGTACACCTCTGAACCTGCGATCGAAGTGGGTGAGTGTGACCAAGGCGAGGGGCGCGGCGATGCGCCGGATTCAGGCAGGCAGCGCGCTGAGCGCGTTCGGACTCGGCTTCACCGTGCCGTACCTCTATGTGTACGTGGCGCAGGTGCGGGATCTGGGCGCGGCGACGGCGGGCATCGTTCTTGCCGTCTTCGCCATGGCCGCGCTCGTGGTGCTGCCCTTCAGCGGTCGGGCCATCGACCGGCGCGGGCCCGTGCCGGTGCTGCTCGTGGCCTCGGTCGTCGCCGCCGTGGGCGCGGTGGCGATGGGCTTCGCCTCCAGCGTGCCGACGGCCGTGGGGGCCGCCGCGCTGCTCGGTGCCGGTACGGCCGTGCTCCAGCCGGCCCTCGCCACGATGATCGTCTGGTGCTCGACGCCGGTGGGCCGCACCCGGGCCTTCGCCATGCAGTTCTTCCTGCAGAACCTCGGCCTCGGTGTCGGTGGTCTGATCGGCGGTCTGCTGGTCGACACGAGCCGTCCGGGCAGCTTCATCCTGCTGTTCTCGATCGAGGCGGCGATGTTCCTCGTCCTGGCGGCGATCGTCGGGACCGTGCGGATGCCCGGCTCCCCCTCCTTCCCGGACGCCCGTCCCTCCGGGGCCGGCAAGGGCGGCGGTGTCCGCGCGCTGCTCGGGCACAAGGCGATGGTGCAGCTCTGCGTCCTCGGCTTCGTCCTCTTCTTCGCCTGCTACGGACAGTTCGAGTCGGGTCTCGCCGCGTACGGCACCGAGGCCGCCGGCATCCAGCCGTCGACGCTCGGCATCGCCCTCGCCGCCAACACCGCGGTGATCGTGGCCGCCCAGTTCCTGGTGCTGAAGTTCGTCGAGCGCCGCAAGCGCTCCCGGGTGATCGCGGCCGTCGGTCTGATCTGGGCCCTGGCCTGGCTCATCGCCGGGTACGCGGGCCTCGGGCACGGCAGCCAGGCCATGGCGACGGCGGCCTTCGTCTCCACGTACGCCCTCTTCGGGCTGGGTGAGGCGATGCTGTCGCCGACCGTGGCGCCGCTGGTCGCCGATCTGGCGCCGGAGTCGATGGTCGGGCAGTACAACTCGGCCTTCGCGCTGGTCAAGCAGCTGGCGCTGGCCGTCGGTCCGGCCGTGGGCGGGCCCATGGGGGCCGCGCTGCACGGTCCGTACATCGTGACCTTCGTGCTCTTCTCGCTCGGCATCACCTTCCTCGCCGTGCGGCTCGGGAAGCAGCTGACCCCGGAGCAGAACCAGCCCTCCCTGGCCCACAAGCCGTCGAAGGTGGTCGCCCGGCACGAGCCGGTGCGCGAGAGCGAGACCGCGGCCGCTTAGGGCCCGCGAGCCCGGCCCGGCCCGAAAGACAGGCCCTAAGCCGGCTGGTCCGGCAGGGCGAACTCGCACCAGACCGCTTTGCCGCCGCCCGGTGTGCGGCGGCTCCCCCAGGACGAGGCGATCGTCGCGATGATCGAGATTCCGCGACCCGCCTCGTCCTCCGTCTCCGCCCTGCGGCGGCGCGGCAGGTGGTCGTCCCCGTCCGTCACCTCGATGATCAGGCGACGGTCGGTGCGGCGCAGCCGCAGCCGCATCGGCGGGGTGCCGTGCTGGAGGGAGTTCGCCACCAGCTCGCTGGTGGCGAGGACGCCCAGGTCGCGCAGTTCGACCGGGAAGCGCCAGGAGGACAGGACCCCGGAGGCGAAGGCACGCGCGCGGGGAGCGGCCTCGACGCCGCCGAGGAGTTCCAGGGCCGCGTTGTGGAAGAGCTCCGCGTCCGCTCCCTTGCGGGAGGGGTGCTGCACGACGAGGACGGCCACGTCGTCGTCGTGCTCGGCGGTGACTCCCAGGGAGCGCAGCAGCCGGTCGCAGACCACCTGCGGGGTGCCGCTCGCGCCGGAGAGCGCGCGGGCGAGCGCGGCCACGCCCTCGTCGATGTCCTCGCGGCGCCGCTCGACCAGACCGTCGGTGTAGAGGACGGCGGTGGAGCCCGGCGGCAGGGCGATCGAGCCGGAGGCGTGCAGCCAGCCGCCGGTGCCGAGCGGCGGTCCCGTCGGGTCCTCGGCCTGCCGGACGCTGCCGTCCTCGTCCCGTACGAGGATCGGGAGGTGGCCGGCGGAGGCGTAGACCAGCTTGCCCTCGCTGGGGTCGTGGATCGCGTACACACAGGTGGCGATCTGGCTGGCGTCGATCTCGGCGGCGAGTCCGTCGAGGAGCTGGAGCACCTCGTGCGGGGGCAGGTCCAGGCGCGCGTAGGCCCGGACGGCGGTGCGGAGCTGGCCCATGACGGCGGCGGCGCGCACGCCCCGGCCCATCACGTCGCCGATGACGAGCGCGGTGCGGCCCGCGCCGAGGGTGATCACGTCGTACCAGTCGCCGCCGACGGCCGCGTCGGTGCCGCCGGGCTGGTAGGTGGCGGCGATCCGCAGGTCGTCGGGCTGCTCCAGGTCCTGCGGGAGCAGGGAGCGCTGGAGGGTGACGGCGGTCTCGCGGTGGCGGCGCTCGCTGGCCCGCAGCCGCTCGGCGGCCTCCGCGTGGTCCGTGACGTCGGCGGCGTGGACGAGGACTCCGCCGCCGTCGAGGTGGGCGCTGTCCACGGGCAGGCACGTGACCGTGTACGAGCCGCCGTCCTGGGTGCGACGGGACTTGACCGTACGGGGCTTGCCGCTGCGCAGCACCTGGTCCATGAGGGGCAGCAGGCCGAGCTCCTCCGCCTCGGGGCAGGTGTCGGCGACGGTGGCGCCGGCGGGGCGCGGGCCGAAGGCGGCGGCGTAGGCGTCGTTGACGTACGCGATGCGGTGCTCCGGGCCGTACACGAGCGCGACCAGGCCGGGGAGGCGGCCGAGGAGCTCCCGCACGGAGAAGTCCTCCAGGGCGGGAATGCCGGCGGCCTCGGCCTGGGCGGCCTCGGCGGCCTCGTTGATGAGGTGCCCCAGCTGCCGCGCGTACTCACCGCGGGCGGCGGGCACGGAGCCTTCGGTCCCCCGCGCCGCGCGGCGCTGTGTGCCGGGGAGCCGGGCGCTCCAACGGGTGAAGTTCACGGATCTGTATGCCTCGTGGTGTCGGTGCCGTGCAGAGTCACGCTGTGCAGGTGTGAGTCCACCTATGGTCACACGTCCAGTGTGGACGAGTGCACTGACAGTGATGTCAGGACGACGGCTTGTCGCCGAGGTCGGGTGGCGGTGCGGCGGCGAGTTCGAATTCGGCGCGGGGGTGTTCCAGCGACCCCAGGGAGACGATCTCCCGTTTGAACAGGCCTGACAGGGTCCATTCGGCGAGGACCCGGGCCTTGCGGTTGAAGGTGGGCACCCGGCTGAGGTGGTAGGCGCGGTGCATGAACCAGGCCGGATATCCCTTGAGTTTCCGTCCGTATACGTGAGCTACGCCTTGGTGGAGGCCCAGGGAGGCCACGGAGCCGGCGTACGCGTGCGCGTACTCCTTGAGCGGCTGTCCGCGCAGGGAGGCCACGATGTTCTCGGCGAGGACCCTGGCCTGGCGCACGGCGTGCTGGGCGTTGGGCGCGCACTCCTTGCCGGGTTCCTCCGAGGTGATGTCGGGGACGGCGGCCGCGTCGCCGGCCGCCCAGGCGTGGGCGGCGCCCTCGACGGCGAGCTGTGCGGTGCACCGGAGCCGGCCGCGTTCGTTCAGCGGCAGGTCGGTCCGGGCGAGGACGGGAGCCGGTTTGACGCCGGCGGTCCAGACGACGGTACGGGTGGGCAGCCGGGTCCCGTCGCTCAGCACGGCGACCCGGTCCTCGCAGGAGTCGAGGCGGGTCTCCAGACGTACGTCGATGTTCCGGCCGCGCAGCTCGCGGATGGCGTACCGGCCCATCTCCTCACCCACCTCGGGGAGGATCCGGTCCGAGGCCTCGACGAGGACCCATCGCAGGTCCTCGGGCTTGACGTTGTGGTAGTACCGCGCCGTGTAGCGGGCCATGTCCTCCAGCTCGGCGAGCGCCTCCACGCCCGCGTACCCGCCGCCGACGAAGACGAAGGTGAGGGCGGCGTCGCGGAGCCCCGGGTCGCGGGTCGAGGAGGCGATGTCCATCTGCTCGATGACGTGGTTGCGCAGCCCGATGGCCTCCTCGACGGTCTTGAAGCCGATGGCGTGGTCGACGAGGCCGGGGACGGGCAGGGTGCGGGAGACCGAGCCGGGGGCGATGACCAGTTCGTCGTAGGAGAGGTCGACGGCGCCGGTGCCCTCCTCGGCGGTGGCGAGGGTCGCGAGGGTCGCGGTCCGCTTGGCGTGGTCGACGGACCGGACCTCGCCGATGACGATCCGGCAGCGGTTCAGGACCCTGCGCAGCGGTACGACGACATGGCGCGGGGAGATCGAGCCGGCGGCCGCCTCGGGCAGGAACGGCTGGTACGTCATGTACGGCTCGGGGGTGACCACGACGATCTCGGCGGCGCCGGCTCTCAGCTCGGCCCTGAGCTGCCGCTGGAGGCGCAGCGCGGTGTACATGCCGACGTAGCCACCGCCGACCACGAGAATGCGCGCAGGTTCGGTCACTGTCCCATGACGCACCCCCGTCCGTGGTTTGTCCACAGCCCTGACAAATTGTGTGACCGGAGGGGTTGGGAGGCGTGGGGTGGCGCACGGCGGGGGTACGGAGGAAACGGCGCAGGTCAGGGTGGACGACCCGGGTCCGGCGGGGGGCCGGAATAGGGAGTGTTTCGGTCCTTGCTCCGATCGGGGGGCGCACCGTACGGAACTTCCCCTTCTGAATTGACCCGGACTCAACTATGTTCGTACCTCGTCGGGGTGTCGGATGGGAGCGCGTGGACCGAAGCGCTCGTCGACCGGAAGCCCCGTATCAGGGCGGGGAGTCTCCGGGGGGAGACATCATGAGCGGGGGAACGCTTATGCAGATTCAGGATTCACGATGGCAGTCGGGCGCCGGGACGGCGACCGTCGACGACGGCCTCCACGCGGGCGCCGGCGGCTCCGAGCGCAACGGCGCTCCGGTGGCCGGCGGCAGGTCCGCGCCGCTGCGGGTGGACGCCCAGCGCAATCTGGAGCACGTCCTGCGCGCCGCGCGCGAGGTGTTCGGCGAGCTCGGCTACGGCGCTCCGATGGAGGACGTGGCACGCCGCGCCCGCGTCGGTGTCGGCACCGTCTACCGGCGCTTCCCGAGCAAGGACGTGCTGGTCCGGCGCATAGCCGAGGAGGAGACCTCCCGGCTGACCGAGCAGGCGAGGGCCGCGCTCGGCCAGGAGGACGAGCCGTGGTCGGCGCTCTCCCGGTTCCTGCGGACCTCGGTGGCCTCCGGCGCGGGACGACTCCTGCCGCCGCAGGTGCTGCGCGTGGGTGTGGACGACGCCACGGTGCTGCCCTTCGGCGACACCGCGGACGACGCCGCCCGGGTGCCGTACCAGCGGGGTGTCGCCGACCAGGGCGACGCGCGGGTGGTCGCGCCCCGGGCCGTACCGGCCGAGGAGCGGGACGACGCGGGTGCCGCGGAGCTGCTGGAGGTCGTCGGCCGGCTGGTCGACCGGGCGCGGGAGGCGGGTGAGCTGCGGGCGGACGTGACCGTGGCGGACGTCCTCCTCGTCATCGCGACCGCCGCTCCGGCCCTGCCCGACGCGGTGCAGCAGGCGGCGGCCTCGAACAGGCTCCTCGACATCCTTCTCGAGGGTCTGCGCTCCCGGTAGGGGTCGGCTCGCGGGCGGTCGGGGGGCGCGAGCAGCCATCCGCTCCCGGCAGGACCGGCTCCCGGCAGGAGTCGGCCACGGGTGCGGTTCGGCCGTGCGCGGGGCTCTCGTGGTCCGGGCGGGCCAACGAGCATGACACGAACGTGTGAGCGGTTACGCCCGGATACACGAAGTCGCCCCGGACGAGTGGTAAGTGGACACGGCGCTTCGGCGTGCCCGCGCTCTGTGGCAGGCTGACCGGTGTTCGGTCTGAGCACGCGTACGGGGGCTTCCGCGATGAGCGGTGACGGTCGGGACGGGCCGCTGGGCGACGGCGGCGCCGCGGAAACCGGGGGCCCGCCCTCCCGGCAGGTGCCGAGCCAGGGCGGTCCGGGAGGCCTCTCCGGTGCGCCGGAGGCGGCCGCGGCCCCGGGGAGGCCGGGGCCGCTCGACGCGAGCGTGCCCCAGCAGCGCGAGGGCAAAGGGTCCGGGTGGGGCGCGGGTACCGGTTCCGGGGTCGTCGCGGGGGCGGCCGCCGAGAACGGTGCCGCGCACGACGCGTACGACGCCGAGGCCGACGAGCCCGACACCGTCCTTCCGCCCCCCGTCGAACTGCCGCCCTCCGACCCCGAGCTGGTCCAGCTCATGCGGGAGGGCGACGGCTCCGCGTACGAGGAACTGTTCCGCCGCCACTCCGAGGCCGTACGCCGGTACGCCAGGACCTGCTGCCGGGACGCCCACACCGCCGACGACCTCACCGCCGAGGTCTTCGCCCGCACCCTCCAGGCGGTCCGGGGCGGCGCCGGTCCCGAACAGGCCGTACGCGCCTATCTGATGACCACCGTCCGGCGGGTCGCGGCGAACTGGGCCAGGACCCAGAAGCGGGAACACCTCGTCGAGGACTTCGCCGTGTTCGCGGCCGAGGCCGCCCGCGCCTCCGAGGGCGCCGACCCGAACAGCTCGTTCGGAGCGGGGCTCGACCTCGGCGCCGACGTCCTCGCCATGCACGAGGCCGAGCAGTCCCTCGCCATGCGGGCCTTCCGCTCGCTGCCCGAACGCTGGCAGGCCGTGCTGTGGCACACCACCGTCGAGGAGGAGTCCCCGAGCGAGGTCGCGCCGCTCTTCGGCCTCACCGCCAACGCCACCGCCGTGCTCGCCAGCCGCGCCCGCGAAGGCCTCAAGCAGGCCTACCTCCAGGCCCACGTCAGCCAGTCCCTCACCGCCGGCGGCGACTGCGCCCGGTACGCGGACCGGCTCGGCGCCTACGCGCGCGGCGGGCTGCGGATGCGGGCCGAACGCGGGCTGCGCAAGCATCTGGAGGAGTGCGCCAAGTGCCGGCTCGCCGCCGGTGAACTGGCCCATGTCAACGCCGGCATCCCGGCGCTGCTGCCGGTCGCCGTCATCGGCTGGTTCGCCGCCGGGTACTCGCTCAAGGCCGCCGGGGTCGTCGCCGGCGGCACCCTCGGCGCCGGCGCGGCGGGCGCGGCGGGGGGCGGCACCCGGTGCGCCCGGGGGGCCGTCACCGGTGGCGCCCCCGCCGAGGGGCTCGGCCCGCCCGCCAAGGGCCGGATCGCGGCGGCCGTGGCCCTCGCCGCCGCCGCCGGTCACGTCTGG
>NZ_JBEOXR010000106.1:0-7002 GCF_040296665.1 Streptomyces sp. NPDC002057
CTCGACCGTCCCCCAACCGGTGATCACACCATCGGTGAACGGCTTCTTCGCCTCCAGGCCGAAACCCACGGCCCGGTGCCGGCGCAACTGCTCGACCTCACTGAAGGAACCCGGGTCGAGCAGCAGCTCGATGCGCTCGCGCGCCGTCAGCTTGCCTTTCGCGTGCTGAGCCTCGGTCGCCCGGTCGCTCGGGCCGCTCAGCGCCTGCTCGCGCAGGACGTGCAGCTCGGCCACTCGGCCACGGGCGTCGGTGGGCTCGCTCGGGATCTGGTCCACAACGGTCATGTTCCGACCCTACGAAGTCGGACAAGAAAACCCCGCCGTCCACTCCGTACAGTCTCGCGTGTCGATTCCTGGTGGGGCCGGACAGATCCGCCACCTGTCCGGCCCGAGTCAACAGCCAGATACCCCTCGTGTTTGTAGGGGTTCGACATAGACCTCGGTGGAGCTAGCCCAGGACCTCGCAACGGTGGGTCGCGCCCCGCGTACCCGGCGTGATCCGGAGCCGTAGCGTGCGCCCGGTGGCGAGGACCTCCACGGAGGGGTCGTGGGAGAGGACCCGGCGGACCGGCGAGTCCCAGACCAGTTCCAGGGGCTGCCCGGTGCGGAGCGGTTCGGAGACCCTCAGGTCGAGCACCGAACGGCGGCGGCGGACGAGGACGCTCGCGGGGGCCGTGGTGGTGAGGGGCCCCACCGTACCGGCCTGCCAGAGGTTGGCGGCGGTCAGCCCGAGGGAGGGGACGGCTATGCCCTGCCGCTCGGCGGTGTTGTCGAGTACGCGCAGCCAGCCCGGGTCGGCGGCGCGGGCCGCGAGCGCGCGCCGGGAGGCGCCCGGCATCAGGAGGTAGACGTACGAGGCCGCGACCGGGTCCGTGCCGTGGTCCAGCCAGAGCGTCTGGTAGCGGCGGGTCCGGCGCTCGGTGGAGCTGGTGGTGTTGATGTCGCTCCAGGCCCCGGTGCGGTCCTCGCGCAGGGTGCGGAGGTCTCCGGTCCCCCCGGGGAGGACCCAGCCGCCGTGGCCGTCCAGGTGCGCCCAGCGCGCGCCGGTGGTGAGGGCCTGGGTCCCGGCCTCGCCGAGGAGGCGGTTGTCCACGACCGTCTCGACGGGTACGCCGTCGGTCGCCGTGATCCCGGCGCCGAGGCAGACGACCGCGTCGGCGGCGCAGAACCAGGACTTGCGGGCCTCCAGGGTGGAGCCGAGGCCCTTGAGGTGCTGGCCGACGGCCGCGTACTCGCCGTCGGTGGCCCCGCCGACCCAGCGCACGGCCGGCTTGGGCGCGCCCCACTCGCCGCCCGCCCGGTCGGCGAGCGGCCTGGTGGAGACGGTGGTGCCGGGGAGGCGGTAGGGGTCGACGGTGGGCCAGAACCAGTCGGTGTACTGGTCGCCGAGGTCCGGGGTCCACCAGGAGAGCATTCCGGCGCCGGTGTGCCAGCCGCGCGGGTTCTCGCCGTTGCCGCACTCGTAGTACGTGATCCGGTCCGAGGCCATGGCGATGTTGGCGGCCCAGCCGGGGCGGCGGTGGACGGCCCGGTCCATGGCGGGGAAGAGCCGGTGGCCGGTGGGTTCGGGGGCGGCCGGGACGGGGGCGTCGGCCACCGCGTGCAGCCGGGCGAGGTCGGCGACGCCGAACTGGCGGGCGGTGAGGATCGGGGAGACGGTGTCGCGCCGGATCCAGCCCTTCACGCGCGCGTGCCAGCGGTCGCGCTCGGCGGCGGAGGCGCCGCCCGCCAGGAGGGCGATGGCCGCGATGACGCCCTGGCCGTGGAAGTGGTCCGAGCGCATGATCCGCCGGTCGTCGTTCCTGAGCAGACCTCGGCTGATCGCGCGCCCGTTGACGCTGTCCATCATCAGGCCGTCGTAGATGAGGGGCGCGTAGGCCTTCTCGACGCTGTCGAGGACGATCTGGCGGTTCGGGTCGGTGACGGCCCAGGCGGACCCGGCGAGGAGGGTGAAGAGCCGGCCGAGGCCGTCGAGCATGACCTGGCCGTAGGTGCCGGAGTAGGCGACCCAGGTGTGCTGGACGAAGGAGCCGTCGGCGTAGAGGCCGTCGCCCTGGGTGACGTACGGGAAGACGGGCGAGAGGGCGTCCCGGGCGAGGGCGATCTTGGCGGAGTTCGCGCCGAGGACGCCGCGCAGCGCGACCGAGCGGCACAGGTCGACGCGGTTGGCCCCGGTGGAGGTGCCGGTGTAGTGCGTCAGCACGGAGTCGGGGACGAAGTGGTCGACGGCGGCGCACGCGGCGGCGATCCGCTCGGCGCCGAGGTGCGGGTGGAGCACGGCCACGATGTCCATGAGGAGGCGCGGGCTGCCGATCTGCCACTCCCACCAGTTGCCGTAGCGCGGGGCGCCCGCCCGGTAGACGGTGGCGGCGAGGTGGTCGAGGCCGCGCAGGACGTCGGCGAGCAGGCCGTCGTCGCCGGTGAGGCCGGTGCCGGGCTGTGCGTAGGCCTGGGTCATGGTCCAGAGGCGGCTGTAGCTCTGGGTGACGCCGGCCGGCGGGTCGAAGGGGGCGTCGGGCCAGAGGGAGGTGGCGGTGGGGGCCAGGCCGGTGCGGAAGGCGCGCGCGAGCGTGCCCGTCTCGGCGAGGCGGGAGGCGTAGGGCTCGGCGTTGGCGTCGAAGCCGGAGCCGAGCTGGAGGTCGAGCCAGCGGAGCCGCAGCACCTCGAACTCGTCCGGCGCCGCGTGGGCGGTGGGGGGGAGTCCGAGGGCGGCGGCCGCGGCGGAGGCGGTGACGAGGAAGGTACGGCGGGACCAGGCGGGGACGGGCACGGGAGCCTCCCGGGGGAAGTGGTGGAGACCGTTCGGCGCCTGGTGTAGCACCGGATTTCCGACGCAATCAATGAGCACGGCACGGCCTGCCGAAAGCGCTTTCCGGCAGGCCGTGTCCGTTCAGCTCCCGCAGTGGAAGCGGGCGGCACCCCAGTCGGCGTGGTCGTTGCCGTTGCCGTCGCCGCCGTCGTCGACCACCAGGTCGACGTAGGAGGCGCCGGTGACGTCGGCGGTGAGCGACCAGGCGGTGTCCGTGGCCTTGAGGACCGGGGACTTCACCTTCTCGGCGCCGTCCGCGAGGACGGTGAACCGGACGCTGCCCCGGCTGGTCTGGACGTCGTCCACGCCGACCTCGGCGGTGAGGGAGGTGCACCGGCCGCCCAGGAAGTAGCGGACGGTGGCGGGGGCGTGGCTGCCCAGGCCCTTGGCGTACGCCACTCCCCCGATCCGCAGCGGGGAGCCGTCGCCGGTGCCGGTCTCGCCGTTGGAGAGGTCGCGCTCGACGGGGCCCCAGCCGTTGGTGGCCGAGGTCCATTCGAGGTCGCTGGCCCAGCTGTCGGCGGTGGGCGGCGGCGGCAGCGTGCGGACGGAGGTGGCGGCGGAAAGCTTCCGCTCCCCTCCCCCGGTCGTGTACGTGAGGGAGGCGCTCAGCGGGTACGCCTGGTGGGCCGTGTCCACGGGCGGGGTGACCTGCCAGGTGGCGGTGGCCCTCCCGCCCGCCGCGACGGTGCCGAGGGCGACGGGCGCGGCCGGTTCGGCGGTCCAGCCCGCCGGGAGGGTGAGCCGGGCCGTGGCGCCGGAGACGTCGCCCGCCTCGTCGTTGCCGAAGGTGGCCGTGACGCGGTTCGGGCGGCCGGGCTCCAGGGTCTCGGGCCCGGTGACGTCCAGCGTGCCGCAGGCGGCGGGCTCGGCAACCGGGCCGAGGTCGGTGACGGTGAAGCCGTCGAGGACGAAGTCGGCGCCGTCCGGGGCGTCACCGCGCTTGCGCAGGCCCGTCCAGGTGTCGCCGCAGCCGGCGGTGACGGTCTCGGTGAAGTGCCCGGTCGTCCGCTGCTGCCCGAGCGGGGTGCGGCGGGTCTCCACGGAGCTGCCGTTCGCGCGGTCGTAGCCGGTGATCCACTCGTACGCGCCCGCGTGGCTGGACTGGTAGGCGTACGCGACGCGGTAGCTGTGGCCGTCCTTCATCGGGACGGTCCAGGGCGCGGTCCGGTAGACCAGTCCGCTGTTCTCGTCGTGGGACTTGAGGGACTCGGCGCCGCCGATGACGTCGTCGACCAGCTTCCCGTTCCAGCCTGCCTGGGTGTACGGGGCGTGCAGCTGGGCGATGTGGGTGCGCGGGTCGGTCGTGCCTCCGGAGTCGCCCTTGAGGAAGGGGCCCCAGCCCTGGTCGACGGCCTCGAAGTCCTCGTACGCCACGGCCCCGGCCCTGGTGGCGGGGGCGTTGGCGACGATCCGTACGTCGTCGATCCGGACGGTGGCGGCGCTGCCGCCCGCGGCTTCGATCTTCAGCGGGGTGCCGCCGCGCGGCGCGGTGAAGGTGACCTTGGCCCGCTGGAAGCGGGTGCCGTTCCAGTCGGAGGCGGCGACCCGGTCCTGGAGCGCGGAGCGTTCGACGGTGACGGACCTCCCGCCGATCGAGAGGGTGGTGGGCCGGGTCTTCCCGGCCTCGACCTCGATCAGGGCGGAGGCGGTGTAGCTCCTGCCGGGGGTGAGCCCGGTGATCCGCTGCCCGACCGAGGCGGTGGCGGTGCCGGAGAGCTTCGCGCTGTTGCGGCCCTGCCCGTCGGTGTCACGGGCGACGGTGCCGGCCTTCGTCCAGCCGGTGAGCCCGGTGTCGTTGAAGCCGGGGTCCTCGACCGGGGTGCCCTGGCCCCACTTCGGGGCGGGCTGTCCGGGGGCGCGGTCGGGGTACAGGACGTAGGGCTGCCCGGCGACGGCGTCGAGGGTGATCCTCCCGCCGGTGGGCCGCACGGTGGCGGTCTTCACGCGCCCGTTGTCGGTGAGCTTGTACACCGTGTACGAGCGGGCGCCGGCCGGGACGGCCCAACTGGTCGTGCCGCCGTCCTTGTTGTAGTGGTAGAGCTTCCCGCCGTCGTCCCAGGGGAGCAGGTAGTCCTCGCCGTCGAGGACCTTGCGCCCGTTGTCGTAGAAGGTCCGCGCGCCGTTCTCGACGGTGCCGCGGACCCCGCCGGTGAAGGTGAGGTCGTTGCCGTTCCAGCGGGTGATCCTCTGCTGCTGGAGGTACTTGGCGGGCAGGTTCCGCTGCCAGATGTTGGCGGTGAAGTCGTTCCAGTCGGTCTCGCCGGTCCACCCCTCGAAGTCGACGAGGGCGGTCTGGCCGAGGACCGGGTGGTTGTTCCAGACGTCCTTCTCGCCGTTGCGGATGAAGCGGACGATCTGCGAGTTGAGGCCCTTGTTGGTGGCGCCGCCGTAGTCGAGGTCGTTGGCCCAGTGGGACCAGAGGGAGGCGCGCTCGAACTTCTCGGACCACTCGGTGGCGACGTTCCAGCCCTGCTTCTGGACGGCCCTCATCGTCTCGTCGGCGATCCAGCCGTGGGTGTAGTAGACGTCGATGTAGAGCGTGGAGAGGTTCCGGTCGGTCTCGTCGCGCAGCTGCTGGAAGCGGCGGGCGAGGTCGCCGCTGTTGATGTCGCGCCGCTGGTCGATGTAGTAGCTCTGGTTGAGCCAGTTCCAGCCGGGCTTGGTCCTGTCGACCAGGGTCTCGCTGAAGTTCTTCGCCTCGGGGTACGACTCGGTGGCGTTGACGTGGACGCCGAAGTCCGCGCCCCACCTGCGGCCCTCCTTGAGGAGGACGTTGAGGTCGGCGAGGCCGCCGGCCCGCTTGTTGTAGTTGCCGCCGTAGTCGGGGTGGGCGGAGTCGTGGCCCTCGGAGCCGTACCCCTTGAGCAGCGCGAACTGGCCGAGTCCGTCGGTGGAGAGCGAGATCCGCTTGACGTCGTCGAGGGTGCGCAGGAAGGGGTGGGTGGCCTGGGAGGCGAAGTTGAACGGGATGTGGGCGACGACCCGGTCGGGGGTCTCCTCGCTGCCCGGGGCCTTGATCCCGATCGTGCGGAAGGCGACGGCGCCGTCCTGCCAGTCGGTGGTCCCGTCGGCGTTGGCGTCGGGGGTGACGACGACCTTGGCCCAGGGCAGCGCGTCGCCGCTCGCGGGCTTGGGGGCCCCTTCGCCGCGGTAGGTCCACTGGCCGGACCAGACGCCGACCCGGGTCTCGGTGCCGCTCCTGCGGGCCTGGTGCCAGAAGCGGGCGCCGTCGCGGGCGGACGCGCCGGAGGGCTTGTCGTAGCTGGAGTTGGACTCGACGGCGGCGGCCAGCTGCCCGGTGTTGACGAGGGCGTAGCTCGCGCCGACCGGGTTCGCGTCGGCCGCGGTGGCGTCGGTGACCCGCGCGAAGACGTCGGCGGTACGGGTGGAGTCCGGGTCGAGCCGGGTGAACGCGGTCGCAGCGCCGGCGTCCGAGGAGCCCACCGAGACCAGGTCGTGGCCGGGTATGTCGAGGGTGCCGACCCGGAAGCCCTCGGTGTCGCGGACCGCGGTCACCCGGAAGGTGGTGGTCCGGCCGTCGACGCCGAGCCGCGCGTCGATCTCGACGCCGGGCAGGTCGGGGAAGGTGAGGGTGTACGCGGCGGAGGAGCCGGTCAGGACGGGGGCGGCCTTGGCCCGGACGGCGTGGGCTGTGCCGTTGAGCACGACGTGCGTGACCGGGGCCGTACTGCCGAGGAGCCGGGCGCCGGTCGCGCGGTCGGTGTACGAGAGGACGCGGGGGAAGTCCTCGGCGACGGCGACGGAGAGCCGGGAGGAGGAGATCACGGGGGTGGCCGCGGTCGTGGCCCCGGCGGCGGCGGGCGCCCGGCTCCCGGTGCCCTCTGCCAGGGCGGGGCCGGCCAGGGCGAACACGGCGGATGAAGCGACGGCGAGTGCGCAGGCCGCACGGACTCTTCGCGAAGGGGGGAGGGACATGCGCACTAGTTGGCCCCGCCCCGGCGGCACCGTCAACGAGATCGCGCCGCGCGGGCCCCTCCAGTCCAAGAACCCCCTTCGGTTAGTCCAAGTGACCACCGGAGGGGGCGTCCTGGCGCTGTGCGGCCGCCGCGGGGGTCAGCAGCCGCCGCAGTTGTGGAAGGTCACGTCCCAGTGGTTGCCCTCGTCGGCGTAGACGTTGCCCGCGCCGGACTTCCACTGCGGGGCTCCGTCACCGCGGACACCGATGTACG
>NZ_JBEOXR010000107.1:0-6275 GCF_040296665.1 Streptomyces sp. NPDC002057
CACGGCCACGCTGCCGATACCCGCGTCCCGGCACGCCCGGGCCACACGGACAGCGATTTCGCCACGGTTGGCGATGAGCACCTTGCGCACGACGGTTTCAACTCCTGATCGACTCGCCTTCTCCGCGCCTCTTCCCGATTTCCCGGAAAGAGGCCCGAAGCCGGTGCACCGGACCTTCACCACAAGCTTGTTCGGATTCGGTTGGTCGTTCAAGACACATCGGTTCAGGGCTCGGTCAGAATTCACAAGCCCATGGCGCCTGTGTGGGAGAAGCGCCACGCGAATGTCAGAACCGCGTCAGACATCCCGGTGACCGGCACGACATGAAAGAGGCCCGCCCCGGCCGGCACCAGTGGTGGTGCCGGGCGGGTCGGGCCGGAGCGGTCGTGCCCCCTCGGTCAGCGTCGGCGGTGCCCGATGGGTCACGCGGGTCGGGGAGGGGTGGGGGTGGACTCAGCCGCGCCCGAGGCGGAATCCCACGCCTCGGATCGTGATCACCCAGTCGCTCGCGCCGAGTTTGTGGCGCAGGCTGCTGACGTGGGTGTCGACGGTCCGCCGGGACCAGGTGTCCCCCCACACCTGCTGCATGAGCTGTTCACGCGGGATGACCGTGTCGGGGTAGGAGGCGAGCAGGAAGAGCAGGTCGAACTCCTTGCGCGTCAGATCGACGTCCTCGCCTTCGAGGGTCACCTGCCGCGCCGCCGCGTCGATGTGGAGCGGTCCCCTGGTGACCACGCGGGAGGTCGACGGCCTGGGCCGGGCCCTGCGCATGACGGCCTCCATACGGGCCATCAGTTCACGGAAGCCGTAGGGCTTCACCAGGTAGTCGTCCGCGCCGGCCTGGAGTCCGAGGACGCGGTCGAGCTCGCTCCCCCGTCTCGTCACGGCGATCACCGGGACATCCCCGGCGCTCCTGATGCCCCGACAGACCTCCAGGCCGTCCAGGTCCGGGAGCTCCAGGTCGATCAGGACCAGGTCGCAGTCTCCGTAGGCCTGGAGGGCGGCGCCTCCGGTGTCCACCCGGCAGACCTCGTGGCCGTGCCGCCGGAGCCCCTGGACGAGTTCCTCCCCCTCCCTGCCGCAGCTCTCCACGACCAGGACCCGCCAGCCGGTGGCGGCGGCAGGGCCGCGTCTGCCGGGTGTGTCGACTCTCGCGCCCGACACGCTCGCCCTGCCGACGAGTCGTGGGGCGGGTATATGGGGCTCCTTCAGTTCTACGGACGTCAGGCTCACGGTTCCCCCTAGCACCTATTTTCCTCAGCTCCGGGCCCCTCGGGGGATTCCCGGAGTTGCGAGGTCCGTGGGGGACCCCGCACGGGAACGCTACAAACCGCTGCGCCGGTTTGTCAAAGGTCATTTCTCTATCACGCACCTCGGGGAATTCCGATACCTTCGCGCCAGAAAGTTGACATCGAGTTGACACTTCTCTGCCCGATATGGAGCCTCCCCGGCCGGTTTGCCCGCTTGTCTCCGCGCCTTAACAGCACTCTTCCGTATGCAGCAGAGGACACGAGCAGCCTTGACTACTTCTTGACAAACCGGCATCACGGTTTGTTAATGGGGGCGTCACTGCACTGGTACGGTTCGCCGACCCCGCCCCCCGTTCGCCCTTCGGGCACTGACGCGTTCCACTTCTGCCCCGGGCCGGGAATTCGCCCGCACGATACGTGCTCAAGGCCACACGAAAAGCTCGTACAATACCAAGCAGTCGGTTTAATTGTCGTCGAGCGGTACGGCGCGACGGGGCGCGAGCCCGTACCGCTGAGACGCATGGTGCTCTGGAGCCATTGGTGACCAAACAAGAGCGGGCCACACGGACCCGCGACGCGCTGATCAAGTCGGCGGCCGGCGAATTCGACCGTCACGGCTACGCCCTGGCCAAGCTGTCCGCGATCAGCTCGGGAGCGGGCGTGAGCCCCGGCGCGCTCCACTTCCACTTCGAGAACAAGGCGGCCGTCGCCGCCGCCGTCGAGTGCGCGGCCTCCACCGCACTGCGCAGGACCGCCCGGATCGTGTACCGACAACGGTCGAACGCCCTGCAGAACCTCACCGACACCGCGCACGCCGCCGCTCGACTGCTCCGCGAGGACATCGTCGTCCGCGCGGGATTCCGGCTCAGCTGCTCCAACAGCGGCCGTACGGAGCTGAATCTGCGCCAGGAGTGGCAGAGCTGCGTACAACAACGCCTCGCGGAGGCGGCCGACGAGGAACTGCTGGCCACCGGCCTGGGGAGCCGGCAGGACCTCGCCCGCACCATCGTGGCCGCCACCATCGGCCTGGAGGCCCTGTGCCGGGACAACGACGAGTGGCTGTCGCCCCGCACCGTCACCGGCCTGTGGCGGACCCTGCTGCCGATGCTGGCCCACCCGGAGGCCCTCGCCGGCCTGCAACCGGCGGGCAGCCTGTCCGACACGGGACGGGCGCACGCGCCGGTCGGCTGACTCAGAGCGCGGTACCTCCCGTGGCGTCCACGTACTGGCCGGTGATCCAGCGCGCGTCGTCGGAGACGAGGAAACCGACCACGTCCGCGATGTCGGCCGGGGTCCCGATCCGGTTGAAGACCGAGAGGGCCGCGAGGGCCGCGCTCGCCTCCGGGGTCGCCCTGCGCCACGCGTTCATGTCCGTCGCGATGTAGCCGGGGGCCACGGCGTTGACCGTGATCCCCCGGGGACCCAGCTCCTTGGCGAGGGCGAGGGTCATCGTGTCGACGGCGCCCTTGGTCATCGCGTAGGTGACGGATTCGGGGAAGGCGTGCTTCGTCACCGCCGAGGAGATGTTGACGATCCGGCCGCCGTCGCGCAGCCGGTCCAGGCCCCGCTGGACGAGGAAGAGCGGGGCCTTCACGTTGATCGCGACCAGCCGGTCGAAGACCTCGGTGGTGAGCTGGGTGATGCGGCCCGATCCACTCGCGGCGGCGTTGTTGACGAGGATGTCGAACGAGGACTCCTCGCCCCGCGCCGCGAGGCCCTCGTCCAGGGCGGCGTAGAAGGTGTCGACGGCGTCGGGCGACCCGAGCTCCGCGCGGAAGGCGAAGGCCCGGCCGCCGCGCCCCTCGATGATCTCCACCGTCTCCAGGGCGGCCTTCTCGTTGCTGCCGTAGTGGACGGCGACGAGCGCCCCGTCCCGGGCCAGCCGCTCGGCGATGCCTCTTCCGATGCCGCGGCTCGCCCCTGTGACGATCGCGGTCCTGCCGGCCAGCGCGGACATGTCGGTGGTGCCTACCTTCTGTTCAGGAACGAGCGAGGAGACCTTGGTACCACGGAGCGTGGTCGGCGAACCCCTCGGTGAAGCCCGGCCCCGGGTCGACGCCCGGCATCCGCCAGGGGCGGTCGTCGGCGAACCAGTGGTCGGTGGCGAGCATGGCCAAGTGGTGTTGTGCGAAGGGGAGTTCGGCGAGCAGCGCGCGGGCCGTGGCGAGGTCCACCACAGGGCCCCGCGGGGTGCCGGTCCGGTGGACGAGCAGCGCCTCCGCGGCCGCGAGGAGTTCCGCGACCGGGACCGGGTCGGGGTGGGCGACGTAGTACGGCCCCGCCTCGGTCGCTGGTGAGAGCGCCGCGCCGAGCAGGGCGCGCGCCAGGCCGTCCACCTCGACCAGGGAGTGCAGCGAACTCCCCCCGTCGAGTGGGCCCGGCAGGGCCGAGAGGAGCCGGACCAGGCCGGGGATCAGCTGTCGGTCACCGGGTCCGTAGACGAGATGGGGCCGCAGGACCGTGCCGCCCGCGTCCAGGACGTACCGCTCGCCCGCCGCGCGCGTGCGGCTGGTCGCGGAGCCGGGGGCGAGCGGCAGCGTGCCGGGGGCGGCGGCGCGGAAGGGGCCGCGGCCGTGGACGGAGGCGGTGCTGAGAGCGACGACGCGGGTCACTCCGGCCCGCACGGCGGCGTCGACGAGGGACCGGGTGCCCTCGTCGTTGACCGCGCGCGCCGACCGCTCGTCGCCGCCGATGGCGGAGGCGCAGTGGATCAGGACGTCGATCCCCTCGCAGGCGCGGCGCAGCGAGTCGGGGTCGCGGAGGTCGCCCAGGACGGTCTCGGGTCCGGCCTGTCCTCCCTCGCGGACGGGCGGGCGGCGGACGAGCAGCCGTACGTACGGGGGCTCCGTCGCGGAGAACAGCGGCGTCGTGGACCTCGGCGACGAGGCCGGCGCCGGGACAGGTGCCGCCGCCTCCTCCGGGGCCGGTGCCGCCGCAGTCCGCGCCGTGGCCGCCGCGGCCACCCGGCCGCCGATGAATCCGGTCGCGCCGGTGATCAGGATGCGAGGGCCCATCGTGACGATCCGGTTCAGCTCGCCAGCCGACGGTCGAGGCCGGTCGAGGCCACCGCCGGTTCGCGGGTCGGGGAGGTGAGCACGGAGACGAAGACGGGAGTGCCGTCCTGGTGCCCGGAGACCCGGACCGTGGTCGTCGAGGGGTCCGGTCCCGGCACGGTCTCGGCCTCGATCCAGCACGGGCTGTCGAGTTCGACGTAGCGCGAGAAGGAGGTGTCCAGGGCGGTCGGCAGGTAGGCCGGGTTCCCGAGCGTGATCGTCGCCGCCTGCCGGGCGGCTTCGAGCAGGACCATTCCGGGGACGTGGTCGTTGGGGCGCCGGAAGAGGGTGGGGTGGGCGGTGTTGATCCGGAGCTGCCACTGGCCGGGGCGGGTGCCGGGTCCGAGGACGACGTCCTCGGCGCGCTCCCGGCCGACGAGGTGCGGGGCGACGCCGGGTATCAGGGGTACGGGCCGGCCGAGCGCGTTCATCCGCTCGCCCCGCATCCGGCGGTAGGCGAGGGCGGAGGTGCAGCGGGCCTCGCCGCCGCCGGTGCCGAGGAGCCGGCCGTCACGGGTGAGCGCCATGGAGACGCGCAGTTCCCGGAGGCGTCCGCGCCGGGTCGTGGCGTCGGCGCAGACCACGTCGACCTCGATGTCCGAGGAGAGTCCGTCCACGGCGAGCGCGTCGGGGTCGGCGTCGTAGAAGACGTTCCACATGACGAACTGATCGTCCAGGGGTACCCCGAGTTCGGCGTGAGCCACCAGCATGGTCGTCTGGCGTATCGTCTCGGCCACCAGTACGGGGTCGTGACGGACCCCGGCCACCGGAGAGAAGAAGGGATGTGAGGCAGGCCAGCGGGCGGAAACGGAGAACCGATTCTCCTGCAGCTGCGTCCAACCCGTGGGGATGATGTCCGCGGGGTCCGCGCGGTGGACGAACTCCCCCGGGACGTGCGTCGTCACGCCTCGACGGTTCCCCTCCATATGGATCCCCCTCCCTTCCCCACACCCCAGGCGGTGAAACCCGCCAGAAGTAGAATACGTACAGCGCGGTTTTCTTTTCAATGCTTCACGTCACACGTTGAGCACAGACAGCGAGACAGCAGGAGGCGCCTTGGCGCAGCAAGCGCGTGCAATTCGAACCCGCCGGGTGATCCTCGAATCGGCCGCAGCCGTCTTCGCCGAGCGTGGATACGAGCGCACGACCATCGGCGAGATCCTGGTCCGCGCCGGGGTGACCAAGGGAGCCCTGTACTTCCACTTTGCTTCCAAGGAAGATCTCGCCCTCGGCGTTCTCGACGCCCAGCTGCTCGACGAGCCGCTCACCCCCCAGGCCATCAAGCTCCAGGAGCTGGTGGACCAGGGCTTCCTGCTCGCACACCGTCTCCAGCGTGACCCTCTCGTGCGTGCGAGCGTGGCCCTCGCCCTGGACAGCGGGGCCACGAGCGTCGACCGGGCCGCGCCGTTCCGTGCCTGGATCGACCAGGTTTCGGAGGTGCTCACGGTGGCCAAGGCGCGGGGCGAAATCCTGCTCCACGTGAATGTGACGGATACGGCGGAACTCTTCTCGGGTGCCTTCGCGGGAATTCAGACGATGTCTCAGATTCTTTGCGAACGTAATGATCTGACGCACCGTGTCGTGGTTCTGCTCCAGCACGTCCTGCCCAGCATCTGTACGCCGGCGCTGCTCCCGGGACTGGACATGAGCGAGGGCCGCGCCCACCAACTCGCCGTCGACTACGACGCGAGCCGGCTCCGGCGGGAAGAAGGAAACCTCGCAGACACTCCCGGTTAACAAAACCGACCGAACGGTCCCTTGAGCGCCCCGACACGGACCAGCGTCGGGGCGCTCTGGCGTCATGGCACTGAGTGTGTTTTGCTGAGGGTACTCAGTGCCACAAGCGTCTAGGGGAGCTCCACATCATGGGCAAGGACTTCGACCTGTATCGGCCCTCCGAGGAGCACGACATGCTCCGGGAGTCGGTCCGTGCTCTCGCGGAGGCGAAGATCGTGCCGTTCGCCGCGGCGGT
>NZ_JBEOXR010000108.1:0-5877 GCF_040296665.1 Streptomyces sp. NPDC002057
TTTTTTTTTTTTTTTTTTATTTGGTTTATTACCTCCTACCCTCGGTGCCCGGGGGCCCCCCCCCCGGGCCCCCCCCGGGGGGGCCGCCCCCGGGGGCGGGGCGGTCAGAGCCGGTCGAGGACCTCGCGCAGGGCGGTCACCTCGGCGGACTGGGTCCGCACGACGTCGTCGGCGAGCGCCTTGGCCGTGGCGTTGCGGCCGTTCCTCCGCTCGTCCTTCGCCATCTCGACGGCGCCGTCGTGGTGGGCGATCATCAGCTCGGCGAACCTGCGGTCGAAGGCCCTGCCCTTGACGGCGGCCAGGTCCTTCATGTCCTGGTCGGACATCATCCCGGCCATGCCGTGGGAGCCCTCGCCGCCGGAACCGTGACCGGCGGACACGGGCCTGCCCCAGCCCTTGAGCCAGGCCTTCATCTTCTGGATCTCCGGGTCCTGGGCCCGCTCGATCGCGGCGACCAGCTTCTTGACCTCGGGGTCCTCGGCCCGGCCCTCGGCGAGCTCCGCCATCTCCAGGGCCTGCTCGTGGTGGGGGATCATCATCTGCGCGAACATGACGTCCGCGTCGTTGAAGGCGCCGGGGGCCGAGGCCCCGTCGGCGGACGCGGAGGCGGGCGCGGAGGCCGAGGCGGACGCGCCGCCGTGGCTCGTACCGCCGTGGCCCGTTCCGTCCGTCGGGTCGTCCGTGCCGCAGGCGGCGAGCAGGAGCCCGGTCGCGGTGACGGCGCCGAGGAGGGCGAACTTCCTGGTGGTGCGGTGGGTGAAGGCACGCATGTGGGTGACACCTCGTGTGCTGGTCGTACGGAGAAGGGCAGGCCGAAGCGTTCACGGGCAGCGCGAGGCGCCCGCGGGGCGGTACGGCCTAGATCCGCAGGACGGACAGCTGGGCGAGGTCGGGAGGACGGGGCGGCGGCGCGTGCGGCCCCGGCGCGGCCGTGAGCCGCGCGAGGAGGAGGGCGAGCCAGTCGGGGCGCCGTCCGAGGGCGGCCCGGACGAGCCCCGCGAGCAGCCAGCCGGCGAGGACGGCCACGCACAGGGTGGTCATGTCCATCGCCGTACCCGGCTCGTGCCCGGCGGAGGAGCCCTCGTCGCCGTGGGCGCCGTGTGCGGCGGCCCCTACGGAGGTGGTCCCCGGGTCGCCGCCGGAGCCCTCGGGATGGCCGACGGTGTGCATGAGGAACACCCCGAGCGCGAGCACGACGACGAGCAGAAGGTGCGTCAGGGCACCTTCCGCTCGTCGACGGCGTTCCGCTCGGTGTGTACGCACGGCCAGGACCTCCTGGCCGGTGAATATACCGTGCGGGGGTATCAGGGCCGTGTGAAGGGCCGTGCCTCGGCCGTGTCACGACGGCCCTGCGGGCCGTGTCAGGGCGCGGGTGTCTCGCCCGCCATGGCGGCGGCCATCCGCAGGTGCGGCGCGGCCTCGTCCGCGCGCCCGAGCCGCTCCAGGGTGCGTCCGAGCATCAGCCGCGCGTAGTGCTCGACCGGGTCGCGCTCCAGGATCGCCCGCAGCTCGGTCTCGGCCCGGGAGAGCTGGGCGGAGTGGTAGTAGGCCCGCGCGAGCAGGAGCCGCTGGGCCGTCTGGTCCGGGTGCTCGGCGACCAGACCGCGCAGGATGCGGACGGCGGTCCCGTACTCCTTCGCGTCGAAGAAGAACCGCGCGCGGTCCCAGCGTTCTCCGGCTGTTCCGAACTCGTAGTACGTGTCGCTCACTTGCTCTCCCTTTCCGGAGTGCCGGATCTGCCACCCTGTGGGGTGGTCGACCAGGACAACACGCCTGGATGGTTGAACATTCCACAAGGATGGGTCGAGCGTCATGAGCAACCTTGATCGTCACGCCACGCTTTCCGTGTGCGGCGGCCGCGGATTCGTCGTCGCCGAGCCGGTACGGGAACTCCTCAGCCCCCGCCACGTCCGGCTCGGCGAGTCGACCGAGGTCCGCCGGCTGCTCCCCAACCTGGGCCGGCGGATGGTCGGGGCCTGGGCCTTCGTCGACCACTACGGCCCCGACGACATCGCCGACGAACCCGGCATGCAGGTCCCGCCGCACCCGCACATGGGCCTGCAGACCGTCAGCTGGCTCCACGAGGGCGAGGTCCTGCACCGCGACTCCACCGGCAGCCTCCAGACCGTCCGGCCGCGCGAACTGGGCCTGATGACCTCGGGACGGGCCATCTCCCACTCGGAGGAGAGCCCCGCCCCGCACGCCCGCCTCCTGCACGGCGCCCAGCTCTGGGTCGCCCTCCCCGACGCCCACCGCCATGTGGAGCCGCACTTCGAGCACCACGCCGACCTGCCCCGGGTCACCGGCCGGGGCCTCACGGCCACGGTGATCCTGGGCGAGCTGGACGGAGCCGCCTCGCCGGGGACCACGTACACCCCGCTCGTCGGCGCGGACCTCGCCCTGACGGCCGGCACCGAGGCGGACCTCCCCCTCGACCCCGACTACGAGTACGCGGTCCTGGCGATGTCCGGAGAGGCCCACGTCGACGGCGTCCCGGTCCTCCCCGGCTCCATGCTCTACCTCGGCTGCGGCCGCACCGAACTCCCCCTCCGCGCGGTCTCCGACGCCGGCCTGATGCTCCTCGGCGGCGAACCCTTCGAGGAGGAGATCGTCATGTGGTGGAACTTCGTCGGCCGCACGGACGAGGAGATCCGCGAGGCGCGCGAGCAGTGGATGGCGTCCGACCGCTTCGGCGAGGTCAAGGGCTACGACGGCGACCGCCTCCCCGCCCCGGAACTCCCGGCGACCCACCTGAAGGTGCGGGGGCGGGTGCGCTGACGAGGCCTTCCCTCCGGAGGCCGCTCCCGAAGGAGGTCCGCCCCGGCCTGTCCGCGGCTTGAGAGGTGCTTCCGGGAGGGGGGTCTCCGGCGGTGCGCCGTCCGCACGCGGTGGCGTTCCGCCGGACGGGGTACTTCGTCAGCGTCGCCGGACGCCGTGCGCACCGGGGAATCGGCGACTCGGTAGCTTCTCGACCCGGTGGCTCGCGCGAGGACGCCCGTCGGCGCTCCTGTGAGCCCGTCGACGATGGCCCGAGGCGAGGAGAGCAGCATGTCCCGACCCGTCACTGTGGGAGTGGACGGCTCTGAAGGAAGCGTGGCTGCGGTGGACTGGGCCGCCGACGAGGCGGCGCTGCGCGGCGACGGCCTGCGGCTGGTGTACGCCACCCGGTGGGCGGAGCATCAGCTGGGGGCGATGAAGGTGTCGCACGAGGACCGGGCCGGTGACGCGGAAGGCGTGCTGGCCGTGACCGAGCGCCGTGTCGGTTCGCGGCGGCCGGAGCTCGCCCTGACCGCCGACGAGATCGAGGACGCCCCTGTCAGCGTGCTGCTCGCGGCCGCGGGCGAGGCGGAGATGCTCGTCGTGGGCTCGCACGGGCTGGGCAGCGTCCGCGGGTTCGTCGTCGGTTCGGTGGGCCAGGAGGTCGTCGCGGAGGCGCGGCGCCCGGTGGTTCTCGTCCGCCCCGGATACGGGACCGACGGGGCCGCGGTGCCCGAGCGGCGGAAAGTGGTCCTCGGTCTCGACGTGATCGAGGGCGAGGACGAGGTCCTGCACTTCGGGTTCGACTTCGCCGGACGGCACGGTGTCCCGCTGGAGGTCGTGCACACCTGGCACGACTCCTTCGTCCACCACTCCACGGCGGCCACGCGGGAGGAGAGGGCGGCGGCGCTCGCCCGTGCGGTGCGGCCCTTCCGGGACAGGTTTCCGGCGACGGAGGTGACGGAGGTGTCCGCTCCGGGGCGGGCGGCCGAGCATCTCGTCGAGGCCGCGTCGGACGCGCGCCTCGTGGTCGTCGGCCGGCGCAGGGCGGCGAGGGGCTCCCACATCGGATCGGTCACCCACGCCGTCATCCACCACGCCTCCTGCCCCGTGGCGGTCGTTCCGCACGCCTGACGGGGAGAACGGACGGGGGCGGGGCGACGTCCGCGTTGCGCTGTCCTCGGCGCGGCGGGCCCGCAACCAGGCTGGTGGCACGGAACCGCCCGAGCACAGAGCCGAACCGGGGCCCGCACCTCGCTCCTCCAGGTGCCGGCGTTTCACATCCGTGGGGGAGCGGCTCTTGACCTCGATCGCGCTTGAGGTACGACGATGATCCACATGACCACGGAATCCACGTCCCACGCTGCGGACATCGAAGCGATCACCCGGCTCGTCGCCACCGTCGAGCACGCCCAGCAGAACAAGGACCCCGAGGAGTTCCTCGGCCTGTTCCACCCCGACGCGATCTGGACCACGGCCCACGGCAAGGTCCTCCTCGGCCTCGACGCCATCTCGGAGTTCACCCGCAAGGTCCTCCCGGCGGCGAGCTGGGACGGCAAGGTCACCTACGAGGTGGTCCATGTGCTCTTCATCCGCCCCGACGTCGCCGCGGTCAAGGTCCGCCAGCGGTACCTCTCCCCGGGCGAGGAGAGCGAGGGCGCCCCGCTGTACGTCCTCTCGAAGCAGGCCGACGGCCGCTGGCTGCTGACCGCCTGCCAGAACACCGGCGTCCTCGCCGGCTAGCGTGCCCGTCGGTCGTGTCCGGAGCCGGCTCGTGAGGGCTCCCGGACCGGATCGAACCGCGTGCGGTCCGCCCGCCGGCCCGGTCTGACGACCAGGGACGGCGGGCGGCGGCGGGCCTCCGCGCCGAGGAGGGCAGGGGAGGCCGGATGGCGCGATCCGATCCGATGCGGGCCGCGCGTCCGTCGTGCACTGTGGAAGGTGCGGTGGCGCGCCTGCGGGCCCTCCGCCCCTCACCGCTGCGGCGCGACGGGCGGCGCCGCCAGGAAACGGACGACCCAGCGAACGTCAGGAGACGCACATGTCCGAGGCTGTCGACCCGACCCGGCCGGTACTGGAGCCCGCGGCCGCGGCCTTCGCGGAGGCGACCGCCCAGCGGCCCTTCCTGTTCGAGCTGCCCCCGGCGGAGGGGCGCAAGGCCGTCGACGACGTGCAGTCCGGCGAGATCGACAAGCCGGCGGTCGACGAGGAGTGGACCACCGTTCCCGGCGGCCCCACGGGCAGCGTCAAGGTCCGGGTCGTCAGGCCCGCCGGTGCCACCGGCACGCTCCCCGTGATCCTCTACGTCCACGGAGCGGGCTGGGTCTTCGGCAACGCCCACACCCACGACCGGCTCGTGCGCGAACTCGCCGTCGGCGCGGGAGCCGCGGTCGTCTTCCCCGAGTACGACCTCTCTCCCGAGGCCCGGTACCCGGTGGCCATCGAGCAGAACTTCACGGTCGCGCGGTGGATCGTGGACCAGGGCGCCATCCAGGGCCTGGACCCGACCCGTATCGCCGTGGCCGGTGACTCCGTCGGCGGGAACATGACCGCCGCGCTCACCCTGATGGCCAAGGAGCGCGGCGGCGTCCCGCTCGTGCACCAGGTGCTGTTCTACCCGGTGACCGACGCGAACTTCGACACCGGCTCGTACCACCGGTTCGCCGAGGGGTACTTCCTGCGCCGCGACGGCATGCAGTGGTTCTGGGACCAGTACACCACCGACGAGAACCAGCGGGCGGAGATCACCGCCTCCCCGCTGCGGGCCACCACCGAGCAGCTGTCCGGACTGCCGCCCGCCCTCGTCATCACGGGTGAGGCCGACGTCCTGCGCGACGAGGGTGAGGCCTACGCCGAGAAGCTGCGCGAGGCGGGGGTCCCGGTCACCGCCGTACGGTTCCAGGGCATCATCCACGACTTCGTCATGCTCAACGCCCTGCGCGAGACGCAGGCCGCGCAGGGCGCCATCACCCTCGCCGTCGCCACCCTGCGCACGGCCCTGCACTGACGCCCGCCGCGGCGGGCTGCCGCGGGGGGGGGGCGGTGTGCGCCGGGCGCGGGACGGGGGGGGGCGCGGGTTCGAGTGGTTCGTGCGGGTGCACAGGGTGTAAAAAAGGGTGG
>NZ_JBEOXR010000109.1:0-2505 GCF_040296665.1 Streptomyces sp. NPDC002057
CTTCAGAACTAACACAGTGGACGCGAGCAACTGAGGACAAGCCCTCGGCCTATTAGTACCGGTCAGCTCCACCCATTACTGGGCTTCCACATCCGGCCTATCAACCCAGTCGTCTACTGGGAGCCTTACCCTCTCAAGGAGGTGGGAATACTCATCTCGAAGCAGGCTTCCCGCTTAGATGCTTTCAGCGGTTATCCCTCCCGAACGTAGCCAACCAGCCATGCCCTTGGCAGGACAACTGGCACACCAGAGGTTCGTCCGTCCCGGTCCTCTCGTACTAGGGACAGCCCTTCTCAATATTCCTACGCGCGCAGCGGATAGGGACCGAACTGTCTCACGACGTTCTAAACCCAGCTCGCGTACCGCTTTAATGGGCGAACAGCCCAACCCTTGGGACCGACTCCAGCCCCAGGATGCGACGAGCCGACATCGAGGTGCCAAACCATCCCGTCGATATGGACTCTTGGGGAAGATCAGCCTGTTATCCCCGGGGTACCTTTTATCCGTTGAGCGACGGCGCTTCCACAAGCCACCGCCGGATCACTAGTCCCGACTTTCGTCCCTGCTCGACCCGTCGGTCTCACAGTCAAGCTCCCTTGTGCACTTACACTCAACACCTGATTGCCAACCAGGCTGAGGGAACCTTTGGGCGCCTCCGTTACCCTTTGGGAGGCAACCGCCCCAGTTAAACTACCCATCAGACACTGTCCCTGATCCGGATCACGGACCGAGGTTAGACATCCAGCACGACCAGAGTGGTATTTCAACGGCGACTCCACCATGACTGGCGTCACGGCTTCAAAGTCTCCCACCTATCCTACACAAGCCGAACCGAACACCAATATCAAACTGTAGTAAAGGTCCCGGGGTCTTTCCGTCCTGCTGCGCGAAACGAGCATCTTTACTCGTAGTGCAATTTCACCGGGCCTATGGTTGAGACAGTCGAGAAGTCGTTACGCCATTCGTGCAGGTCGGAACTTACCCGACAAGGAATTTCGCTACCTTAGGATGGTTATAGTTACCACCGCCGTTTACTGGCGCTTAAGTTCTCAGCTTCGCAACCCCGAAAGGTCACTAACCGGTCCCCTTAACGTTCCAGCACCGGGCAGGCGTCAGTCCGTATACATCGCCTTACGGCTTCGCACGGACCTGTGTTTTTAGTAAACAGTCGCTTCTCGCTGGTCTCTGCGGCCACCCCCAGCTCACGGAGTAAATCCGATCACCAGACGTGGCCCCCCTTCTCCCGAAGTTACGGGGGCATTTTGCCGAGTTCCTTAACCATAGTTCACCCGAACGCCTCGGTATTCTCTACCTGACCACCTGAGTCGGTTTAGGGTACGGGCCGCCATGAAACTCGCTAGAGGCTTTTCTCGACAGCATAGGATCATCCACTTCACCACAATCGGCTCGGCATCAGGTCTCAGGCTATGTGCTGTCCGGATTTACCTGGACAACGCCCTACACCCTTACCCCGGGACTACCACCGCCCGGGTTGGACTACCTTCCTGCGTCACCCCATCGCTTACCTACTACCACCTTGGGTCAGCGGCTCCACCACTTTCCTTTCCCCGAAGGGTCCGGAACGGCTTCACGGCCTTAGCATTAATGGGCTCGATATTGGGCGTTTCAAAGCGGGTACCGGAATATCAACCGGTTGTCCATCGACTACGCCTGTCGGCCTCGCCTTAGGTCCCGACTTACCCTGGGCAGATCAGCTTGACCCAGGAACCCTTAGTCAATCGGCGCACACGTTTCTCACGTGTGTATCGCTACTCATGCCTGCATTCTCACTCGTGAACCGTCCACAACTCGCTTCCGCGGCTGCTTCACCCGGCACACGACGCTCCCCTACCCATCACAGCGGGCGTTGGCCCTCATGCTGCAATGACACGACTTCGGCGGTACGCTTGAGCCCCGCTACATTGTCGGCGCGGAATCACTTGACCAGTGAGCTATTACGCACTCTTTCAAGGGTGGCTGCTTCTAAGCCAACCTCCTGGTTGTCTCTGCGACTCCACATCCTTTCCCACTTAGCGTACGCTTAGGGGCCTTAGTCGATGCTCTGGGCTGTTTCCCTCTCGACCATGGAGCTTATCCCCCACAGTCTCACTGCCGTGCTCTCACTTACCGGCATTCGGAGTTTGGCTAAGGTCAGTAACCCGGTAGGGCCCATCGCCTATCCAGTGCTCTACCTCCGGCAAGAAACACACGACGCTGCACCTAAATGCATTTCGGGGAGAACCAGCTATCACGGAGTTTGATTGGCCTTTCACCCCTAACCACAGGTCATCCCCCAGGTTTTCAACCCTGGTGGGTTCGGTCCTCCACGAAGTCTTACCTCCGCTTCAACCTGCCCATGGCTAGATCACTCCGCTTCGGGTCTTGAGCGCGCTACTGAATCGCCCTATTCGGACTCGCTTTCGCTACGGCTTCCCCACACGGGTTAACCTCGCAACGCACCGCAAACTCGCAGGCTCATTCTTCAAAAGGCACGCAGTCACGAGA
>NZ_JBEOXR010000110.1:0-3539 GCF_040296665.1 Streptomyces sp. NPDC002057
AGTTCCTCGACCGGGGCCCCGGTCTGACCGGCCGTCTGCTGCTCGTCGTCCACCACCTGGCGGTCGACGGCCGACGGCGGGCGGAGGGTATGCGCCGACGGCGTTCCGGGCGGACGGGGGGCGGGTCGCTTCCGGCATGTCCTGTCCCCCGCCTCTCGGTTCCGGCCGGTGCCTCGGAGGCACCGGAGCGTCACGGTGAGGCGGCACGGGGCAGGGGCAGTCAGGGCATGAAGTACCTGCCCCCGCGCCGTCTCGTGGCCCTAGCTTTGCCCTTGGCCCGGCGCCCGGCCAAAGGCGGCACGGCGAGAGTGTCAGTTTTCCGCACGCGCGGTCTGTTTTGGCTCGGAAGCCCTGGTCGGCGCCGTCCCGGACGGTCAGGGGCGCAGGACGACCTTGCCCGTCGTACGCCGCTCCAGCAGGTCGGTATGGGCCCTTCCGGCCTCGACGAGCGGGTACTCGACGCCCGTCACCGGACGCAGCCGTCCCCCGAGCGTGAGCGCGACGAGCTCCTCCAACGGCTCGCGCAGGGCCCCCGGCCGCGCCAGGGTGGGCCGCAGCCAGAAGCCGACGACGGCCGCGTTGAGCCTGCTGAGCCTCGCCGGGTCGAGCGCGGCGAACGCCGTACGGGACGCGTTGCCGTACGTGACGAGCCGGCCGAAGTCGGCGAGGGAGCCCAGCGCCCGGTCGAACAGCTCGCCCCCGGCGGCGTCCAGGATCACGTCCGCGCGCGCCGCCAGCGGATACCGGGCCACCTCGTCGGCCCCCAGCTCCACGGCGAGCTTCTCCTTCTCCGGCGTCGACGCCTGCGCCAGGACGCGACCCGCCCCGAACTCCCGCGCCAACTGCACCGCGAGGCTGCCCACACCACCCGCGGCGGAGTGCACGACGACGCTCTCGCCGGGCCGCAGCCGGGCCGCGGAGCGCAACAGGTGCCAGGCGGTGAGCCCCTGTGTCAGCAGGGCCAGGGCCCGGGGAGCGTCCAGTTCCTCCGGGATCTCGACCAGCGCGGACTCCCGGGCGACCACGCGTTCCGCGTAGCCGTGGGCGACCTTGGCGAGGACCCTGCGGCCGTCCTCGGTCCGGCCGACGACCTCGCCGCCGGGGATGTGGGGAAGCAGGTCGGGGGAGAGGTAGGACCCGTCCACCTGGAACGTGTCGGCGAAGTTGACGCCGGCCGCCTCCACGGTGACCAGGGTCTCGCCGGGCCCGGGGACCGGGACGGGGACATCGACGGGCGTGAGGACTTCGGGACCGCCGAAACGGTCGAACCGTATCGCGAGCATGATCCGGCACGTTACCCGGCGGCCCGCCCCCGTGGACGCCGTCCGCCCGAACCCCCGCACGGCGTACGCCGGTCACACGTGGGACTCAAGAGCCAGTCGCCACCCTGGAGCCCGACGGCACCAGGGACGAGGGGCGGAGATGACGCAGCAGCTGACCGAGGAACGGCCGGTACCGGAGGGCCCCGGGCAGGGCGACGGCGACCCCGTCCCGGCCTGGTTCACGAGCGCCGTGTTCGGAGACCTGCCGCGCTCCGACCAGCGGCGCTGCGCCACCGCGTACCTCCGGGCCCTGCTCACCTCGCCCGGCCGCAAGACCGTCCGGGCGATGACGAACTCCACCACGGACCTCCAGGCCCTCCAGCAGTTCGTCAACCAGAGCCCCTGGGACTGGCGGCCCGCCCGCCGGGCGCTCGGCCGCCTCGCGGCCGAGCGGATGAACCTGCGGGCCACCGTCCTCGAACTCGCCCTCGTGCCCAAGTACGGCGAGCAGATCGTGGGCGTCCACCGGCGGCCCACCCCCACCGGCGGCTCGGTCAACTGCCAGGTCTCGCTCGGCATGTTCCTCACCGAACGGGGCCGGAGCCTGCCCGTCGACTGGCGGCTCTACCTCAACCGCGCCTGGGGCGAGGACGCCCAGCACCGGCAGCGCGGCCGGGTCCCCGAGGAGGTGCGCCGCCGCCCCCTGGAGGAGCTGGCGCTCGAACTCCTCGACGAGGCGCCGGAGCCGAGGCGGAGCCGCACCCGGCCCGTCATCCTCGACCTGCGCGGCACCGGGGACACCTGCCGTGCCGCCGCCGGCCTCCTCGACCGGGGCGCGGACTTCATGCTGTCCCTGGGGGAGGCCGAGCGGCAGCGGGCCAACGTGCTCAAGCCGCCGGTGCGCGGCCCGCTGGTGACCCTCGCCTCCCCCGCCCGCCTCGCCCTGCCCGGGTACGGCGCGGGCCGCTTCCGGCTCCTCGCCGAGTGGTCCCCGGCCCGCGACCGTCCCCGGCGGGTGTGGATGACCAACATGCTGGACGGCGCGTCCAACGACTTCCTCGCCCTCCTGCGGCTCCGGCACACGTCCGGCGAGGCCCTGACGGCCATCACCGAGGACTACGGGATGGCGGACTTCACGGGCCGCTCGTTCCCCGGCTGGAACCACCACATGACCCTGGTGTCCGCGGCGTACGCGGTGGACACGCTGGAACTCGCCGGCGAGGACCGTGGGTGAGAGCGGGGTCCCCGCGCTACGGAGAAGGGCCCGCAGGCGACAGCCTGCGGGCCCTTCTCACGTGCGGTGGTGCGGGTTCAGTCCTTGATGTCGCAGAGGGCGGCGCCGGAGGTGATGGACGCGCCGACCTCGGCGTTGAGGCTCTTGACGGTGCCGGAGCGGTGGGCGTTGAGAGGCTGTTCCATCTTCATGGCCTCCAGGACCACGATGAGGTCGCCCTCCTTGACCTCCTGGCCCTCCTCGACCGCCACCTTCACGATCGTGCCCTGCATCGGCGAGGCGAGGGTGTCACCGGAGGCGGCCGGACCGGACTTCTTCGCCGCGCGCCGCTTCGGCTTCGCGCCCGCCGCGAGACCCGCTCGGGCCAGCGTCATGCCCAGCGCCGTCGGCAGGGAGATCTCCAGCCGCTTGCCGCCGACCTCGACGACGATGGTCTCGCGGCCCGACTCGTCCTCGTCGGCGTCCGCGCCGGCCGGGGCGAAGGGCTTGATCTCGTTGACGAACTCCGTCTCGATCCACCGCGTGTGGACCCGGAACGGGTCGGCGGTGAAGTCGGGGTCGACCACGACGGCCTGGTGGAAGGGGATGGCGGTGGCCATGCCCTCGACCCGGAACTCGCCCAGCGCGCGGGCGGCTCGCTGCAGGGCCTGCTCGCGGGTGGCGCCGGTGATGACGAGCTTGGCCAGGAGGGAGTCCCAGGCCGGGCCGATGACGGAGCCGGACTCGACGCCGGCGTCGAGGCGGACACCGGGGCCGGTCGGCGGGTCGAACACGGTCACGGTGCCGGGGGCGGGCAGGAAGCCGCGGCCCGGGTCCTCGCCGTTGATACGGAACTCGAAGGAGTGACCCCGGATCTCCGGGTCGCCGTAGCCGAGCTCCTCGCCGTCGGCGATGCGGAACATCTCGCGGACGAGGTCGAGGCCGGTGACCTCCTCGGTCACGGGGTGTTCGACCTGGAGGCGGGTGTTGACCTCCAGGAAGGAGATCGTGCCGTCGGCGGCGACGAGGAACTCGACCGTGCCCGCCCCGACGTAACCGGCCTC
>NZ_JBEOXR010000111.1:0-3305 GCF_040296665.1 Streptomyces sp. NPDC002057
TCGACCGCCTCGACACCGCCCACATCGAAGCCGACGAACTCACCGTCCACACCCCCGACCTCGACGACGTCTTCTTCGCCCTCACCACCCCCACCACCCCCGCCCACTCGTCCAAGGAGTCCGTCCGATGAGCACCCTCTCCCTCGCCGTGCGCGACTCGGCGACGATGCTGCGCCGCAACCTCCTGCACGCCCGCCGCTACCCGTCCATGACCCTCAACCTGCTGCTGACGCCGATCATGCTGCTGCTGCTCTTCGTCTACATCTTCGGAGACGTCATGAGCGCGGGCATCGGCGGCAGCGGCGCGGACCGCTCCGACTACATCGCCTACCTCGTCCCCGGCCTGCTGATGATGACCATCGGCAGCACCGTGATCGGAGCCGCGATCTCCGTCTCCATGGATATGAACGAGGGGCTCATCGCCCGCTTCCGCACCATGGCCATCCACCGCGGCTCCCTGCTCATCGGGCACGTCGTCGGCAGCGTGCTGCAGGTGCTCGCCAGCCTGGTCCTCGTCGGCGCCGTCGCCGTGGCCATCGGCTTCCGGTCCACCGACGCCACGGCGCTCGAATGGCTGGCCGCCTTCGGGCTGCTCGCGCTGTTCGCCCTGGCGCTCACCTGGATCGCGGTCGGGATGGGCATGGCCAGCCCCAACCCGGAGGCGGCCAGCAACATGGCCATGCCGCTGATCCTCCTGCCCCTCATCTCCAGCGCCTTCATCCCGGCCGAGACGATGCCCGGCTGGTTCCGGCCCATCGCCGAGTACCAGCCCTTCACCCCCGCCATCGAGACCCTCCGCGGTCTCCTCCTCGGCACCGAGATCGGCCACAACGGCTGGCTCGCCCTCGCCTGGTGCCTCGCCCTCACCGCCCTCGGCTACTTCTGGTCCAAGTCGATCTTCAACCGCGACCCGAAGTGACCCGGAGGGGCACCGCCCCTCCGTAGCCCGCCGGAAACACGCCGGGATTCCGCCAGGAATCCGCCGGCGATTCCGTGCAGTCGAGGAAACGGCCCGACGCTCCGATAATGGAACGTATGCAACAAAAAGGATCGTCTCGGCACGGCCCTTCGACGGTGACGGTCAAGGGCCGGGACATGCGTCTGCGCACCGTCGGATTCCTCGTGCTCGTCGGCCTGGCCATCTGGTTCATCGCGGCCAACACCGGGTCCGTCAGCATCAGGCTCTGGATCCCCACCGTCACGCTGCCCCTCTGGGCCGTGCTCACGGTCACCCTCCTCGTGGGGATCGCCCTCGGCCTGTTCATCGCCCGCCGACGCGCCAGGCGCTGACCCGCTCCCCCACCCCGGGGCGGGACACCACGACTCGGACCCGGCGACTCGGTCGAGCCGCCCGGTCGGCCCCGTCAGGGGCCAGGAAGATCTCGGCCCCGTCAGTGCCGGGAGGACCTCGGGCCCGTCAAAGCCGGAAGAGTTACCTCGGTCCCGTCAAAGCCGGGAGAGTGGAGCCGTCGGCGAGCCGGCCCGTGAGGCGTACGGCCCCGGCGCCCGGGCCCGTACCCGCCACGCCCTCCGCATCCTCCGCGCCCGCCCTGACCGACAGCAGCGGACCCCGCGCGGTGGCCGCGACGGCTCCCCCGGCGGTCACACCCGTCAGGCGGCGGCTGCCCGCCGCGAGCAGGTAGCGGGTGCCCGACGGCGCGGTCCAGTAGGCCCCCGCCAGCACGTGCTGGCCGAAGCGGCTGCACGCGGCCGTGTCCCGCAGCTCCGCGACCGTGCGCGCCCCGGTCCCGGCGGCGCCGGAAGGTGCCTCGAAGGAGACCGACACCCGGCCGCTCCCCTCCCAGGTGTCCACGCGGGAGCAGACCCACACGGCCCGCCCCGCCCGCTCGGGCAGCGGCTGCTCGGCGTACTCCCAGCGGTTGACCGAACGGACGCCCGTGCCGTGCAGGACCGGCAGGGAGCAGGCCGAACGCGCCCAGGCGGCGAGCCCCCGCTCGCCCGTGGCCTCGCGCGGCTGCCGCGCCGGGGCCCCCGTACCCGGCCCGGGTGTCCAGGTCAGGTGGGCCGGGGTCAGCTCCCCGAGGTCGACGAGGAGGAAGGCGTGGTCCTCGACGATCCGGGAGGACGAGGTGAGCTGGAGCGCGGGGACCCGCGAGCACCCGGCCCGGCCGTCGTACGGGAGGGGCGCGGTGACACCGTCCGGGGCGACCTCCAGCGGGCGGGCGGCGGTGCCGGGCGCCCGGAGGTCCCGTACCCCCGCCTCGGCGATCCAGGGCGCGAGGAGATAGCGCGCACGCCCCGGGGTACGGCTGAGCACGACGGCCGCTCCCGTGGTGACGTCGGCGTCGTCGACCCGCGCGAGGTCGAGGAGGGAGGGCCCGTCTCCGTCACGGGGTTCGGCGTACCGGGCGAGCCTGCGCCCGTCGTGGAGGAGGACCACGACGGCGCCGTCCACCGTTCCCGCGTAGAGGAGCCGGGGCGGTTCGGCGGGCGGCGCGGTCGCGGTGCCCGGCGTGGCCGTCCGCCGGACCTCGGCGCCCGTGTCCCGGGACCAGGCGTCGAGGGCGCGCCGGAGCAGGGCGGTGTCGCCGGTCCTGGCACCCCGCGCGGGCCAGGCGGTGTGGTCGACGCGCGAGGTGTCGGCCCAGCGCTCGGCCGGGGTGCGCACGAGGGCGACGGGATCGAGGGCCCGGGCGAGCGCGGCGGCGGAGAGGTCGGTCGGTGATACGGCCTGGTCGGACGCCGTCCCGGAGCGGAGCCCGGCGGTGGTGACGAGGGTGGTCGTGACGAGGAGCGCCGCGCCCGCGAGCGCGGTGAGCCGGAGGCGCCGACGGCGGCGCAACAGGTCGGTGGGGCGGGTGTGGACGGTGCACGGGTCGAACTCGGCGCTGCCGAGGAGGGCGGTGACATCGGTCCCGGTCGCGGCGCCGAGCCGGTCGGCCGCGCGCAGGGCGGCGCCGGGATCGGCGACGCCCGCGGCGGCGAGCAGACGGCCGACCGCGTCCTCGGGAAGGCGTTCGAGCGTACGCAGGGCGAGGGCGGCCCGGACCTCGGGCGTCGCACCGGCCAGGGCGCGGTCGAGGGCGAGTTCGTCGGAGCCGCCGGCGCGGGGGAAGAACCTCAGGCCGAGGACGACGGGCAGCGTCGGGGACGGTGCGAAGCGGCGCGGCGGGCGGAGCGCGGCCCGGACGACGGTGGCCCGCAGCCAGGAGTAGGCGGGCCGCTCGCTGCCCCGCTGCGCGGGCCGCGAGGGCCCCGGGCGCCGGACCGCACCGGAGGCGCCCGGCGCCCCCAACCCGTACGGGGACTCGGCGGGGGTTAGGAAAAGAACACCTCTGAACACC
>NZ_JBEOXR010000112.1:0-3059 GCF_040296665.1 Streptomyces sp. NPDC002057
CCCGCCCGATCTGGCCCCGCCCGTCGCCGCACCGGCCCCGGCCGTCGCCACCCCGGCCGCCCCTCCCTCCCGCAACGGATCGAGGACCGTGCAGTTGTCGTACGCCATACCCGCCGCCGTGCCGTCGTGGTGGTCCGTACAAGCGGCCCGCCTGCTCGCCCGTGTCTCCCGGACCGGGCACGCGCCGGTACGGGGGAGACATCCGCGCGCGTCCGACACCCCGTACGACCGGGGGCGGGCCCGGGTCCAGGGCCACGTCACCGAGCCGCCGCCCACGCTCACCGAGCTGTACCGGGCCCGGCGGCTCGACATGGTGCGGCTCGCGCTCTTCCTCGTGGACGACCTGCACACCGCCGAGGACGTCGTCCAGGACGCGTTCGCCGCCGTCTGCCGGACGTACGGCACCTCCCTCCACGGGCTCCAGGACCCGGGCGCGTACCTGCACACCGCCGTGCTCAACGCCGCCCGCTCCGTGCTGCGCAGGCGCCGCACCGCCCGCGCCTACACCCCGCCGCACCCGGGAGCGGAAGCGCCCGTCGACGAGGGACTGCTCCTCGCCGAGGAGCACCGGCACGTGCTCGACGCGCTCGCGCTGCTGACCCGGCGCCAGCGCGAGGTCCTCGTCCTCCGCTACTGGTCGGAGCTGACCGAGGCGCAGATCGCGCAGACGCTCGGGCTGTCGCGCGGCACCGTGAAGTCCACCGCGAGCCGTGCGCTCGACGCCCTGGAGAAGAAGCTGGAGGCGGGCCGATGAGACCGCACACGGAGGCGCCCCGCACCCCCGCGGAGGAGCGGTTGCGCGCCGCGTTCGCCGCCCGCGCCGCCCTCGTGACCCACCGGGACCTGCGGCGCGACGCTCCCCCGCGGGGGCGGAGCTGGGGAACGCGCCGGGTCCGCGGGGCCGCCTTCGCCGCGCTCGGCGCGGCCGTCGCCGTGGCGGCCGCGTACCTGCTCGTCCTGGCGTCCGTCGGTCCGGTCGCCCCGGCTCCGGCGCCGCCCGCCCGTCCGCCGGGCTCCAGCGAGTCCCCGGTCCGGCCCACCCCGCCCCCGGACCCGGCCACGCCCTCGCCGTCCGTGGCCCGTCCGGACCGGGGGGAGCCGGAGCCCGTCGAGGAGCCCTGAGGCGTGTCCTCCGGATCCCGCCAGTCGGGCGGGATCCGGAAGACGCGGCCTAACTCCGGTTCACCGCGGGCCGGGGGTCGCTCCACACCGTCACGGTCAGCGCGTACGCGCCTTCCGTCTCCTCCCCGACGTGCAGGAAGCCCACGGCCCCGTTGTCCAGGTAGACGCACACGTCGAGGTTCTTGGCCTTGTACATGGAGAAGCTTTTCCTGAAGCTGCTCTTGCTCTTGCAGTTCTCGTACGTCGGGGATTCCGACTGTTCCAGCAGGACGAACTGACCGCCCCTGGGCGCCGACACGCCTCCGCTCCAACCGAAGGAGACGTCCTTCTCCTTGTACTCGTCCTCCGCCTTCGGCCTCATGGGGACGGCGTTCAGATCGAATCCGTAGTTCCTGGACAGCTGGAACGACTCCGTGCGCGGGGGCTTGTTCGGTGCGACGGTCGCGGATGCCGAGGGCGTCGGCGTGGGCGTCGGCGTGGGCTCGGGTGTGGGGTCGGAAGCCGACGCGGAGACGGAGGCCGACGGGGTCGGGGTGGGTTCGGACGCGGACCGGGACGCCTCGGTCGGGGTGGACGGCGCCGAAGGGACGGCTCCCGCCGACCCCTTCCGGTCGTCCTCGCCGGCTGCCAGGAGGAGTGGTACGCCGATCCCGATCGCGGTCGCGAGCAGGATCCCGATCGCGGCGATCTTGTCGCTCATCGAGAACCCGCGCCACCTCGCGACGAGGCGCCCGCAGGTCCTGCCCCACCAGGACGAGGAAGTGGAATTTCCAGAAGACGGTGCAGTGGCCAACAAAGCCTCCATGCAAGCGTGTTCAAGCACTCTGCCGACGGATCCGAAGGGAAGGATGCCTCGCCCAGCAGAACACCCGTGCCGCGGAGATCGTTCCCCGGCCATGGCTCCATATTTCCTGATTACTTAGGCGGGTGGCCGTACGGCGCATGTGCGTAGATCCGCTACGGCTCCGTGGCCCGTCGCCGTTCGACTGCTCCCGGCGGGGAGCGGCGAGTTCTGCCACCATCCGGTCCGGCCGGGGTGGCGGAGTGGCCGGGTCGGGTCCCGGTCCCGCTCCGCGGCCCCGGCCGCCGCACGTCAGTCCGCTACGTCGATGTGCATGTTGAAGCGGACCCCGTTGACGCGCACGAGCAGGTTCCCCTGTACCCCGCGGCGCGCGAGCGTGGCTCCCACGGCGCCCTTGCCGAGGGCGGCCTTGTCCTGGGGGGCGTGGCTGACGAAGTCGGAGAAGACACCTCCGGCGGCGAGGGCCGAGGCGGCCCGCCATTCGTCTCGCAGGTCGCGGTAGGCATCGCGGTCCATCGGCTTGCCGCCGAGCCCGAGGTTGACCCGCTCGCCCCCGATGTACGTGGCGGCGCACTGGTCGATGATCTCCCGGACCAGGGAGTCCTTGAGGGAGTAGTGAACCTTGAGGGCGGCGATCAGGCCGGCGGGGTCGCCGGCGAGCTTGGCCTTGCGGGCCTTGGCGGCGGCGTCCTTGCGGAGTTCCTCCTTGTCGCTGTCGATGGTCTTGTGGGCCTCCGCGAAGCCGTACTGCTTCTGCTGGGCGATGGAGACCGACGAGGCCCACTTCTCGGGGGTGACCCACTCGGGGTCGAACCCGATGGACTCGCAGTACTCCCGGAGGTCCTGGTCGGCTTCTTCCTCGGACGCGGCGAACTTGGGCATGGAACGGCTCCCCCTCCGTCGTGTACGGCCCGCGGCCCTGCCCGCGGCCCGTGGCGGGATCCAACGTGCCACGGGTGCGGGGACTTGTCAGCGGCTCGCACCAACCAGGACATTCCTTCAGATCATCGGATTGTCGGTTGATATGCGTCGTTGACTGGGGAGATGAGCGGGGGCGTCGCACGGGAAGGGCCGGAACCCCGGGGTTCCGGCCCTTCCCGTGCGGAAGAGCACACGGCTGAACAGCAGTCACCCT
>NZ_JBEOXR010000113.1:0-3000 GCF_040296665.1 Streptomyces sp. NPDC002057
TTTATAAAACACTCTTCCCCACCCCGCCGCTCTCCCTATCTGTTGGGGGGGGTGGGGCGGCGGGTGGGGGCCCGCCGCCCGCGGGCGGCGGACCCGCACACGGCCCCCGCTACTGGTCGATCTTGTCGTCGACCAGCTTCTTGACGTTCTCCCAGGCCTTGGCCGGGTCGGTGCCGCGCTGCTCGATGTCGAGGATGCCGTTGTCGGTGAGGAAGGTCTTCACCTGGCCGTCGTAACGGCTGATCGAGGCGGGGGTGATCCCGGCCGCCGCGCTGGAGAAGATCTTGCCGACCGGGGTGTCGCCGAAGTACGGCAGCTTCGCCTCCTGGACCGTCGAGGACGTCAGCGTGTCCTTCGACGAGGGGATGTTGCCGTTGACCGCGAACACCTTGGCGTGCTGCTCCGGGGCGGTCAGCCAGGCGGCCAGCTCGGCGGCCTCCTTGGTGTGCTTGCCGGCCTTGGGCACGGCGAGGAAGGCACCGCCCCAGTTGCCGGCGACCGGCGGCGCGGCGATGTCCCACTTGCCCTGGTTGGCGGGTCCGGCCTGGTCCTTGATGATGCCGGTCATCCAGCTGGGGCAGGCGACGGTGGCGAACTTCGAGTTCTTGAAGGCCGCGTTCCAGGTGCCCTTCTCGTCGAACTGGCGGAGCTTGGCGGTGAGTCCGCCCTGGGCCGCCGTGACGGCCGTCTCCCAGGCCTTCTTCACGCCGGGGCTGTTCTCCCAGTCGAGCTTGCCGCTGGAGTCGGCGTACTGCACGGGGTCGCTGGAGATGACGGCGTTGAAGAGTCCGCTCGCCGAGTCGTGGAAGGAGGTGCCCGCGGGGGCGGCCGCCTTGTACTTCTCGCCGGTCGCGATGAACCTGGCCCAGTCGCCCGACCACAGCTTGGCGACGGCGTCGCGCTCGGTGGGCAGCTTGGCCTTGGCGAAGAGGTCCTTGTTGTAGCAGATGGCCATCGGGCCGATGTCGGTGCCGAGGCCGATGACCTTCCCGTCGCCGGTCGTGGCCTGCTTGACCTTCCAGTCGAGGAAGTCGCCGAGGTTCGCGCCGCCCTCCTTGCCCAGGTCGATCCACTTGTTCGCCATGGCCGGGCCGGTCGCCTCGGCGATGTAGCCGACCTCGACGGCCTGGATGTCGGCGACGCCGCTGTTCTGGGAGAGGCGCAGCTTGAGGGTGTCCCAATACTTCTGACCGTCGGAGACGTTCGACTCCTCGATCTTGATGTTCGGGTGGAGCCGCTCGTACTCGGCGTAGAGCTTGGCGCCGGTCTTGTCGTCGTAGCCGAAGGAACCGAAGGTCCCGACCCGCAGTGTGATCTTCCCGCCCGCCTGGCCGCCCCCGCCGCCCTTGGCGCCGTTGTCGTCGTCGCTGCCGCAACCGGTGAGCAGGGTCGTGCCGGTCACGACGACGGCGACCGCCGCGACCGCCGCACGGCGTCCGCGTCTGCTGCTGGAAGTGCGCATTCCACTCTCCTCGTCCAAAGGTGGTGCTCGTTGTGCGCCAAGAGGTCCGGCCCGCTGATCGCGGCTCGGCGGCGCCGGCCGGGACCTGATGCAAGGCTCTGCGCATCCCGGATGGGAGCGCTCCCACGTCGTTGCCGGAAGGTTGCTGCCTGGCGGGTGGGGGTGTCAAGACATGAACGCGGATTCGTTACCGGAAGGTTTTCCGGGGGTTTCGCGGCCCCTCGCGGCCGTCGTCACGTCATCTCCTGAACACACCCTCGTGGCGCGGCCCGGGTCCCGTGGGCTAGTTTGGGGCGCGATTGGGAGCGCTCCCATGGTCATGGGGCCCAGGATGAGCTGCGCGTTGTCCTACGAGGGGAGTACGGGAGCGGTGAACGGACGGCAGAGCGGCAGACCCACCCTGGAGGAGGTCGCGGCCAAGGCGGGGGTCGGCCGGGGCACGGTCTCCCGGGTCATCAACGGCTCCCCCCGGGTGAGCGAGCGGACCAGGACGGCCGTCGCCCGAGCCGTCGCCGAACTCGGCTACGTACCCAACCAGGCGGCCCGCGCCCTCGCCGGCAGCCGCACGGACGCGATCGCGCTCGTCATCCCCGAGGCCGAGACCCGGCTCTTCGCGGAGCCGTACTTCCTCGACCTCATCCGCGGAGTCAGCGCCGAACTGGCGGAGGCCGACAAGCAGTTGCTGCTCACCCTGGTCCGCAGCGAGCAGGAACGCCAGCGCTTCGAGCAGTACCTCGCCGCCCAGCGGGTCGACGGCGTCCTGCTCGCCTCCGTCCACGGCGACGACCCGCTGCCCGACCGCGTCAGGGAACTCGGCCTCCCCGTCGTCATGAACGGACGCCGCTCGGAGGCCGAGCCCGTGCCCTACGTCGACTCCGACAACATCGGAGCCGGCCGGGCCGCCGTCGCGCACCTCGTGGCACGCGGACGGAGCAGGATCGCGACCGTCACCGGACCGCTCGACATGTACGTGGCGCGCGCCCGGCTCGGCGGCTACCGCGCCGGACTCACGGAGGCCGGACTCGCCCCCGACGAGGCGCTGGTCTCGGCGGGCGACTTCACCGAGGAGGGCGGTCGGCAGGCCATGCGGGAGCTGCTCGACCGCAGCCCGGACCTGGACGCCGTCTTCGCCGCCTCCGACGTCATGGCGGCGGGCGCGCGGTCGGCCCTGCGGGAGGCGGGGCGCCGGGTCCCGGAGGACGTGGCCCTCGTCGGGGTCGACGACTCGCCGGTGGCACGGCTGACGGACCCGCCGCTGACGAGTGTCCGGCAGCCCATCGAGGAGATGGGCCGCACGATGGCGCGGATGCTGCTCCAGGACATCGCGGACGCACCGGAAGAGCCCCGGCGGCACGTGCTGCCGACGGAGCTGATCGTGCGGGAGTCGAGCTGAGTGCTGAGGTCGGCGCGGCCGCGCGGGGGCCGGGGCGTTCCCTGTGGCGGGGCCGGGGCCCCGGCCCATCGGGAAAGGGAGGGGTTTGGGAAAAGTGTTTTATAAATCCTGGATTTTAACGTGGGGGGCGGGAAAATAAAAAGGG
>NZ_JBEOXR010000114.1:0-2512 GCF_040296665.1 Streptomyces sp. NPDC002057
GCTGGATCCGCTGTTCCCGGTGGAGCGGTTGAACGGTGTGCTGGGTCAGGTGGCGCCGGCGGCGCTCATCACCCAGACGCACCTTCCGAGGCTGACGACCGGGGCCGTGGTCGTGGACCTGACGGCCGAAGTGGCGGAGGTGAGCGCTGTCTCCGGTACGGCCGTGGAGACGTCGGGGTCGCCGGAGTCGGTGGCGTGTGTGATGTTCACGTCGGGCTCGACGGGTCTGCCGAAGGGTGTGATGGCTTCGCACCGGGCGTTGGCGGCGACGTTCGTGGGTCCGGACTATCTCGCTTTCGGTCCGCAGCAGACGTTCCTGCAGTGCTCGCCGGTGTCGTGGGACGCGTTCGCCCTTGAGGTGTTCGGCCCGCTGCTGCACGGCGGCGTGTGTGTCCTCCAGCCCGGTCAGCACACCGACCCGCTCCTGATCGCGGAGCTGGTCGAACGGCACCGGATCACGACGCTCCAGATGTCCGCGAGCCTCTTCAACCACATGCTCGACGAACACCCCGCCGTCTTCCAGGAGGTGCAGGAGGCCATGACGGCCGGCGAGGCCGCCTCGCCCGCCCATGTCACCCGCGCCCTCACCGACCATCCGCACCTGCATCTGCTCAACGGTTATGGTCCGGCGGAGAGCATGGGTTTCACGACGGCGTTCGTGATCGAGCCGGGTGCGGCGGCCGGTGCGGTGAGCATCCCGGTCGGCGGTCCGCTGGCCGGCAAGCACGCCTACGTCCTGGACGCGAGCCTGGAGCTGGTGCCTCCGGGTGTGCCGGGGGAGCTGTACGTGGCCGGGCATGGTCTGGCGCACGGCTACATCGGTCAGCAGGCGTTGACGGCTGACCGGTTCGTGGCGGACCCGCACGGTCCCGCGGGTTCGCGGATGTACCGCACGGGCGATCTGGCCCGGTGGAACAAGCAGGGCGCTCTTGAGTACCTCGGGCGGGGTGACGAGCAGATCAAGCTGCGCGGGTTCCGCATCGAGCCCGGTGAGATCGAGGCGGCGGTCCTCGCCCACCCGGCCGTCATCCAGGCCGCCGCGGTGGTACGGGAGGACCGGCCCGGCGACAAGCGGCTGGTCGCCTACGCGGTCGGTGAGGTGACGCCGGAGGACCTGCGGCGGCACGTCACCGCACGCCTGCCCGAACACCTCGTGCCCTCCGCGTTCGTCGTCCTCGACGAGCTCCCCCGTACGGTCAACGGCAAGCTGGACCGTCGTGCCCTGCCCGCCCCCGACGACAGCGCACGTTCCGAAGGCGGACGCGCCCCGCGCAACCCCGCCGAGGAGATCCTCTGCGGCCTCTTCGCCGACACCCTCGGCCTCGACACCGTCACCATCGACGACAACTTCTTCCACCGCGGCGGACACTCCCTCCGCGCCACCAAACTCACCTCGAAGATCCGGGACGCCTTCGGCGTACGGCTCGGGGTGCGGGAGATCTTCCAGCACCCGACCGTGGCCCGGCTCGCCGAGCTGATCGCGGTGAGCGGCGGCGAGGAGGAGCGCCCCGCGCTGGTCGCCGGGCCGAGGCCGGAGCGGCTGCCGCTCTCCTCCGCCCAGCAACGCCTCTGGTTCCTCGACCAGATGGAGGGTCCCTCACCCACGTACAACATCCCGCTGGCCGTACGGCTCACCGGCGCCCTCGACGCGGAGGCCCTGCGCCGCGCGCTCACGGACGTCGTCGTACGCCATGAATCCCTGCGCACCTCCTTCCCCTCCGAGGGGGGCTCGCCCCACCAGGCGATCCGCCCTCTCGCGGCGACCGACCTCGCGCTCCCGGTGATCCCGGTGACGGAGGAGTCCCTGCCCCAGGTGCTGGCCCGGCTGTCCGGCACCGCCTTCGACCTCTCCACGGACCTGCCCATCCGCGCGGATCTGCTGGAGCTGTCCCCCGAGGAGCACGTGCTCCTGGTGGTGATGCACCACATCGCCTCCGACGGCTGGTCGAACGGCCCGCTCCTGCGGGACCTCGCCACGGCGTACACGGCCCGTGGCGAGGGGAACGCCCCCGACTGGGCGCCGCTCCCCGTCCAGTACGCCGACTACACCCTGTGGCAGCGGAGCCTCCTCGCCATCGATGAGGAGCGCCAACTCGACTTCTGGCGGAGCCGACTGGCCGAACTGCCCGAGGAGGCGACCCTGCCGGCGGACCGGCCGCGGCCCGCCGTCGCCTCCTACCGAGGGGCCACCCACGAGGTGACCGCCCCCGCGCACACGCACGCCGCCCTGACCGGGCTGGCGCGCGAGACCGGAACCACCCTGTTCATGGTCGCCCAGGCCGCCGTCGCCACCGTGCTCTCACGGTGCGGCGGCGGGGTAGACGTCCCGATCGGTTCGCCGGTCGCGGGGCGGACGGATCAGGCTCTCGACGATCTCGTGGGCTTCTTCGTCAATACGTTGGTTCTGCGTACGGATGTGGGTGGTGATCCCACCTTCCGTGAGGTGTTGGGCCGGGTGCGGGAAACGGATCTTTCCGCGTGGGCTCATCAGGACCTTCCGTTCGACCGGCTC
>NZ_JBEOXR010000115.1:0-2494 GCF_040296665.1 Streptomyces sp. NPDC002057
GCCCGGTTACATTCCGAACCCGGAAGCTAAGCCTTTCAGCGCCGATGGTACTGCAGGGGGGACCCTGTGGGAGAGTAGGACGCCGCCGAACAATTCTTCAGGACCCCTGGTCCCAGCGTTCACGCTGGGACCAGGGGTCCTTTTGTTTTTTACTTGACTTTTCCGATGCGCGGCCGAGTGCCGGCTGCGCGAGAATGACAGCAGTACCCGAAGACAGGAGTCACACCGATGTCCACCAACTCTCCCGACGACCGTCCGGAGCGCGAACCGCGTCGCAGGGACGATGCCGGTGGCGACCGGGGCGGCTTCCGTGGCCCGCGCCGGGACGACAACCGCGGTGGTGGCGGTGGCTTCCGTCGTGACGACCGCGGTGGAGACAGCCGTGGCGGTGACAACCGCGGTGGCGGCTTCCGTCGCGATGACAACCGTGGTGGCGACAACCGCGGCGGTGGCGGTTTCCGCCGTGACGACCGTGGCGGTGACAACCGCGGTGGCGGCTTCCGTCGCGATGACAACCGTGGTGGCGACAACCGCGGCGGTGGCGGCGGTTTCCGTCGCGACGATCGCGGTGGTGACAACCGTGGCGGTGGCGGTTTCCGTCGTGACGACCGGGGCGGCGAGCGTCCTTCGTCGTTCCGTCGGGATGACCGTCCGTCCTTCCCGCGTGACGACCGTGGCGGCGACAACCGTGGCGGTGGGTTCCGTCGTGATGACCGTGGCGGTGACAACCGTGGTGGCGGCGGTGGCTTCCGTCGTGACGACAATCGTGGTGGCGACAACCGTGGCGGTGGGTTCCGTCGTGATGACCGTGGCGGTGACAACCGTGGTGGCGGCGGTGGCTTCCGTCGCGATGACAACCGTGGTGGCGACAACCGCGGCGGTGGCGGCGGTTTCCGTCGCGACGATCGCGGTGGTGACAACCGTGGCGGTGGCGGTTTCCGTCGTGACGACCGGGGCGGCGAGCGTCCTTCGTCGTTCCGTCGGGACGACCGTCCGTCCTTCCCGCGTGACGACCGTGGCGGCGACAACCGCGGTGGTGGGTTCCGTCGTGATGACCGTGGCGGTGACAACCGTGGTGGCGGCGGTGGCTTCCGTCGCGATGACAACCGTGGTGGCGACAACCGCGGCGGTGGCGGCGGTTTCCGCCGTGACGATCGCGGTGGTGACAACCGTGGCGGTGGCGGTTTCCGTCGCGATGACCGGGGCGGCGAGCGTCCTTCGTCGTTCCGTCGGGACGACCGTCCCTCCTTCCCGCGTGACGACCGTCGGGACGACAACCGTGGTGGCGGCGGTGGCTTCCGCCGGGACGATCGGCGTGATGAGCGTCCCTCGTCGTTCCGTCGCGATGACCGTCCGTCCTTCCCGCGTGACGACCGTGGCGGCGACAACCGTGGCGGTGGGTTCCGTCGCGACGACCGGCGTGACGAGCGTCCCTCGTCGTTCCGTCGGGACGACAACCGTGGTGGTGGCGGATTCCGTCGCGACGACCGCGGTGGCGACAGCCGTGGCGGCGGTTTCCGTGGCCGTGACGACCGGGGCGGCGACCGCGGTGGGTACCGTGGCCGTGACGACCGGGGTGGGGACCGCGGTGGGTACCGTGGTCGCGACGACCGCGAGCGCGGCGACCGCGCGCCCATCAAGCGGCTGCCGATCCCGCCGGAGGTCACCGGTGAGGAGATCGACCCGGATGTGCGCCAGGAGCTCATGAGCCTGCCCAAGGGGCTCGCCGAGGACGTCTCGCGCAACCTCGTCATGGTCGCGCAGCTGATCGACGAGGACCCGGAGCAGGCGTACGAGTACTCGCGGATCGCCCTGCGGCTCGCCTCCCGTGTGGCCGCCGTGCGTGAGGCCGCCGGCTTCGCCGCGTACGCGACGCAGAAGTACTCCGAGGCGCTCGCCGAGTTCCGTGCCGCCCGCCGTATGAGCGGTGGCGTCGAGCTGTGGCCCGTCATGGCCGACTGCGAGCGGGGTCTCAGCCGGCCCGAGCGTGCCCTCGCGATGGCCGGTGAGCCCGAGGTGCAGAAGCTGGACAAGGCCGGGCAGGTCGAGATGCGGCTCGTGGCCGCCGGCGCCCGCCGGGACCTGGGGCAGCTCGACGCGGCGATCGTGACGCTGCAGAGCCCCGAGCTCGCCTCCAGCGCCGTCCACCCGTGGACCGCGCGTCTGCGGTACGCCTACGCGGACGCGCTGCTGGCCGCCGGTCGTGAGCCCGAGGCGCGTGAGTGGTTCGCCAAGGCCCTGGAGGCCGACAAGGACGGCGCCACGGACGCCTCGGACCGGCTGGCCGAGATGGACGGCATCGAGTTCGTGGACGCCTTCGACGAGGAGTCGGAGGAGGAGTCGGACGACGTCGTCGCCATCGACGTCGATGACGACCACGACGTCGACGACATCGACGAGGACGACGACCTCGACGAGGACGGCAGTGACGACAGCGTCGGCGACAAGAGCTGACACGGTCGGTACGTGAGAAGGGCGGCACCCCGGGGTGCCG
>NZ_JBEOXR010000116.1:0-2271 GCF_040296665.1 Streptomyces sp. NPDC002057
ACGCCCGCGAGGTCCCCGGTGCCGTCGCCGTCGCCGTCGGCGAAACTGCGCGGATACACCTGGTAGATGACGGCGTCGCGCCACCAGTCGTCGGTACGCGGATGAGGGGCTGCCACAGGTCGGGTCCTTTCGGGCAGGGTGGTTCTTCGCCGCCGGCCCTGACAGCGGGGCGGCAAGTGGGCCGGCGGCGAAGGCATATGGGGCGGTGGACCAGGGGCGGAGCGGGAGGAGAAGCCTGATCAGCCCTTGAGGCCGCCGGCGGTGAGGCCGCTCATGATGTTCCGCTGGAAGACCAGGAAGATCAGCAGCGTGGGAAGGGAGGCGATCGTCAGCGCCGCGATCAGGACGTTCACCGGAACACCGTTGGACAGCGAGTAGATCCCCACGTTGAGCGTCTGCTTCGACGGGTCGGGCAGGGTGAGCATCGGCCAGAGAAAGTCCTTCCACACACCGACCACCGCGAAGATCGACACCACGCCGAGAATGGGCCGGGAGATCGGTAGGACGATCGACCACAGAACCCGCATGGGCGAGGCCCCGTCCATCGAAGCCGCGTCGAGCAGCTCCTTGGGTATGGAGTCGAAGAAACGCTTGAGCAGGAAGATGTTGAAGGCGTTGGTGACGGCCGGCAGCCAGATCGCCCAGGGCGTGTTGAGCAGGTTGCGCTCGATGACCGGCACGTCGAGCACGGTCAGGTACTGAGGGACGACGAGCACGGTCGCCGGGATCATCAGCGTCGCGAGCATCATGCCGAGGATCGCCTTGCCGAACACGGGCCGCAGCTTCGACAGCGAGTAGGCGGCCGCCACATCGAGGATCAGCTGGAAGGCGAGGGCCCCGAAGGCGTAGTACAGCGTGTTGAAAAGGAGGGTGGCAAGGTCCATGACCTCCCACGCCCGCGCGTAGTTCTCGGGCTCGAACGTGTTCGGGACCAGGGTCGGCGGGGTCTGGATGACCTCCTGGGTGTCCTTGAACCCGCTCGACACGAGCCAGTAGAGGGGGCCGAGGAAGACCAGGGTGAACAGGAGCACGACGGCGGCGAAGACGGTCCAGTAGAGGACCCTGCCGCGGGGCCTGGCGAGCACGGACGGCGAGATGAGTGTGCGTGTGGACATGGCTGGTCTCCGGTCCTACTCGTCCTCGGCGCGGCTGAGCTTCACGTACACCGCCGAGAAACCGGCCAGGAGTACGAGCAGGAGCAGGCCGAGCGCCGCCGCGGCACCGTAGTTGTTGAAGTTGAAGGCGTACTGGTAGATGAGGTAGACGACCGTGGTCGTCGATCCCTCGGGTCCCGCGCCGCCGGTGAGCAGGAACGGCTCCACGAAGACCTGCATGGTGGCGATGACCTGCATGAGCGCCATCAGCGACAGGATGAGGCGGGTCTGCGGGATGGTGACGTGCCAGATCTTGCGGAGGATTCCCGCGCCGTCGAGTTCGGCCGCCTCGTACAGCTCGCCGGGGATGGACTGGAGCGATGCGAGGTAGATCAGGGTCGCACCGCCCATGTTCATCCAGGTCGAGGCGATGACGACGGCGAACATCGAGATGTCCGGGTCCTGGAGCCACTGCTGCTCGGGCAGCCCGAGGCTGGTGAACAACTCGTTGAGGAGACCGTAGCCGGGGTCGTACAGGTACTTGAAGAGGAGGACCGAGGCGACCGGGGGAAGCATGACCGGCAGGTAGACGAGAAGCCGCAGATATCCCTGGCCGTGCTGGAACTCGTTGATGACCACCGCGACGAGGAACGGCACCGCGAAGCCGAGGACGAGCGCGAGCACGGTGAACAGGGCGGTGTTCCCCCACGCCTGCCAGAAGGCCGGATCGTTGAACACCGTGACCAGGTTGTCGAAACCGACCCAGGTCGTGCGGCCGTTCTCGGTCTTCTGGAAGGCGAGGAAGAACTCCCGCACCATCGGATACCAGGAGAAGACGCCGAAGCACAGCACCGCGCCGATGAGGAAGCCATGAGCGGTGAGGTTGCGCCGCAGGCTTCTGGCGAAGCGGCCGCTGGTCGGCGCGGGGCCCGCCTCTCGTGGCAGGGAGGGGCGGGGGTGGTCCGCCTTGCTCGGGGTCAGGCTGGGGGCCGACATCGTCTCTCCTTGGTACTGTCTGCCGGTTTCGGAGCCCGTACGGGTCGGGCGGTAGGGGTGGCCGGACGAACGCGCTACCGGCGCAGGGGTGGGGCGGGCGCCTGCCCGCCCCACCCGCATCCGCCTACTGGTTGGCGAGGACCTGGTTGACCTGGGTCTCGGCGGTGGCGAGGAGCTTGTC
>NZ_JBEOXR010000117.1:0-1939 GCF_040296665.1 Streptomyces sp. NPDC002057
TTGTCGATGTCGGCGTCCTTGTTGGTGAGGAGGCCCGACATCACGTTGTCGAGGACCTTGTAGACCTCCTGCGCCTTCGGCGGCTCGGCCTTGCCCGCGACGGGGTTGTCCATGAAGGCCTTGAAGTTCGCCACCGGCATGGTGGCGTCGGCCAGCCGGGCGGCGTCGTCCGTGGCCTTGGACTGGTTCAGCCAGAAGTTCGGCTGCGGAATACCGACGGGCAGCTTGTCGGCCTTCGTCCGGGCCCAGTCGAACTGGCCCTTGCCGACCGTGAGGTTCTTGAAGTTGAGCCAGGCGACCGCGGCCTTGATCTTGTCGCCGGAGATGCCCTTCTTGATCATGTAGTTGTTGCCGCCGGCCAGCGTGTTCCTGCCGCCCGGAATCGGGCCCATGCCGAAGTTCTCGTACTTCGCACCGAGCTGCTGGACCATGTACGCGATGTCGTCGGGGGCCGCGAGGAACATCCCGAGCTTGTCGGTGGCTATCTGCTTCTGCAGGTCACCCCACTTCAGCAGCTGCGTCTTGCCCATGGAGTCGTCCTCCCAGCGCATCGCGTGGAGGTTCCGGGCCACCTGCTTGCCCAGGTCGTTGTTGAACGCGGCCTTCGTACCCGAGGCGTCCACCACATCACCGCCGACGCTGTACATCTGCGCGGTGAAGTGCCAGCCACCGGTGTTGCCCGCACTGTACTCACCGAAGCCGGCCACACCGTTCCCGAGCCCGGCGATCTTCTTCGCGGCGGCCCGGACCTCCTCCCAGGTACGCGGCGGCGCGTCCGGGTTCAGACCCGCGTCCTTGAACAGCTTCCGGTTGACCAGCAGACCCATCGTGTAGTTGCTCGTGGGCAGGCCGTAGAGCTTGCCGCGCTGCTTCAGGGAGTTGAGGACGTTGGGGTCGATGTCCTTCAGGAGCGGGACCGACCTCGGGGTGACGTAGTCCGTGATGTCCGCGGCGCCGTCCTCGGAGAGCACCTGCGGCAGGTCGGTGAAGTACGTGTAGAACACGTCCGGCTGGGACTTGGCCTTGAGCATCGCGGTGAACCGCGGCGGCTCCAGACACTGGCCGGGGGTGGAGCGGCCCTCGATGGTGACGTTGGGGTACGTCTTGTTGAACTCGGCGACGTCCTCCTTCCACTCCTTGAGCTCGGCCGCCTTCGCCGCCGGGGGCATGCAGTCGATCGTGAGCGTCACCTTCGTCTTCGGGTCCAGCGGCACCGTCGGGTCGGACGAACCGTTCTGCTGGGCGCCGTCGCCGCCGCTGTTGTCGCCGCTGCTGCTCGTGCCGCAGGCGGCGAGAGCGGTCAGCGTGAGGGCGGAGACGAGGGTGACCGCGCTGGCGCGGCGCGTACGGCGGAACCGGGCACTTCTCATGGGTGGTCCCCTTCGGGCCTGAACGTGGAGGTCGCCCCACCGCCTGTGCGTTGTGGGGCGCGGCACACTCAACCACCGCCAACAAGTGAACGCAAGATCTCGCGCTGGTTTCGTAATTGTCTGACAGATACGTGTAATCGAACCGTGATCGGCGTGCACGCGGGCGACTTCATCGGCGACGGGGGATTCCGGCGGGCGAGAGGGCGACTGGGGTGCCGGCCGAGCTCCGCGCTCCGTCTCCGTGCCCTGCACACCTTGGGAGGAGGACATGGCAAACGCCCCGCCTGCGAAAGAAGGAGGCGGGGTCGGAGTCGGGTATCGAGCTTTGTCGCACGCGCGGCACTCGCCAGTGCCGCAGCCACCCGGGTGGCCTCCCGGGTGGCGCCGTTCTTACCAGGGGGTCCGGCCACCGCCGTGGCCGGACCCTGGTACTCACCGGCGCCGGCAGGCACCGATGACGGTGTTACGGGTTGTTGATGACGAACTGTGAGCCGGGCTCGACCAGGACGTTGCCCTCGGCCGAGTTGGTGATGGTCACGCCGGTCAGGGTGGCGCTGCCGCGGGCGCCG
>NZ_JBEOXR010000118.1:0-1647 GCF_040296665.1 Streptomyces sp. NPDC002057
GGCGCCGCGTACACGAACAACGACCTGGCCACGGCCACCGCGACCACACTGTTCGACATCGACACCACCAACGACCGCGTCTCCCTGCAGTCCCCGGCCAACGCCGGCACCCTCGCCCCCACCGGCGGCCTCGGCGTGAACGCCGGCCCCTCGGCCGGGTTCGACATCTACTACCAGGCCTCCGAGGGCTCGAACCGCGGTTTCGCGGCTCTGAACACCGGCGGCAAGCAGCGCCTCTACAAGGTCAACATCCTCAACGGCCGGGCCGACCTCATCGGTGATTTCCCCACCAACCGCCAGGTCATTGACCTCGCCCTGCCTCTCAACCAGCACTGAACGACACGGACGGTGGAGGTGGGCTGGCCCAGCCCACCTCCACCCCACCTGGCCCGCAAGGGTCCGAGGACCGCTGGGAGCACACCTCCGTTGCCGGCCTCGAAGTGCGCTGCGAACCCGGAACGCCCCAGACGCGTCTCCTGGGATGGCAAGGAGCCCTGCCACCCTCCCTGCTCTGCTGCCTCTCCTAAGAGCTGCCGACGCAAGGAGCCCGAAGGGCTCTCTTGACGCCGTCCGGGAGCCGACTGGTGGCGGCCTCACCATGAGATTCAAGGGGAGTTGCTGTGCCGCCAAGGGGCTACTCGGCCCCAGCGGTTCAGCCCTGGCCCTATGACTCCGGTGGTGGTTCCGGGCGGCTAACCAAGGGTTGGTGACGCGCCGCGGCTGGCCAGCCCGCCTGCGGCGGCGCGTCTTCCGCTTCCCTTGTCGGGTGTGCCCGGGATCGGGGAGGGGTTGGTCCGCACAGGCTTTCTTCCTGACAGAGGAGGCTCGTGCGGCTTCCGCCCAGATCCCGGTGGTGTTGCTGTCCGGCGGGGTCTGGTTGGGTTATGGGCGGTGACCAGTCGCGACACTCTCGCGCTGCCCAGGTTTCTGGCCTTCGAGCCGTTACACGGCGTTGGACGCGGGGTCCGGATCACAAGCGTGATGCGAGTGCGGAGAGAGGCGCGGCGACGCAACCGCTGTTCAGGCGGAAGGGGTGCCGTTGTGCTCCCGGCTGCGGATGATGCGCTTGCGGGCAGCGATTGCGCCGAGCAGGATCAGCCCGCCTACTGCCGCGCCGGTGGCGTTGAGGTCGGTGCTGTTGGCGGCGGCGAGGGCGCCGCCGCCGGTGTTCATGGCGCCCTGCGGTGTGCGGTTGAGGGTCACGGCGAGGTCGGTGACTTGCAGGGCCTTGGGGAAGGAGCCCTTGTGGCTGACTGCTCCGGTGAGCAGATTGACGGTGTAGAGGCCGGCTGTGCCGTCGACGTTCAAGGTGGCGTAGCCGTGGTTGGTGCCGGCCTTGGTGTTGTAGTGGACGTCGAAGCCCGCGGAGGGGCCGATCTTGACGCCGAGCCCGCCTGTGGGGGCGAGGCTGCCCGCGTTGGCCGGTGACTGGAGGGAGACGCGGTCGGCTTTGGTGTCGATGTCGAACAGCGTGGTCGCGGTGTCGGTGCTGAGGTCGTTGTTGGTGTATCCGGCGCCGGTGACTCCCATCGCGGTGGGTGTCTCGGTGGATGGCGGTGTGGCCGGGTTCTTCAGCGTGCCGTCGACGGTGGTCGTCTTGGGTGCGGCCTCGTCGTCGATGTTGTGACGCAGATTCTGGCCGGTGTC
>NZ_JBEOXR010000119.1:0-1548 GCF_040296665.1 Streptomyces sp. NPDC002057
CCCGTGACCAACCTCGCCGAAGCCGTCAACGCCGTCCCTCGGATCACCGGCCACCCCTACATGGACATCGTCCGCAAGGCCTATGTCCTCGACGCCCTCAAGGGCACCGTCGGCGTCCCGGACACTGGTACCTACGTCGTCGCCGACGGCGTCGTACACGAGGCGTCGGCCCGCTACGTCAAGGAGCGGATGCAGCCGGGCGGCCGGCTGTGGAAGTGGACGCTCGAAGCGGAAGAACCGCGGCCCGCCTTCTTCGAGGTGGGGAAGACCTACCGGCGGGAGTACCGCCCCGGGAAGAAGCAGACGTTCAGCGTCGAGCTCGTGCGGGTCGAGAACGGTGAGCCCTTCGCCCTGGGCCGCTGCGTGACCGACGACTACGGCGTCGACTGGGTGGTCAGGCGCCAGCACCACTGGGACGCCCTCGACTGGACGGAGGAAGTGCGATGACCCGACGCATGCAGGCCAACCATCGGAGCCACCGCTCGATCCACGGCGTCGAGCACGACGAGATCGACGCATGCCGCCTCGGCTTCCCCTGCGAACCGAAGCCCGTCCCCGCCGAGCCCGGTGTCCTCGTCCCCGCCACCGGCACCGTCCTTGTCGTTGACGGCGTCGTACAGGACATCGACCCGAAGCGGACAGGGTTCGCCCACCATCCCAATGGGGGCACGAGCTACGGGCTGTGGATCAACCCGCCGAAGCCGGTGTTCTTCGAGGCCGGGAAGACGTACCGGCGGTTCGTCGGCTGGAGCATCCGCGCCCAGGCATCCGACGTCACCGAGCGGTTCGAGTGCACCGCCGTCGAGAAGGACGGCGACGGCCGGCCGGTGGCGTTCGGCCGGCTGACGGTGGCCGGCACACCGGCAACGAGGGGCGTCGACCTCTGGTACCTGTTCCACGAGTACGAGTGGAGGAACGACGGCTGGGAGGGAGAGCAGACCTAACCGTCGTAGTCCGTCTCCTGATGCCAACGGTCGGCGATCCACATCTGGGTCACTTGCACTGCCGTCCGCGCGTACAGCCAAGCGTCGTACAGGGCCTCGAACTCCGGACCACCGACGCCCTTCCTGACTCGGTCGCGGTAAACGAGCAGTTCCTCGTGGGGCATCCTGCCTACCCAGCCGACGTACTCAAGGAGCGTCATGCCTCGCTTGTCGGCATCCGCAGCGAGGATGTCCGTCCACTCGGTCGCAAGCCTGTAAACGCGCTCAGGGACAACCCTGTACCGCGTTGGGATGTCACCCGGTTTCACAGGCTCGTAAGTCCACTCGTCGTCACTCATGGCTAGAAGTAACCGCACGGGTGGAGTGCTTGGCTAGGCGATTTCACGCCGCCCGCCACCATCGTCGGCGCTGCTCCGGCGCCGCCGGGGCGACGTCGTCCTCGTGTCTCAACATTCTGCGCGCGGCCGCAACGAGGGCCTGCGTCTTTCGATCAATTGAAAACTCGCGTCGCGCACGCGTGATCTTCGGTACACGCCACCACACCTGACCTGGGGAACTTCGGAGAGTCGCGTCGTGGCTCTGCGCTGGCAGGGGCAGCCGCAAA